>CAYWEP010000024.1:6416-14754 GCA_964457405.1 uncultured Gammaproteobacteria bacterium
TGTAGAGCTGGGGTCTTTTGTCGACACTCGGTAGATTGGGGGTCGCGGTATAGGTTTCCCATTCGTAGAAACAGACGGGTCAGGGAATACCTCCTCTACACGAGCTAATACTGTGGCTTGGCCTTGGCTTTCCCGTTCCATATATTCTATTCTCTGCTGCTCTATTCGCTGCTCCCTATCCAATTAATAGCCAATATGATCGTGCTGATATTTAGGAAGCAGCTCTTTCATAATCCTCAACAAAATGGCTCAAATTTGAAAGGACATAATTTATATGAGGAAGTTTCAGTGTTCCTGTTGGGACAGGCAATGGCTTTGTTTCAAAATTCGCTGTTTCCATAGCATCGCTTATCACTTCAAGTGGCCGTCTGCTATATGACTCCGCAGCATTGACAAAACCTGAAACATCACCCAGGCTTTGCCATAAATTCCATTCTCCCTGTTCTTCCGAATGGTTAGGGAATTTTGCTAAAAATACATCATATTGTTCAATATGTCCCTCTTCCTGCCATCGTGCAAGCGCATAGCCTTTTGCCATCGTCATTACTTGTCCTACTGCCGCAGGTAAGGCAATTCGAGAGCCATCCATACTCATAGCAAAAAGCGCATTCATGGCAACAATTTCTGTCGTTCCCTCAACCATTCTTAAATCACCGAAGAAAGAAAAGGATGGTTCACAAGATACTTGATTTGAATGAGAAATTTCGTGAGCTAGTGTTTGGACAACTTGCCAGTTTCGCTCCGGTCTTTGCATCGGACTATACTCTGTAAAGAAACGTTCATTTATCTTAATTGATCCGTCTCCTTTCTGTTCTCCATAAAGACCACCGTTGCCACAATTACTCGTTCCCATCAGATAGAATCCTTTAAGAATATCTGTATCGCCGAAATCCTCAGTTGTAATTTTAGGATATACAAGGTTTTCTTCTTCCTGATAACCTATAAGCGCGAGGTATGGGACAAATTCTTCAACAAAATCGTCGACATCATTCACTTTAAGAAGCGGTGCATAAGGGACAAGATCTTCCATTGACTTGGCACACGTTAAAGCAAGATTTTCTATGTTCGCGATGCTACGTGGGGGTTTTAGAAGACCAATCGGCTCAACCGCCTCGGACTCATGCGCACGACCTATTTCCGGAACTAATAGAGTCGCGCCTAATCCCAGCGCACCTGTCAGAAATTGTCGGCGAGATAACTCTTTCATGGTATGACCAGCGGGCTTCCTATTGGTACCGAGTCAGACTCGGTTGGTACCGGTATTCCTTTCAAGAGGAGATCATGTCGTGAGGGTAAAGGAGAATCTCTTTTAAGTCGAGCTGAGCTCGATCTTTCCCACTTTCGGGCAGACACCATGATACCCGATGCGTGTTTTCTCACGCTTATTGTCCTCCTAGCTTATTTAAGAGCAGTGGTCATTTTTTACTACTATATTCGCTAAGAAATGCCGTACTCAAACGGTTCAGCCTGAGCATACACCCAGACTTATGGGATTGTCAAGCGGGATTTTCTCCTCCGCTGTCATGAGAAGGACTTTACGGTTTTGGCAAACCGAGCCGATTCCGATAGCTTTCCGGAAGCATCCCTTCATTAATTAAAAGGAGAAGCGATTTTGAAGTGAAAAAGGTTAAGAGTGCCTCGTTTACTCTCACATATTTGTTGAACGCACTGCCCACAACGATTGTTGTAAATGTGAGTAGGTTTTGTGTTTTTTTTCTGAAATCGAAGGTCGGACCGCTATATTTATAAGTGGAAGCTTCTTTTTTTTCCTGATCCTTGTAGCGTTCAATCAACGCTTCAGGATAAAACCGAAGCACTGTTGCAAAGGAGGCAAAATCTACTTGCGGATTGTCATAAGGACGCAGTGGATAATTTCCAGAAAATCCTGGTTCATAGGTAGTCAGGTCAACTGCTTGAAAAGGAAAATAGTCATGAGTCGATCCCTGTGGTGTCGTGGTTTTCGCATGAGCATTTGCATTATCCCGTTTGTGCGTATGAAAACTCAAGAAGTTGTGCAAGATCTCCGAATACTTCGGATCAAGATATGCAGTAGTGCCATCTGCCCTAGGCATCATTTGGGTAAAAATTCCTTGCATTATGGTAAAATAGGATCGAACTAGTCCTTCATTTTCAAAAGTTTGGTTGGTAAATATCCCTTCAGAAACAGCCATTTCAAGCATCTTTGTTTTTGTGTCTTGATAGCGGATCGTGCATGCTCTTCCAGACGATGATATGTCAAGCGTAATATGAATACCTGCCACATCTGCAATCCTCGCAATCTCTGAGATTCCAGCATACACATTCTCGAGTAACACGATTGATTCGCTTCGGACTATTGCTGATGGAGCATCTGGTATTTGCCATACTGTTCTGTGTGTTTCTATAAATGATGAAGTGGACGTAACAGGTTTTCCTCCTTCAAACTCATCAAAAGCAACTTTTGCCAAGCCCTTCTTGCCAGGTGTAATAGAGAAGACCAATGCATGTTGCTCTGGGTCTATCCAATACGAATCGCTTTGCAGTTGTGGTGAAAAATGTCTATCAAGGGTTATTTCCCGTAAGAGGGTATTGGTTTCTGGATCAGTGATCGTGAAAATAAGCGTCCGATCGGGGTAGCTTTGGGTATACGAATAAATCTCATCAAGCGGTATTGTTCCAGTCCAATTGAGAAATTGTATACGAGGATGCTCAGGTGTGTCAGAAAAGGTAATGATTTCAGGCATCATGGCGTCGTTGCGATAAAATAGCTGAGCAGAAGATCTCCTCTCCGCTTGCATCGCAGGCTGCTCGTCAACAATGTGTGTACCACCAAACATACCACCGATTCCTCCCAAAACCCCTCCTCCAACAACATCTCTTGCCGTTGTTAAGAATCCTCGACGAGTATAGCCTTGGGCAGCTGGTGATCCTGCATTACTTTTGTTTGCTACTATTATACTAGTGTGATCCTGGGGTATTGTTGTTTCTTCTACTACCAAACGCTTAAGCGGATTTAACGTGGCAAGATAGTCAGACCACTCGGTTGTAGGCGAAGCTATCCTTTCTTCCTTCACGCTCATATACTCGGTCGCGCTGGAACATTGATATTTTGGGTGCGTTCACGGATCTGCTCACCAAGTTGTAGCATGCGGTTTCTTAATTCTTCCATTCGTTGCCGTAACTCCTCTGCTGCTTCCTGCAGTCGTCGTCGCATCTCAGCCAGTCGCTCTTGAAGAATCGTTAGCCAATCTGGTGGCAGTGTGCCTGGCGGAGGAGTGCCGGGTCCTCCTGGAGTCAAAGTTAAGAGAGCATCAGGCGGTGGCGTTCCAGTTAAGCCGCAGTTGGGCGATGCGAGACAGACAAAGGTTGGCGTTGCCAATGGTTGGCCAGTGCCAGGTGTCGGTGTCGGTTTCTTCCCGTCGTCACCAGGTGGGGGCGGTGATTTCGTCGGTGTTTCATTCGGTGTCGTTTCGTCGATGCAATCCTCAGTCGGATCGGCATTCAATCGCGTTCTCTTGCCGGCGCTTTGTGTTTTTTCTTTTGGTTCATCTTGTGGTTTTGCTCCGACTGCTTTTGCCGCATTAAGCCTGCCGTTTTGCCAGAGCTCGCCAGTCCCGTCAATCTTGTCCGCGGTACCAAGAAGCTCACTGACAACTTGCTTACTGCTTAATCCGTTTGCAAAAAGCAGCGCTGCTACTCCTGCGACATGTGGCGCAGCCATTGATGTCCCATCATAAAATGCATATCCTTTCCTCCCAGTAGGACTAGATCCTTTTCCAGGCGGAACAGTTGACAAGATAGCAGCACCTGGCGCGGCAATGTCTACCCAATCGGAGCCGTAATTTGAATTCGTCCACATCTTATCATTTTTATCGGTTGCGGCAACTGCGATAGCATTATCGAATGCTCCAGGGTAGTGAGGAATAGCGTTTTTATCATTACCTGCTGATGCGATAAAAACAGCCCCTTTGCTATGGGCGTAATCAACTGCGTCTTTTAATTCCAAAAGCGCCTCACAGGGGATTTGCTGGTTTGCGTCAATTGAGAGGCTTGCATTTATTACCTGTGCACCTTGATCCGCCGCCCATATGATACCTTCGCTAATTACATCAGATGTTCCTTTTCCGTCTGCTCCCATCGCCTTTGCGATAATGAGTTTGCAGTCAGGACAGGTGCCGGCAATGCCAATCTTATTGTCGGTAACGGCAGAAACAATGCCTGCCATATGTGTTCCGTGTCCATTGTCATCTGTTACTTTTTCACTGTCTGATGTAAAGTTTTTGCTCGCTGTCACTTTGCCGCTTAGATCTTCATGGCTTGTATCAATTCCCGTATCAACAATTGCAACTTTTACACCGTTTCCTTTTGTTATATCCCATGCACTTGGGGCGCTGATTTTTTTAAGTCCATACTGGTTGATAAATTCCGGGTCATTCGGTTCAAAGTTTACTGTTGCATATGCGACAGGGCCTACGTATTCAATCATTGGGTTTTGTTTGAGCGCGGCAATAATCGCGTTTTCCTGGCCGGCAGGGACATCAAGCACCTTGGTTCTCGTCTGAGGGAGATTCTTTCGGGTTTTTGTCTTAAATTTTCGCGTGATTGCCGCATCAACTGTTGCCGCTGCAATGCCTTGCTTGCGTTTTACGACAATGCGGCCGGTAACCGTATTCTTCAACCGCTCCCGTTTCCGCTCTGTAAAATTTGTTTTCGTTTCTGCTGCATGCTGTTCTATGTCCTGTTCGGTTTTTGACATTGAAGCGAGGAGTATGATGCCTGTGATGAGGAGGAAGAGGACGATGATACTAATAAGGCCTATGACATTTATTTTTCGCTTTTGCTTTGGAGGAACATCTTGTTGTACAAGTGCTTTTTCACCAGATGCCTGCATTTCTGGTGTTGTTTGTTTTGGTTCTTCTGCTTCCATACAGTATTCTTACGTATTTCTAGCGTAGAGCAAAGGAGGGGGGAGTGTCAATATGAGGGAGGTTATTGCGCGGGGGAATTATTGGGGTTTGTGTTAAAGAGGTCGCCAAACCTGCTGAAGGCCTCATTAATTCGCTGTCTTATAAGGTCAAGGATGCTTTGGTTTGAAGGCGAAGGTGTGTCGGTATCCTCTTCCGGTTCCTCTTCTGTTGGAGTGGGAGTGATGCAGTATGGTGGAGTTGGTGTCGGCGTCTCGCAAATGCCGCCGAGACACTTGAGGTCATCCGGGCCTGGAGGATTGCTGCCATCATCAGGCGTGTCGCCATCTTTCGGACCGCCGGTATTGGGATCTTTCGTACCATCAGCAGGTGATTTCGCGCTGTCTTCCTGAACCATATCTATATTAATATTTGTCTGGCTAGATTGTACTGAAATAGTTGTATCTCTGTCTGCATACCCTTCCTTTTCAACGTGCAGCTTATAATTCCGTCTTGTATAAACGGTAAAGGCGCAAACTCCCTCCACATGCGTTGTGCAATCGACCCCCGACTCGTTCAAGCTCCCACCATCGAGCGATATGTATGCTCCTGAAATAAGTCTGCCTGATTGGTCATCTCGCACAGTAACATTAATTTCATATGATTCGTAAGATTTCGATCCCGGCGATGGTGATGTGCTAAGGCTTTCTTTTGTCTTAACCGGTGCAAGCGCAATGGATACAGTTGTAGCCTCGGCAGCAGGGTTAATAGTGAACTCTTTTTTTCCTAAAACAAACTCATCTTCTTTATAGGCATAAACTGCATGTACTTGGCCAGGCTCATGGTTAGTAATATACACAACGCATTTACCATTAGTATCGGTAGGACAATCTTGGCCTGGCTGGTAATCTATGGATACGGAAGCATCAGCAATTGCGGTTCCATCTTCGCTATTGGTTACTGTAATCCTGACAGGAAATGAGAAAGCTTGAGAACGTATTTTTGTCTCCTGCTGGGATAAAATAACTGTCAGCGGGACGAGCATGATTAAAATAGTAGCGACAATGTAGGGAAGTGAGGTTGAGAAATGGGGGAGCCTGCTGTCTACGGACTGTTTTAGTCTTTCTGCGAATTTACTCATCCATATTTAATAATATGAAGTTGAGTATTGATTGTCAAATTTGTTTCAGAAAAATCATTGAACTGGAAAAGACTCAAGTAGACGTAGTGTATGATTCGTGCATATAATGAAGGCATGCCCAAATTTTCGCTCGCGCTCATCATTTACACAATCTCAGCGTTATTTGTTCTTGCATTTGACCTATTCGATATTCCCTCACGAACAACACTGCAGATAGTCGTAATACTTCTAGGAATTATCTTAGTCCTCGTAAATGGTTACTACTTTACGCCAGTAAATTCTTTTTTCAGAAGGGAAGGGAAGTTCTATCTTTTATATCTTTGTACGCTCTTTGTGCAGTTGCTCGTCTTTGCAACAGGTGGTCTCTATAGTCCTTTTTTTGTTCTTATCTATCTATCAGTTCTTGCAATTAGTTTTCTTGCCGAGTTCTACTTTGTCCTGCTTTTCCTTGCGTCAACAGCAACAATACTCTTAACAAACCTTCTCCTCAATCAAGAGGTAATCCTCTTTTTTCTCGAAGATCCAGGTACACCAATTATTTATATGGTGTCATTCATCGGGATCGTCCCGTTGGCATACCTTCTAGCGTATAGGTATCATCTCAAAGATAGCATTGCAGAAATACTAAAAAACCAAATTAATGTCGAAGAGACGATCCTCGCAACCTTAGATGAGTTGGTTTTTGTTATCAACCGAGATACAGTCATACTTTCAGTCAACGATGCAGTCGAGCATACACTCAGCCGTTCACGATCAGAGCTATTACATAAACCACTCTTTGACGTTTTGTTTCTCAAAGACAAAAACGGCAATCTCACCACCAAAAATATCTTTCCTTTCGACAAAATCATCGCCCAAAGATCAACCGAAATAATCGAAGACCTAACGCTTTTAACAACTGATATAAAATCAACACAAGCAGTCACAGTAAAAGTAAAGCCAATAGCCGATTTAGATAGCGCGATTAACCAGTTCAGTATCATCCTCAACATTACTCCCAAAGGCCAACCCGGAGGAATAATACCAGCAGAGCACAAAGAGCTTGAAGAGGCAAATGCAAAGCATCAGGCAATGATCGAAGACCTAAAACATCGCTTGCTTGAAAGGGGTCTGCAAGATCTCAAGGGTCGTCTCGTGCTCGTAGCCAAAACACAGGAGGACATTCTCACAGCGCGAAGCATAGAAGACCACGGTATTTACGAGCAAAAAACCTACGTTGATATTGCAAGTCTCTGCCGACAAACACTCGTCGTTGAGCATGAATTCGCGCAAGCGCTTCATGTTTCACTCGATTTTTCCCTCCCTCATTTTGGCGCAGATGATGTTAAACCACTGCTTAGCGGCAGATTTGTGATAAGTCCCGAGCACCTCACAGGTCCATTTTTTACTGTACCGTGCGACATAAAGTTGATTAGTCTCGCCATCCAAAAATTAATCGACATTGGCATTATGCTTGCATCAGGAGAAAGCAATGCGCTTGTACAGACAACTGTACTTCGAGAAGAAAAACAGGCAATACTCGTAACAATTACAGCAAATTGTCCGCTACTCACAACAGAGGAGAAAGACGCAATCTTTATAGCCTATTATGGCAGCCTGGATGAGAAAACCAATCTTCGTTTTGGCTCAGGACTCGAGGGTTATCTCGTAAAGCTTATCCTAACAAAATTACAAATAAACGTCTTGACCCACTACATGCCAGAACAAAAGAGAATAAGCTTTACCTTACGGCTGCCAAAAGGAAGCAATATCGCAGCAGGCCAACAAACAAATTAAAGGGAGGATTACATTGTGCCAATATCAATCTTCATACCGGGGGACATGGTAGATTTCAGGGTGATGTTTTTTACTTTATTAGATTGAAGAGAGTCAATGATCGCTTTGATGTTTTGAGCTAATTTTTCTCCTCCAAAAGATACTTTTCCCACAGTGATGTGAATAATGGGCGCTTTCGCTTCTGTTTTAAAATTCACTTGTCCTGCCTCAAATTTCTTTGCAATTTCCTCAGGTTTTGGTGAGACAGTGCCTGCTTTTGGATTTGGCATGAGCCCTCGTGGGCCTAAGAATTTTGCAACTTTGGCAAGCCGAGGCATAGCATCAGGGGTCGCAATCAGCACGTCAAAATCGATAGTGCCTGCTTCAATCTTTTTTATCAATGCATCAAGGCCTTGCGGATCCTGCGAAGGGTTGGCGATAATAACGCGCATTTTTTTGCCTGTTCCGTGGGGAAGTGTCAGGCTTCCTGAAACGCCTGCTTCGGTTGTATTGATATGGAGTTCTACTGTTTCGTCAAATTGGGAAAGCTTTAATTTCG
>CAYWEP010000025.1:0-14736 GCA_964457405.1 uncultured Gammaproteobacteria bacterium
TGCAGCGAAAACTGAGATTTCCTAAATCAGCGAATATTGAGACTTCCTATGACACCTCAATAATTCTGTTTTTGCAGTTGACAAACAGCTAGAATTTGACTATACTCACCATGTTTTTGACACTTTTTCCCTCAGAATAGTATCGAGGGATTTTGTTTGTCTAGCTTATGGGCAGTAAAAAAATATATCTCACAAAAGATGGGTTAACGGGTCTTCAGAAAGAACATGAAGAGTTAACGAAAAAAAAGCGTCCCGAAGTACTGGCACGCGTATCTGCCGCGCGGGATCTGGGAGACCTTTCAGAGAATGCAGAGTATGTTGCGGCGCGCGAAGAATTATCGTTTATTGATGGAAGAATTGACGAGCTTGATGATATTTTGAAAGAGGTGGTATTGATTAACGCGACAAATGGTAAAGCAGGCGAGAGAAATATAAAATTAGGCTCAAAAGTTACAGTCAGAATTGACGGGAAAAAAGAAGTGTATATCGTTGTCGGCGAATTTGAGGCAGATCCTTTGGCGCGAAAAATCTCTCATGAATCGCCGCTTGGTAAAGCACTTTTAGGTAAAAAAGTTGGAGACAAAGTGGAAGTGAGCGCTCCTGCAGGAAAGATTGTCTACACAATTGTGTCAATTAGCTAACTTCACTTCTCCAAGATTAATCTTCTTATGAAGTCGCAACAGATGATTGCTGTTCTGAAGGAAAAACCGCAAAAAGGCGTGACAATCAAGAAGGTACCTGTGCCAATACTTGGAGACGATGAGGTACTCGTAAAGGTACTCTTCAGCTCAATTTGTGGCACAGACGTCGGTATTTATGATTGGATACCATGGGCGAAGGATCATATCAAGCCACCTACCATCATTGGCCATGAGATGGTTGGAAAAATTGTCGCAATCAATACAAAGAAAAAAACGCATTTAGCCGTTGGCGATCTTGTCTCTTCTGAAACGCACATTTACTGTCTTAACTGTTACCAGTGCAGCATTAAAAATTGCCACGTCTGTGAGAATATGGAGCTTTTTGGCATCGGCCGAAATGGCGCATTTGCCCAATATGCAACTATCCCCATTCGTACAACCTGGAAAAATGACCCATCGATTGATATTGAGGCAATGAGTGTTCAAGAACCGTTGGGAAATGCAGTGCATGTAGTGATGAAAGCAAACGTCAAAGGGAAGCGTGTTTTAGTAGTGGGCTTAGGGCCAACGGGGCTATGCGCTGGCATGGTCGCTAGAGTCTACGGCGCAAAAGAGGTTGTTGGCATTAATAGACGGGAGTATCGAAGGAAACTTGCTAAGAAGGTTGGATTTAATCGAGTAGAGGAGACATTACGTTCTCATGAATACGGGACATACGATGTAGTATTGGAGATGAGCGGAAATAAAAGCGGCATACAGATGGCATTTGATGCCGTGCGGATCGCAGGAAAAATTATCGCATTTGGCATACCAAAAGAGCTAGTTACCATGAATTGGGGGAAGTATCTCATTAATAAAGAGCTTTCTATTGATTCTGTGTTTGGTAGACGCATCTGGGAAACATGGAAAGAGACGACAAGAATTCTCAAAAGCGGGGAGGTCGACTTGAAGAAAATTATTACCCATACATTCAAGCTGAAAGATTTTGAGAAGGCAATGGAAGTGATGAAATCAGGCGAATGTGGTAAAATAGTGTTAGATGCACAATGATATGGGAAACTTTCTTGAACAATTTTATACAGGACTCCAAGAAGCCGTTGCCACGGGGAAATCGCCAGTGGTTATTGAGTCCGGTCAAGGCGCATATTTGGAAATTGGCGGGGGGAAAACGTTAAATCTTTGTTCGAATAACTACCTAGGGTTGGCAAATGATGATCGATTAAGAAAAGCTGCAATCGAAGCAGTTGAAGAATACGGTGTTGGGACTGGATCTGTGAGAGCACTTTCTGGTACCAATATACTCCATATTGAACTTGAGGAACGTCTGGCGAGATTTAAACATGCAGAAGCATGTCTGGCATTGACCGGTGGGTATATGGCAAATCTTGCTGCAATCCAAACAATTGTTGGAAAAGAAGATATTGTTATTTCAGATGAGCTCAATCATGCATCAATCATTGATGCGGTTCGTCTCGCCCAGCCTCAGCGGAAATTTATCTATCCACATAAAGATATGGCAAAACTTGCAGAGCAACTCGGGCAAGCAGCTGAAATGCGGAATACGCCAAAAGCAGACGGAGCGCCACCAGTTATTCTTGTCATTACTGATGGGGTTTTCTCAATGGATGGCGATCTTGCACCGATGAAGGAGATTGTAGAGCTTGCTGAGCAGTATCAAGCTTTGACCATGGTTGATGATGCGCACGGTGAGGGAGTAGTCGGAGACCACGGACGAGGAATTGTCGATCATTTCGGTCTTCATGGCAAAGTCGATATTGAAGTTGGGACACTCTCAAAGGCTTTTGGTGTCATGGGAGGGTTCATTACTGGCAGAAAAACACTCATAGATTTTTATCGACAAAAAGCTAGACAGTTCTTGTTTTCAAATGGTCTTTCCATCCCTGATACTGCTGCGCTTATTGAGTCGGTAAAGATTTTGGAAGAATCAGATGAGCGGGTCAAGAAGTTGTGGGAGAATGGTGCCTATTTGAAGGCAGAATTTAAAAAACTCGGCTTTGACACTGGCGAAAGTGAGACGCCAATAACGCCAGTCATGCTTGGCGATGAAGACCTTTCAGTACAGTTTAGTGCTAACTTACTGGAGAATGATGTCTTTGCAACACCAATCAAATTTCCCATGGTTGCCAAAGGCAAAGCGCGGATAAGAGTCATGCCATCAGCAGCGCATAGTAAAGAAGATTTAGATAAAGGAATTGCAGCTTTTGCCAAAGTCGCAAAAGAGCTACGCGTGCTACAATAATTTAATGAAGGTCCACGAGCATTTGCCCCTTAAGGATATACTTTTTTACAAAATCGGCGGTACTGCAAAAATTGTTCTTGAGGTAAAAAGCAGAGATGATATTATCGCTGCGTTTGACTATATTAAAAAAAACCACATTAAAAAAGTTCTCGTTGTCGGCTTAGGGTCAAATCTGTTGATGAATGATGCTGATTTTGACGGTGCGGTTATTTGGCTTTGCAAACCTAGCAATCAAGATATTTCCCTTACTCCTGATGGGTTGGTGGCGTCTTATGCTGGACAGACAGTAGATGATCTTATTCAATTTGGTTTTGCAAATAATCTTATAGGAATTGAGAATTTGGGTGGATTGCCCAGTACTGTCGGAGGTGCGATTTGTGGAAATGCAGGAGCTTTTGGAGTGGAAATGAAGGATGTTTTGGAAAAAGTTGAGATTTATGATCTTCATGAGGAAGTTGAGAAAATGTTAACGAATGCAGAATGTTTGTTTTACTACAGAGATAGTTTTTTTAAGTACAATCACAACCTGATTATTTTACAGGGATATTTTCGCTTGCGACCTGCAAGTGATGAGGAAGTTGCGGGAGCGAAAAGAATATATCAGGAAAAAATCGATTACCGAAATAGTAATCATCCGATAGAATACCCCTCCTGCGGATCGGTGTTTAAAAACATTGAAGGCGAAGGCAACGTGCAGAAAATTCTTGCGGTTTGGCCAGATATACACGAAACTGTTACAAACAAATGGCACGGGAAAGTGTCGATGGGCTATGTGATAAAGCGTCTCGGTTTCTCAGGTCTTCAGGTCGGCGGAGCCAAAATTACTGAAAAACACGCGAATTATATTTCAAATGTCGATCATGCAAAAGCAGCAGATATCCTGGCAATTATTGAGCAAATAAAAGAAAAATTCCACGCCACCTTCGGCTTTTACCCCGAACTCGAAGCGGAGATAGTGAAGTAAAATTCAGTCCAGGAGGCAGAAATCGTTACATAATTTTTCATAAAGGATAAAAAGAGTAAGAGATTTAGAGATTTTCAATCGAATCCCACCAATTCAAGCTCGAGCTAAAATTTGTGGGTTTCTCATAAACCGAAATATGCTTTATAAGCAGAATCATCTTCTAGTTTATCAACCAAAAGATATTTAAGATACTGTCCAACACCATAATATTCTCGCAAAAATTCAATTTCTTTATAACAAGCATAGGGAATAATGTAGACACTTTCTTGGATCAGAAGAAATTCTAGCTGTTTTAGTGATCTTCGCATAACCTCTTGCAATTTCTTTTTCTTCTGCGGGATATCATAGATCACTACTCGCCATTTCTTATCCCAATGCGATGGTTTACTGATTGTCAACTCCCCAAGCGCATACTCAAGGATTCTCTTTTTGCCTCTCTCTGTTATGATAATTTGCTGTTTTTTTCCACTTTCTTTTATCTCAACAAACTTTCGTTTAGCAAGCCTTCGCAGCGTTTGTCGAAGGTATGCTTGATCAAATCGCCTCCAATTTTTCCATTCTTCCTCTTCCCGGAGTGCTTTTGCGAGCATATAGGCAGCTCTGGGTGCTATGAATGCTGCCGCTATTGTTGTTCCCATTCCAAGTAACAGAAGCACTTTCTTTATTGATGCATGTTGTTTTTCTCGCTTCTCATCTTTTATTTTTTGATATAGCATGTTCGCTAGTACTCCTATTTGTTTGTCAGTAGGAGTAGTGGGGAATGATATGTCGGTTGCTTCACTCATAAAACTAGCATAGCACAGAATCCCACAAAATTCTGCTCGAGCATGTTCTTGTGGGAAATAAGCAGGAGATAAGAGGTGAGAGGCGATAAGAAAAGTTTTTATATGCTATCATACTCGGCTATACCTATGAATTTTGACAATGTTTCAATGAATGCAAAGAAGCACCTCTCGTAGAGGGGTCTTTTCTCTGTGTTTTGACCCCTCAAGCGAGGGCTTTTTCGTAGTGAAGGGGTGAGTATATGAACAATGAAAACGACGGATTGCTGAAAAGACCAGAAATTGCTCGTGAGACATCGCCTGAAAGGTTTATTGGTTTATTTAGAGAGCTAACAGGGATGCGTCGTATTGATGAATTGGTAGAAACGCAAGGCGTAGACGTTTCTGGCCTTGCTGAAATAGCGCGTATTCGAGGAGCAGTTATTGTTGGTTCTAGCGCGGATCCTAATGCGACACCAAAAGATCTGGATGTATTACTGGTTGTTGATGAGCTTGTAAATCACTGGGCAGTAGAATATGCAGAGGAGTTACGAAGTAATTTTGATATGGAATTTAGCATGAGAGCAAAAAATATAGATTTGGAAAGACCGCTCATATTTCAACTCGAGCATGGACGGTTAGATTTGCCGGGTTTTATTCCACTCAACGTAGAAGAATGTGAACCCTTATATAAAGAGGCAATAGGAAGAACACGAAACCCTCAGGTATTCGCATATGCATTACCATATGGTCATGCAATTGAATCTCTCGTTAGACAGCTAAGAGAGGAGGAATGATAATACGACTCCGTACAGTAAGCAGAGGCTTTTCAGGAGTATGCACATGAGTTACAATACACATATGTTTTGGGCGGATAAAGAAGCGCAAGAGATAAAAAAACGAAATCTCCCTCTTGAGTGGATTGATGATATGAAGACGCCGTCTGGCAAGATCCATGTTGGCGCACTTCGTGGTGTTGTAATTCATGATCTTGCGTATAAAGCGCTTAAAAATGCCGGTGTTGAAGCGAAATACACATATGTTTTTGATAATCATGACCCCATGGATTCGTTACCCATCTATTTGCCTAAAGAAAAGTTTGAGAAATACATGGGAACGCCTCTCTATAAAATTCCGTCTCCTATCGAAGGATATGCAAATTATGCAGAGTATTATGCAAAAGATTTTATCAACGCATTTGAGGCAATCGGATGCCATCCGGAAATTCTCTGGGCAAATAAGATTTATGAAAGCGGTCAGATGAACGATAGTATCCGTTTATGTCTTGATAAAGCAGAGATAATCAGGGAGGTATATGAGCAGTTGTATAAAAAACCGCTCGCAAAGGATTGGTATCCGTATCAGGTCTACTGTCCGAATTGTGGGAAAGTGTCAACGACAAAAGTGTATGACTGGGATGGAGAATTTGTTCATTTTACCTGTGATATCGACCGACTCGATTGGACCAAAGGATGCGGGTATAAAGGCAAAGTATCTCCTTTCAGTTCGAAAGGCCATGTTGCCGGCAAACTCCCCTGGAAAATCGAGTGGGCGGTGAAATGGAAAGTCATTGGCGTGACGGTTGAAGGTGCTGGCAAAGATCACATGTCTGCAGGCGGATCACACGACTTAGCGTCACTTATTTGTGAGCGGGTGATTAATTATCCTGTGCCGTATCCGTTGCCATATGAGTTCTTTTTGGTTGGTGGTAAGAAAATGTCTTCATCAAAGGGTTTGGGATCATCTGCGTCTGAAATGGTTGAGATTTTACCACCTGAGATCTTACGATTCTTAATGGTCAAAACAAAAATGAATCAGGCAATCAACTTTGATCCAGCAGGCGATACGATTCCGAAACTGTTTGACGATTATCAGAAAACAGCGATTGCATATGAGGCACAAAAAAAAGGCTTAAAAGCAGATGGGGATTTAGCAAGAGCTTTTGAATACTCACAGATAGATGGTATTAAGAAATCGCCGTCTGTTCGGTTTTCTGTTCTTGCCCAATGGGTCCAGATGCCTAATATGCAAGAACATATAAAAAAAGAAGGACTTGAGGAATGGGCAAAATATGCACGGATGTGGGTTGAAAAATTTGCGCCAGAGTCTGAAAGATTTACTCTTCAAAAAGAGTTACCGGAGGCGGTAAAACAATTATCAGAAAAACAGAAAATATATCTCAAGCATATTACGCAAAAGATTAACAGAGATTGGGATGCAGAAGAGTTGCAAAAAATGCTCTATGAATGGGCGAAAGAACTGGGAGTTTCATCCAAAGAGGCCTTTTCCGCAATCTATACGGCGTTGCTTGGGAAAAACCACGGACCGAAGGCTGGATGGCTTATCGTATCGTTAGATAAGACGTTTGTACAACGACGATTTCAAGAAGTGTAAACTGCATGCAAAAGCTGCTGATTGCTACGAAGAATAAAGGAAAGTTGCGGGAGTTTAGGGAGTTTTTTTCGGATTTACCGGCGGAGCTTGTTTCGCTGTCAGATTTAAACATTAGCGATGACGTTGTGGAGGATGAGAAGACGTATGAAGAAAACTCACAGAAAAAGGCTGTGTTTTATGCGAAAAAATCAGGACTTCCTGCGATTGCAGATGATGGGGGGCTTGAGATTTCGGCGTTAAACGGGACACCTGGGGTTCGGAGCCGGCGGTGGCTTGGACATGATTCGACAGATGAGGAGTTGATTTCTCATATGAACAAAGTTGCGGCAGATTTGCCAGATGATAATCGAGCTGCGCGTTTTGTAACGGTTGTTTCTTTTTCTCTTCCTGATGGCCGAGTATGGAGCACTCGGGGTGAGGCGGATGGAATCATTGCTAAAAAGCCATTATTAAAACTCTTGCATGGATATCCATACCGTTCATTTTTCTTTTTGCCAGAGATACAGAAATACTATCATGAATCAGATCTCAACGCCGAAGAAATGGAAAAATACAACCATCGTTTTAAAGCTGTTACGAAGCTTAAGCCAATTATTATCCGCATCCTCAAGCCTTAAAATTTTTACTTTTTATTTGTGGTTTTGACTTTTGATTTTTGAGTTTTGATCTTCCGTTATGCTATAGTATCTTAATTCTTTCCTGATGAAGAGATTACTCTTTTTCATTATCCCTGCTTTTATTCTCGCAGTCATCCTTATTTTGAGCTATCAATTCTTTTTCCTTAAAAAAAATGTAAAAGGAGCGCTTCAGGTAACCAGTAACCCTAGGACCAAAGTATATCTTGATGAGAAGCTCATTGGTCAAACGCCGCTTTGTAAATGTGAGGCAGCAGACATGCTAGGGGTTGGTTCGTATACGCTTCGGCTTGTCCCTCTTGATCCGGCACTGAGCGAATATCAGGAGAAAATTGAGATAGCTCCGTCTGTGTTGACAGTTGTTGATAGGAAATTTGCAAAAGGCGCTGCATCTGACGGGAGCGTTATTTTTCTCACAGCGTTATCCGAGAAAACAGATTCATCCCTTCTTGTGCTTTCTCTGCCTGACAAAGCAGACGTTTTTATGGATAATGCACCTGTCGGCCAGTCCCCGCTTGTCCTTTCAGACCTGACCGAATCGGATCATGCATTACGGATCAAAAAGGAGGGATACAAAGACAAGGTCGTCCGCATCCGTACGCCAAAAGGGTATAAGCTTACTACCAGAATCTATTTAGGAATTGATGAAGCAAAGATAGAGAAAGTAGCATCTCCTTCCGGAGACTTGTCGCCAACGCCAAGGAAAAACGCAACGGTTGTTATTTTGCAAACGCCGAATGGATTTCTTCGCGTTCGAGAAGATGCATCTCTTACCGCGACAGAGATAGATCGTGTATCGCCCGGTGAGACGTTTGAAGTGGTAGATGAGAAAAGCGGGTGGTATCAAATAAAACTTGAAAGTGGAGAAAAAGGATGGATAAGCTCGCGGTACGCAGAAAAGCAAGAATAGTTTATGCGCCTATTCCGTAGATGATGAGGATGACGAGAAACCCCCAGGCGAGGACTGTTGCCAAAAGCGACTTATCGGAAAAGAGCACTCTTTCGGGGCTTTCTCCCTGATGCTTTTCGTATATATCTTGAAGATAGCGCATTAACCCATAGACGACCGGTATGATTGTTACCATCAGCCATTTTCTATTAAGGTAGTCCGGTAAAAATTGGGGAAGGAGAAACTCATTGGTAGCGGATAGAGTATTTGAGTACCCCAAAAAGGTAAAAAGCGCATAGGAAATAAATGTTGACGTCGCAAAAATTGACGCATAGACATCAAGTAGTCGCTCAGAGTAGTGAGAAAGCGATTTTCTCACGACAGCGATGTTTGCTTCGGCGTGCTCTGAGATGAGTGTCAACTCACGCCGTCTTTTGCCGATAGCAAGAAAAAGCGACAATGAGATCGTTGTCAAAAGCAACCACACCGATATATGGAATCCTCCGACAACTTCTCCCGCGTAGACTCGAAGAATGTATCCTCCGGCAAGTGCCAAAATATCAATAACCGCGATGTGCTTTAGAAATGCAGAATAAGAAAACTGAAGCAAGAGATAGACAACGGCGATTAAAAAAAATGCCGGGGTGAGGAAAAAGCTCCAAATGAGTGATACGAAAATGAGCACTATCGCAATTACCGTTGCAGTTGATAGTGATACATCATCATGCGCAAGTGGTCGAAATTTTTTAAATGGATGTTGACGGTCCTTATCAATATCAAAGATATCATTGATGATGTAAATACCGCTTGAAATTCCGCAGAAAATAAAGAAACCATATATGACGTTCTCAAGTGCAATGGGGTTAAATAATTCACCAGTGAAGATGAGTGCAGCAAAGACAGCGAGGTTTTTAATCCACTGTCTCGGCCGAAGCAAACGCAAGATATCACGAAGTGACTTTTTCATGCCTTACGAGCAAATGCAAAAAAAACAGTGCTCCACCAACAATCACAATGAGCATGACAATCGCAAATGCCTTACTCCTACTTTGTAGCGCTAGTGAAATCGATCCTAATATAGCAGAAATACACCAATAAAACAACGCAATTTTTCGCTGTCCAAAACCAAGTTTCAATAGAAGATGGTGGAGGTGTTTATTATCATGCCAGAAAGGCGACCGCCCGCTCAGAACCCTTCGCAAAATAGTGAAGAGCGCATCAACTGTCGGGACCCCCATAACAAGAATCGCTGTTGCTAATTTTGCGCTTGAAAGGATCGAGACAACTGCAAGGAGGAGGTAAAGACTCGTTGCGCCGTAGCCTGGGAAAATCTTAGCAGGATAAAAATTAAAGAGCAAAAAGCCAATTGATGCTCCTGCGATGATAAATGATAACTTTGCATCAATCAGAGCGGTTTCTTGGATATTGGGAAAGCGAAGGCTTAATAGTCCAATGACAATTGCCGAGATGGCAACAATGCCTGGCATTTGCCCATCGACCCCTTTACTCCAGTTGAGCATATTCATCACCCAGATAATCCAAATGATTGCAATGACTGATCCTAAGTCAAAAGCGAAAATCCCAGGGAGACGGAAAACAATCGTATCCAAATGGAGAATGCCACCCAGTGGATTGGTAATAAATGGGACGTTGACGCCGCTGCTAACAACGATAACGGCACAGAGAATATTGATGAAGAATCGAAGATACGGTGAAACGTCTTTGGCAACAGCATTGAGCTTATCGTCAATAACACCAATAGCAAGTGCAAGAAACGCTGCAATATACAACGAAAACGTCACGTTATTTAGCGGTAAAAAGAAGAGTCCTGAGACAAACGTTCCGATAAAAAGCGGAATCCCGCCTCCTCGCGGGACTGGTTTTCGGTGGATAACGCCTGGGTGTTTGTGAATCGTTGGATCATCAAGAATATTGAGTCGTCGCATAAGGCGGATAACAAGTGGCGTCGTGAGCGTTGTCACGGCAAATGCGACTAAAAATGGAGGAAGGATTATAGTAAAAATGTTCATATCAAACCATAAGCTGAACAATGCGAACAATAAAAATAATTGATAAAAGGGCAAGAAGCATATTGATGACACCAAGAATACGCGATATGAGCGGCATACGTTCGTAAAATGCAGAAGAAAGTGTAATGTTTACGAGGCAAATGCCGCTAGCAAGGAGCAGGGGGAGAAAAATGAATAATTTCTCAGCGAGTCTTCCCTCACCCCACGGGAGTTGGTTGAAAAGAGGAATCACTGGCGGAATATGGTTAAAGCGTAAAACGATATAGATAAACTGCAAGATCAATAACCCAACAGTTATTATCGTTGCCAAACGGATAATTTTATCTGCGGTTATTCTTCTAATAAACACGTTCATAAATAGTAGTATCTCTTATGCGTATTTTTTGCTGATATTCAAGAAGTGAGAAGGGGTAGGGGGCAGCATCGTGCATAAGAACAACATATTTCGTTTTTGCCTTTTGCAAAACATTTTCTGTTTCTGAAAGCGCTTTGTCTCCTGCTATATGGTATGCAACAGTATATCTTCCAGGCGGAAGCGTTCCCGAAAGGACATACATCTGTGCGCTATTTCCCCAAATAAAAATTCCCTCATTCTTATTCGGGAGGTTTTTCAAATAGCGAGCAACTTCATAATCCCGCGGCACATCGTTATCGAAGAAGGCTTGGAAGTCAGAAACACTCCGTTGTCCTAAGAGAAACGTTGCGAAATTTTGATAATACGTAGCTGGTTTTTTGTATTTATTAATATCTGGAAGATCAAACTGTCTTGATAAAAGGAAAAGTGTCAGGAGAAACCCGGCTGGAATAAAGAGAGATTTTTTCCAGTAAGAGAAAGTAAGCCCGAGTGCTAAGCAAAAACTTGGGAGTGCGACGAGAATATAGTGCGTGTACGGTCGATGAGAAAAGTATGCGTTAAAGACGGAAAATGCAAGCCAGAGGAAAATAAAAAGAGCGCTTTTTGTAAGCGTATTTTTTTTTAAAAAAAGCAGTGCGACAAAAGACAAGAGGAGAATGAGCTTAAATATCAGTAACCCCTGTGGAATAAGAAACTCATTCTTATATCCGACATACCTGATATTTTGTAAAAAATTAGCTTCTAAAAAATTTGTCAGATTGCCTTGTATGAAAAAGTAAAAAAATGTCAGCAAAACGGGAAAGAGAAGTCCTAAAAGGAGCGATCCAAGTGACTGAAGCGGTAGCAAAGACAATGAGAAGCGTTTTGTCTTTTCCTCAAGAAAAGGAAGAAAGATTAAAAATATGGCAAATGCCGCAAGGTCAAAAACTGCAACAATTTTAAAGAGAAAAGCAATCCCTAAGAGTAGACCGGCAACGAATAACACTTTGTATTTAGTATTTAGTATTAAGTATTTAGTATTTTCGTGCTGATAGACGAGATATGCGGCAAGAAGAATCGGGAGGAGCATGAAATTTTCTGCATTTGCAATATTCCCCTCAACAAGAGGAAGCGAAAAAAGGACTGCAAATGCAATTGTTGTAATACTTGTAGCGTGTGATCCTCGGAACATTTTTTTTGCGAGAAAATATACTACTACAACTGATGCTACTCCAAAGAGGATTGAGACAAGGCGAATCGTTTCCTGATCGCCATTAAAGAGAGCATAGAGCATATAAAGAAGGGGGGGCTTATTGTCCCAGATACCGCTGTAAAGCGTTCTCCCATTTCTTAATGCAAATCCGATCGTTTGATAAATTCCTTCATCTCCATACCAATATGGTTCAATTAAGGAAGGTAGGCGAAGAAGGAAAAAGACAAAAGAAACAATAAGGAGAAAATGTACATCGTGCTGCCGATGGTTGGAGAGCGTTTTCATACTTTATCAGTCACCTTATACTCAAGCCGTTTGCCAAGCATAAGTTGGGTATGCGAGATGAGTGCGGGAAGCGCCGATAAGAAAAATCCGACCACTGGCATGAGGAAGAACTCAAACGGGAAAAGAAGCTTGCGACGGAGCGGTAAATTGGCATTTTCAGGACGGTTTTTGTAGTCAATAAAGATCATGCCGACAATTGCCAAAAGACAGGAAGTCAGGATAAAGCCCGCCATCTTTGGTAACATATATCCGAGTGCTGTCCTATAAAACACCGGGTTCACAAATGGCATGATATTGGCGGCAACCGTTATGATAAACCAATTGGATGGCCAAAGGAAGTGATCCAGAAGCACATGGTAGAGCATGATTGTTTTTCTGAGAAAAGGAACTCCCGGAACGGTAAACCACCATTTAATAAAAAGAGGGTCATCTGATACGCCCCATGACCATCGGCGTTCCTGGTGATATTTATTTTTTAGGCTTTTTACATACCCTGTTGAAAATGCCGCATCCATTGAGGTTTTGAGAAAAATTGGTTCGATCCACACGCGGCCCTTTTTTTGAAAAAACGCTTTGAAGAAAATACGATAGTCTTCCGGAATAACATCAATATCCCAGAAATTAATTTCTTTTAAGAGTTTGAAAGAGAGTGTATAGGTTGATTGGGTAATAAGCCTGTCTCCCTGGACGAGCATAGACATTCGATAAAGACTTCCGAAGAAAGAAATAATACGTGTCGGCGCAGGCACTTTCCAGATATTGTTGTAAAAAACAACTGCAGACTGCCAGAATGTATTATAGCGCCTGTTGTCACCGAGGAACGAATACGTAAGATAAGAAAAGTATTGCCTATCAAATAGAGAATCGGCATCAACCGATGAAACAGTCGTAAAGTCGATATCCAGATTTCCACTGACGAAAAGTTTTTCATACGCAACTATTCCTCCGTATGCCTCATTGGATGATTTTCCTTTTACTTCGCCCGGGACATCGGGGTGGTAAGAAGCAAAGATACTTCCGAAAACCTGAGAGAATTCTTTAATTAGTTGGTTTGCTTTTTTCTTCCCATCTTCTTCCCGTTCTTCCATGGCGAGGACAACATGTATTTGTTTTGTCGGAAAAGTTTGATCGGCAATTGCAAGGAGTGTGATGTGGAGTTTCTCAATGCGCTCCTTGTAGTTTGGTATAATCAATACGTGCTGTGTTTTCTTAAAATTATGCAGCTGTCTGGCTTTGGCGAGCCAGTCGGTTTTTTCCGCCTGCTTTATGCGTCGTGATGCGCGGTATGCGTTAATAACAAGCGAGTAGGATTTATAAAACCAATAGACATCAAAAAAGAGGATGAAGTAGGCAAGAAGAGCAGGGATGAAAAGAGATCCCCAGATAGGCGAGAGGATCACGGTCCATGTAGCAAAGCCCAAAGACAATTCCAGAAAACGGCGGGTTTTGTTCGGATAGCGAGTAAAAAGTTTGTCAAAAAAATTAGTCATATGGCTACGAATGTATGCGAATTACAATAGCGCGAATTAATGCGAATGCGTTAGTATGAGAGCTGAGTATTTATTTCAGTTTACTAAATAAAGTATAGACGTTTTTGTCTGTTTGTTCTACAAGTTCCTCAAAAGAGACGCCTTTTAATTTTGCTATGTACTCTGCGGTAATTATAACATAGGAAGGTACGTTTCTTTTGCCCCGATGGGGAATAGGAGTGAGGAAAGGAGCATCGGTTTCAACAACAAGACGGTCAAGGGGAGTGAGGCGTGCCAAGTCGGATAAGTCAGTTGATTCCCCGGGAGCCAAGCCCGGATAGGTGATATTGCCGTCAAACCCGATATAAAAGCCAAGATCGAGTGCGTCGCGTAATACTTCTTTTGTTCCGGCAAAGCAATGAAACATTCCCGGTATTTTCTGGAGGAGATGCCTATGCTCTTTGAGGATTTTTATGACATCTTCTCCTGCGTGGCGGTTATGAATCTGGATGGGGAGCTTGTGTTTACTTGCGAGAATAATCTGCGCTTCAAAAATTTCTCTTTGCAATTTTTCATCGACAATGCCGTTTGATTTGTATTCGTAAAAATCCAGGCCGATCTCCCCTATCGCCAAGACTTTCGGGTGGGGGGCAAGGCGGTCAAGCTGTGTAATCCAATCAGTGTTGTCATTCCCGACTTGATCGGGAATCCGATTCTGGATAAAGCCAGAATGACGAGAAGATCCTGAATCAAGTTCAGGATGATTATTTAATAGGTGCTTGTCGGCGTGGTGCGGGTGAATACCGACGATTGCGTATAAATCGTCGTATTTTTCAGCGAGCCTGACTGCTTCCTGGCTTG
>CAYWEP010000026.1:0-12592 GCA_964457405.1 uncultured Gammaproteobacteria bacterium
TAAAACCTGTTTCGCCGATTTTTGACCTACAGAAATTAACCTGGATGAATCAGCAGTATATACAGCACATGGACGGGAGAGAATTAAAATCAAAGCTAAAAGCATTCTTTCCTTTTCTTTCTTCAGCAGGTGATCAGGTACTTGATGCGCTTATCCCTCTTGTAAGAACGAGAATGGAAACGCTAAAGGACTTTGAAGTATTGACAATTCACTTTTTTAAAAGACCTGCTATCGAGTATAAAGACGAGCAAGAAAAAAAGGTGGCAAGAGATTTAAAGGCAGCACTTAAAAATGTGCAAGATTGGAACAAAGAAACTATTTTTGCAGTGTTTAAGGAGCTAATGGAAAGATATGCAATCCGTATGCCGTTTCTTTATAAAATTTTGATAGGAAGCGAAAGGGGATTGCCGTTGCCCGAAACGCTTGAGCTTTTGGGGAAAAAAGAAGTGCTTGCGCGTTTGTCACCATGAAACGATTTGCTCAGTTGGTTTCCGATATTTTTAATCCGATTGTTCTCCTTCTTCCTGTTCCCTATCTCCTCGTTTTTCGGGAGACTAATGATATGCGCCATGCATTCCGCTGGTCGCTTTTCTCATGGTCGTTTCTCCTTCTGATGGGGATTGTCATACTGTATTGTGTTCGACGAGGTATATTTAGCGACTTGGATGTGTCAAAGCGAGAGCAGCGGCCACTTTTATTTCTGTTTTCGGCAGTGCTCACTTTTTTTTATTGTCTTTTTGTGTTTTTGCTGGATGGTCCCTATATAATAATAGTTACCGCTTTAGGGTTACTGCTTGGTATCCTTGTGTTCAGCATTATCAATACCCGCGTGAAAGCGAGTATTCATGTAGCAACAATATCTGCGTTGCTATTTGCGTTTGGGATAGTATATAGTGGGGTATATCTCCTGTTGTTTTTGCTTATTCCCTTAGTCGGATGGGCAAGAGTAAAAACAGGTAGGCATACCGTTTCGGAGGCAATTGCTGGGAGTGTGCTTGGGAGCCTCTTAACATTGCTCATGTATATCATAGTAAAATATCTTTTCTAAATTTACGCTATGGTAGATGTAAAACAACTGGTTCGATCGTTCACTTATGCTTTTGAAGGCGTTATGCACGCTCTGAAAAGCGATCAAAATTTGCGTATCCATTTCATTATCGCAGCCATCGTTATTGCCGTGAGTCTTTATTTCAGAGTCAGCGCGTATGAGATGGGGATTTTAGGCGTCATGATTTTACTTGTGATAATAACTGAAATGATCAATACCGCGATTGAAAAAATGGTTGATCTTATTACCAAAGAACATCGGGAAGAGGCAAAAGTCGCCAAAGATGTTTCATCAGGCATGGTCTTTGTCGCAGCCGCGGGATCGGTTGCTATCGGAGTTCTTATATTCACGCCATATATCCTCAAGCTCTTCTCTTAAATCCCGAAGTTTCACTCATTTTTCAAGGAGGCTTTTATTTTGTCTTCCAGTTCTGTATAGCCTGATCGCAATACCACTCTTTTGCCATTGAGAAAAAACGTCGGTGTACTATTGACTCCTAACGCCAATCCATCGTTTTTGTCCTGAGTAATTTTTTGGCTGTACTTCTTGCTTTCGACGGATTTGCGAAAATGATCAGAGTTAAGCTGAAGTGTTTTTGCATATCCTACGAACAGGGAAAGCGGATCGCTACCCTCGCTCCACTCAGCTTGATTTTCGTAGATAAGGTTGTGCATTTCCCAGTACTTTTCCTGTTCGCCGGCTGCTTCCGCAGCTTCTGCAGCAATCTCCGCATTTTTATGTCCGGGAAGGGGGAAGTGGCGAAAAACAAAAGTGATTTTTCCTTTGTTCTCCTCAAGCATTTCTTTTACCACAGGATGTACTGCCCCACACGCGGGGCACTGATAATCTCCAAATTCAACAAGTGTTACCCGTGATGTGCCTGATGAGATTTTATTACTGTTTTGCCGTACCAATATTTGTGGGTCAGCAACTTGTTGGTTTCCATTTTGCGTTACCTGCCTACCGCTTAGGAAAAAGATAGCCCCCGCAACGATCGCGATCGTTATAATGCCGATTCCGACTAATACTTTTGTTTCCTGCGTCATTTTCTATTGACCTTTCTGTAAAGAAGCATGCAGAGCGTGATGACGCTAAAGGCGGTTAGGGACATGACGGGGATTGTGATAAAACCAAAATAGCCTGTATATTTTGTCGTACACGTTGCTCCAAGCGTACATGGCGCTATTGCTTCCGGCAAAATACCTTTTTGCAGTAACACATGATACAGAGCGATTAAGCCGCCGAGAATACTCATCGGCAACGCATACAAATAGAGCTTTTTATCTTTTCTCAAAATCCCGACAATAAAAATAATAACGAGCGGGTATATGAGAATTCTCTGATACCAACAAAGCGTACAGGGTGTAAAATGCCTGATTTCGCTATAATAGAGGCTACCCAGGGTAGCAGCAATCGCCTGGATCAATGCCAGGTAGAGAATATTTTTCCCGATCCATATTTTAAGATTTTTTATTGCCGAATCTTTCATACGATATAAACTTTTGAATCGGTTTCCTGTCGGATTTGAATAGCAAGAATCGCCCTAGAATAATAGCAGATGATACGCATTTCTCAAAGTTTCGTATGTGATTTTTATCACTGCATTTGTATTGCATGTTTAATATAGTTTTTATTTTTAGGAAAGAAAGCGTTGTGATAATCAGAAAGTGTATGATCAATGTTCACGAGCCTATCGCAGATGGCAGGAATTCTTTCTAAATCTTCAAGCGCTACCATGTAATGGCCGAGAGATGCCCAGAAAGGGAAGTGTACTGCAACTTGTTTCCTGCCAAGAGCCTCATCTATTCTGCTTGGCAAACCTATTTCCACAAAATCTCCGTCTGGCTTTGTTAGCCAATAACCGTCATGAACAGACCGATTGTTCCCAACACAGTCAAATACGATATCGTATCCTCCTCCCCCGCCGGTAATAACATATTCTTTTCCAGTAGCCATATCCACTGATGCGCCGACTGCTTTGGCAGCTTCAGAAACGCCCTGCTTATTATTAAGTAGTATAGGTACGTACCCATACTCTTCTACGATGTCTTTTTGAAACTGATTTTTGACTAAGACGCTGACCGTCCCATCTGGTCTGCCAAGTTGTTTGAGCCTATTCATTACAGAGAAGCCTATTGCTCCTTGGCCAATGATGAGGATTCGGGAAGCATCCGGTAATTTTTCCTCAACTGTTTCAACGCCATTTACTCCGCAGGCATATGCATCAGTCAAAACAGCTTGTTTTAAGCCTATCCCTTGGGGAAGCGGGAGAAACTGATTTTCATATGCCACAAGTTTTTCACTAAATCCTCCACCAAGCTCTTGTCGTGTCTGAGCGTTTATAACCCCAGTACCAAGTGATAGTCCACGCGTTGGGCCAATTTGCAATCCTGTACAATTATTTTGTTTTCCAACCCTGCACTCAGAACAATATTCATGTGCACTGTTGAATTTAAATTCGCATGATACAATAGGATATAAAACGCCCACCTCTCCTTCTTCATTCATTGCAACAATTTCATGGCCCAAAGTAAACTGTCGAAGTATTCTTGCTACGTCAACATGTGGAATACGCTGTACTGTTTGCATCAACCAACTCAAATGTTCCGGGGGAAGATTTGGAACGTCCTGAAGAGCAGTTTTGTCCATACCTAAATGAATGATTTTTTTATCGCTTCCGCAGACACCAGTGACCAGCGGCCAGAATAGTGCTCCGTTTTTGCCGAGGATGTCAGGACTAGGAACGGGCACAGAATCAATTTGCATAAAGGGGTGTATTTCTGCAAGTTTCCTTAACAGAGGTAAAGTGCCTGGCCAGTCAAGAATGTTACTTGGAACCTGCGGAGTGCTAAATACAAGAGCTTTTTGCCGGGGTTCTACTTCGCGAGATTCAGCAAAGGGCGCAATATAACGACCATAGTAAAGACTCAATACTTCCATACGTTTTCGTCTGCAGTATATCAAAAATCCCGACACAATACTTTTCGGGTGAATTTCCAACACCGGGAGTTAAAGAGCTTCCTACCTAAGGATTTAGGTATGGCTGACGTTTAAATCGTCATATTGCTTTTTTGTAGGACGCTGCATACAATAATTGCTAATCATAATAATCTTATTTTGTTTCTATAATGCAAATCTTCCAAGGAAAGCATAGACCCATTCTTTTTTCTGTTCTTATAATTCTTGCAACAATTTCTCTAGCCTATTATCAATTTATCACTGTTGATAAAAATTTTAATTTCACCGAACTTTTATTCTACTGGAGTAATGGTAATGCAGCAGTAAAACATAATTTTCTTACATATCATCAAATTGGATTATGGGACAACTTCGTCGGCTTGGGATATCCGTCTATGGCCCATTTAACCTCTCAATTTTATCCGATTACGTTCATAGGTTTTTTTATTCATGATTTTTTATTTTCCTTAAAACTTCAGGTTTTTCTACATTTTTTGCTTGCTGGATGTGCTTGTTTTTACCTTCTTAAAGTTCTTAAGTGTAATACATATGCAGCAACACTTGGTGCAATTACTTATGTGATAAATGATTACGCCCTACTGGTCGCTTATCGAGGATTTTTATCAGAAATTTTAAGTTCTGTTTGGATGCCTTTATCCATTGCATTTCTGTGGAAAGCATTATTTGATAAAAAACGCGTCTTTTTCATACTTACTGGAATAGCACTTGCAATGCACGTTATTTCAATGGGTCTCTATTCATTGTATTTTACCTATGCACTCTTATTTTTTCTCATGATCTATTATTTTCTATATGAAACGGTGGTAGATAAAAAAAATGTTTTTACGGTATTTTCTGAAATATTAATTTCCGGAGTTATAATAAGCGTCGTATTTATAGGCATATCAGCTATAAAACTCTTTCCAGTTTTTGAGTATAGTAAGCTGTCTGTAAGAGATTATTACACTTTGTATGGAAGTAAATTTTGGGATTTTTCTACATTTGATTCTGTTAAAAACTATCTCACAAATTTTTTAATATCCTCACAAGTTGTTCCATTAAGATATAAGCTTGCAGTGTTCATTTCGCCAATCATAAACAGTTTATTTCTTCTTCTTGTTTTCATATCAATTTTCAAAAAATCTAAGGAGGTAGTATTTTTTTTCGTAGTAAGTATTCTATCCGTATGGGCAGCACTTGCAAAAAATGCCCCGATTGATCTCTATTCACTTTTTTACCATATTATCCCAGGGCTTAAAAGTATAGCATTCACCTGGAGATTTCTGATTATTGCTAATGTAGCATTACCGGTACTTGCAAGTCTGGGGTTAACATATGTAGCTCAAAAGACTAAAAACAATTATGTAGTGTTATTTATAGTTTTTATTATTGCTTTGCCTTCAGCAGTCTATGTGAGAAATTATTTAAAATTTCAGGTTAGAACCAATTCTCAATATGAGACATTTCAAAAAGATAGTAGAAATATTTTTAACTATCAGCTTGCAAAACTCATACATAATGAAAAAGAACCTGTCCATGCAGAATCAACCTACATTCTAGACAGCAAATCTGTTCAAAATTACAGCGCTGTAGCATTTGATTTTATGTTAGTAAATTCACCTATTGGGGGTTTCGATCTTACATATCAACATTTTCCTTTCTATGTTCAAAATGAAAATAGCGAATTTATTCGAAAAAAATATAAATTACTTTATTTGATGAATGTGAAATATTTGGCAACTAGCAAGCAATTTGACGATTACCCTAATAATTATAGTAAACTGCGATTTACTAAGAATAACGGAAATCGTGAAGACGGTAGTATCTATGAAATAAATAAGTTCGCTCCATTAGTAGGTGGAATATCCTTTCCTATTCTCCTGATAGGGAAGAATGATTTCAATGATTTCAAGGCTTTTGAGGCAAAAGTGCTTATGCTCAGTAAGAATTTTGATTTACAGAAGTTTTCAATTTTTTCAAGTAGGAAAGAACATTTATCTGATTTTTCGAGTGATGAACTCCTTAAATTCGCTGCAATTATTTTTACAGAAGATCAATCAAAAAACAAAAAAATTCAACAATTGCTTGATTTGTATAAAAAGAATGGAGGCAAGGTTCTCGCGCTTCATTTTAGAGAAAATAACTACAGCGATTTAATGATTAGATCTGATTCAATTATGACTGACAAACCTGCAAAGTGGCTTGGATCGGAAGATCAAAACCGATTTATTACTTTTTTAAGTACCATTGATAAATCGAATATCCAAAAAAATGTGTCAGTAAAGCTTAAAATATATACACCTGAGTATATACAAATTATTACAAATACAGAAAAAAATAATACTCCAATTCGCATTGCGCAAACCTATTATCCAGGTTGGAAGGCGTATCTCGATGGGAAAGAAATACCTCTTTATATGTCAGATGGTCTTGTAACTGGATTTATTGTTGATAAGATGGGGAAACATAAAATTGATTTAAAGTTTGAACCTATGTCTTTTTATTTTGGAGCTATGGTAACAGTTCTAACAATTACTTCACTTGTCGGTTATTTTTTATTTTTGAAAACTTCAAAAAATAACTCCTGACGATACTCGAGTCGTAGACAAGCAGAAATGTAGTTGTTATAATTCTCATTATTTCAAAGTTATTTATGGCAAAGACTATTCTCATAACAGGTGGGCTAGGATTTATTGGCTCTAATCTCATCCGCAGGCTTCTAAAAACCACAGATTACAAACTCTTAATTGTTGATAAAAAAACCGATACGGGCAGAAAGGAAATCGCCCCATTAGATAAAAAATATCTTAAGAGAATAGAGATTGTAAAAGCCAATGTTACAAGAAAAAAAATTATGGAAAATCTGATAAAAAGATCAAACGTTATTGTGCACATGGCGGCTGACACGAATGTTGCAAGATCGGTAAAACATGCGACATCAACAATTTTTAACAATGTTATTGGGACGTCAGTACTACTTGAGGCAGTGGTAAAATATCAGATTGAGAAGTTCATTTATTTATCAAGTTCTGAAGTCTATGGAGATAAAAAAAAACAGGCAATGGATGAAAACCACCCTCTTTTACCTGTTACTCCCTATGCTGCTTCCAAACTTGCAGCTGATAGAATCGCTTATTCTTTTTTTCTTTCAAAAAAAATACCGGTAATTATCTTAAGATTATTTAATGCGTATGGTCCATATCAAGATACTGAAAAAATGATACCAAAATTCATTATACGATTACTGCAAAACCAAACGATTTTTTTAAATCATGCTGGTAATCAAAAAAGGGACTGGGTCTACATAGAAGATATCACAAGGGCACTTGAAATGGTTATTAACGCAGAAAATAGTAAAGTGGTCGGTGAAGTATTTAATATAGGTACGGAGGAATCTACATCGGTAAAAAGCGTAGCCCAACTGATTATAAAAACATTGCGTAAAGATAATTCACTTATCAAAATTATACATTCATCACATCCTGGAACTATGGAGAATATTGGGATTTCGGAAAAGATAAAAAATGTTCTGGGTTGGGAACCACAAGTAAATTTAGAAGAAGGATTAGGTAAAACAATTAAATGGTACATGAAATACAACGCATGGTGGGAGAATAAAAATCGCGTATGAAAAAGATAGTTATTATTACTGGAGCGGGGGGATTTATTGGAGCAAATCTGACACACCGACTCGTAAAAGAAAATTGCGAGGTGCATGTAATTACTAGGCCGAACAGCTCACTCTGGAGACTCAAGACTATTAAGAAGAGAATTATTGTTCATGAGGGGTTGTTGCATAATAAAAAGAAACTCAGCCAACATATAAAAAAAATCCGTCCTTCTTCTTTATACCACTTGGCCACGTATGGTTCCTATCCGATGCAACAAAATGTACAAAGAATGATTGATACAAACATAACATATACACAAAATTTGCTTGAGGCAGTAAAAGATATTCCATATACACGGCTAATCGTTAGCGGTGCTTCAACTGAATACGGGAAAAAAAACAAACCGATGAGTGAATCGGATAAGCTTGAACCAATTAATACTTGTGCAGCAACGAAGGCCGGAGCGACATATTTATGTCAATTATTTGCAAAAACATTCCACAAACCTTTGATTATATTTCGATTATTTAATGTATATGGCCCTTATGAAGAAGAGGGAAGACTCGTCCGTTCCGTTATTGAATTCTCATTACAGGGCAAGCCAATAAAACTTGCGACTGGTCGCGAAGCTCGAGATTTGATTTTTGTTGATGATGTAATCGATGCTTTCCTTCATGGAGGGCAAAGAAAAAAAATTGAAGGCGACATCTTTAATGTTGGCACGGGAAAACAAACAACAATATTGCAACTGGCAAAAAAAGTTATTTCTCTTGTTGGACACGATTCCCCAATCCAAATAGGAGCATACTCTGGAAGACCCTGGGATACATACTATTGGAAAGCAGATATGAGAAAGACAAAAAAAATCTTAGGGTGGGAAGCAAAAACATCCCTCGATGACGGATTGAAAAAAACAATACACTGGTATAAAGAACAATTGCATCGTGGATAACATATCAGTCGAAAAATTAAAAAGCCTCGCAAAAGAAGTCAGACTGTTAACTCTAGATATCTCCTACAAAGGACAAACCGGACATGTTGGTTCTGCATTATCGATTAGTGACATCCTTACAGTGTTATACTTTTCAAAACTCCATATTAAGAAATCTATTCTTTCCTCAAACAAACGTGATAGATTTATTTTGAGCAAAGGTCATGCCGCAGCGGCTCTCTACGCCGTATTGTATAAAAAATCCATCTTATCCGAAAAAATACTCCTCTCTTTTTGCCAGGACAACGGTCTTTGTGAACATCCTGAAATTAAAGATCCAGGGATAGAAATGAGCGCAGGTTCCCTTGGCCATGGACTCTCATTTGGTACAGGCATTGCGCTTGGGCAAAAAAAATTGAAACAAAAAAACAACACATACGTGCTAATCAGCGATGGAGAATCTGGGGAAGGATCTATTTGGGAGGCGGCACTTCTTGTGCCGAGATTGAAATTAGATAACCTAACAGTAATTATTGATTATAACAAATGGCAATGTTTTGGAAAATCAAACGAGATTTCCAACCTGGAACCATTTGGTGAGAAATGGAAGTCATTTGGGTGGGCAGTTGCAGAAATAGATGGACATAATATCTTCCAAATAAAAAAAACTTTATATAAATTGCCATTTAAAAAAAATAAACCCTCTGTTATTATTGCCCATACAATATCCGGACGAGGTATATCTATCATTGAAGATAAACTTGTGGGGCATTACAAAGTATTTAATGAGCAGGAATATAAAAATGCGAGAGAGGGACTAATGAAATTATGAGAAAAGCATTTGTAAAGGCTTTGTGTGAGGTAGCAAAAAATGATAAAAGAATTTTTCTTATTACCGGTGATTTAGGCTTCAATATCTTGGAACCATTTAGAGACATGTTCCCAAAGCGATATCTTAATATTGGTGTTGCAGAAGCAAACCTTATGTCTGTCGCTGCGGGGCTCTCAACGACTGGCTTTGTTCCTTTTGCTTACTCCATTGCAACATTTGCTAGCATGCGGGCTTTCGAGCAAATACGAAATGACATCTGTCTACAAAATCTCAATGTAAAGATAGTTGGAGTTGGTGCAGGACTGGCATATACAAAAGCCGGTCCAACACACCACTCAATTGAGGATATTGCGCTGATGCGGACTCTTCCCAATATGACAATCATAGCGCCCGCCGATCCGCAAGCGGTATACCAAGTAACAAAAAAAGTGGCCTCATATAAAGGGCCTGTATATGTGAGAATAGAAAGAAACCCAGAGATTGCTGTAATCAAAAAGTTGCACAGGTTTCAAATCGGAAAAGGATATACAATCACTTATAATGGTGGACTTGCTCTCGTAGCAACCGGCGGACAAATTGCGACGGCAGTAGGCGTTTCAAATCTTTTGCAAAAAAAGCGGATTAAATCATCTGTATATGCATTTCCAACAATTCAACCGCTTGATGCGAGATTACTAAACCGCATAATAAACCATCATACGATACTAGCAACAATCGAAGAACACAATATGTACGGCGGATTAGCGTCAGCAATATCGGAGCAATTAAGTCAGACAGGTGCACATTTGACAGCAAAGCTTATTCGATTTGGCTTAAAAAATGAATACTCTCCCATTTCAGCAGGTTACGAAACTTTTATGAATTATCACGGATTATCTAGAGAGCAAATTGCCAAAAAAATAGTAAATGAATTGCATGAGTAGTAATTTTATGATTTCAACTCACTGTGCAATTTGCAAAGGAACAGAGGATCTAACTATTCTTTATCCTGCTAACTTTACTCCTGCAAAGATCACTGGAAAAAGATTTTCCGCTCGCCTCATTCCAGACAGAATGCATTATACAATTGTTCGATGTAAGCGATGTAGTCTCATATTTTCAAATCCAATTTTTCCTCAAAAGATAATTAATGAGCTCTATAAAAAAAGCGACTTCTTATATCAAACAGAAGCGAGTTATCTTGGGGAGACATATATTTCCTATTTCAAAAAAGTTATAGAGGGAAAAATAACTAACATGTCAGTTTTGGATATTGGATGTGGAAATGGCTTTTTTCTTAACGAACTCCAGGCCTTAGGAGTAAAAAAGGCATTTGGTGTTGAACCTTCGCTTGACTCTGTAGAGAAGGCTTCCGACAATATAAAAAAACGCATAAAGTTTGACATATTGCGTGAAGGATTGTTCAAAAAAAATTCTTTTGACGTAATTTGCTGCTTCCATACACTTGATCATATCGTTGATGTAAACGAATTTCTTACAATTGTTTACTCACTATTGAAAAAAGGGGGTAAAGTTTTTTTTATTGTCCACAACACTGATGGGCTATCGGTTAAATTATTTGGAGAAAAATCAGTAATCTTTGATATTGAGCACATCTATTTATTTAACAAAGATACACTCTCAACAATATTTTCACATAACAAATTTAAGGTGAACCATGTTTTTGATATTACAAACAACTATCCACTGTCTTACTGGACAAAGCTTTTTCCAATGCCGATTTCACTAAAAAAAATAGTATTGAAATTTTTACAAGCTACGAAGTTGGGATCTATCCCTATTCGCATTTCCGCCGGAAATATCGGTATATACGCCAAGAAATAATGTTACTTATGATTTTTTGTGTTTCGAAATATACTCTTCACAACGTATTTTGGACGAGCTTTTACTTCTTCAAATATTCTTCCAATGTATTGCCCCAATATACTAAGACAGAATAACTGTACCGACCCAAGAAAAAGTACAACTACCAGAATCGTAGCTACTCCTTCAGGCGCGCGATTAAAGATAAGTCTGATGGCAATTTCAGAGAGTATTGCTACCAATGCGAAGAGAAACATGGAGAACGAAATCACAGTTATAAGCCGTAATGGAACATAGGATACTGAAAATATTGCCAGTAACGCCCAATCAATATTTTTAAAAAAACTATTTGTGGTTTTCCCAAACATCCGTTCAGGTCTTACAAAAGGAATCCCTGTTTGCTTGAAACCGACCCATGCGCGAAGTCCTCTTAAAAATCTGTCTCTTTCCGGGAATTGCCTTAACACATCAACAACCTTTCTGTCGATTAATGAAAAATCACCCGCGTCAAGTGGAATAGGTATGTACGACATTTTATTAAAAACACGATAAAAAAGCTTATAAAAAATCGACATATACAGCGATGCTTCACGCTTTGCTCTTATACCATAAACAACATCGTATCCCTCATTCCATTTTTTGAAAAATTTTTCTATCATTTCCGGCGGATCTTGAAGGTCTCCATCGAGTAAAACAACCGCATCTCCTGAAGCAATATCCATACCACTCGTAAATCCCATCTGCGAATTGAAACTTCTTGCATGGTTAATACCAATAACGTGCGCGTCTTTCTCAACAATATTTTTAATTACCAATTCTGAGTTGTCGGGACTTCCATCATTGACAAAAATGATTTCATAATCAGTTTGAATAGTTTTAAAAACGCGTGTGAGGCGCTGGTACATTATAGGAATTGCTCTCTCTTCCTTATAACAAGCAATAATCGCCGAAATTTTTTGTTTTGCTTTCATCACTTTATTTTTTTGAACGTGAACCTTACAGCTTCTTTAACAGCATTATTTTACAAAATATTCGGATCTGAGTAGAATTTTTTTGCTGGCTCTGGGCAACATGTTTAGAACCTATGAATGGACGAAACCATATTAGCCACTCGATTACAGCTACGCTTACATGAGCAAAATTCTACTATCTTGACTAATCTTATATAATCTTATATACTACCTATATAAGATTAGGATCTATGTCTATACAATCCTTTGACCAACGACTTGCGCATATTACTCCTGAGATTTTATCATATATAGCAAAAATTGATGAACTCAAAGGAAGATGGACTGCTGGAGTACAACTCAACCCTATTGTTCTTGATAGGCTAAAACAATCAGTGCTTATTACCTCAACAGGTGCTTCAACCCGTATTGAAGGAGCAAAACTCTCAGACGAAGACG
>CAYWEP010000026.1:12602-14705 GCA_964457405.1 uncultured Gammaproteobacteria bacterium
CTGATGCGCGGGATTTCTATTGAAAAATTCTCGGATCGGGATAAGCAGGAAGCGCAAGGATACTTTGAATTACTCCAAAACGTTTTTAACTCCTGGAAAGACCTGTCCTTTAACGAAGGCTTGGTGAAACATTTTCATAAGGAGTTATTAAAATACACAAAAAAGGATAAATTACATAGAGGAGAGTATAAAAAGAAAGAAAATAAGGTGCAGATGATCAACGCCGCTGGAGAATCGATTGGTGTTTTGTTTGATACAACTCCGGCATTTCGTACTCCTTCAGCAATAGTGGAGGTTATTGAATGGACACAAAACGCATTCGTAGAAAAGAAGTACCATCCACTTTTAGTAGTTGGAGACTTTCTGGTTGAATTTTTACTTATTCATCCGTTTGAAGATGGCAATGGACGGCTTTCAAGAATATTAACCAATTTATTATTGCTTAAGGAAGGATATCTCTACATGCCATATGTCTCTCATGAAAAACTTGTCGAGGATAATAAACCTGAATACTACATGGCTTTGCGAAAAAGTCAGAAGGCTGTTCAAGCAAATCAGAATAATATCACTGCATGGCTCTCTTTTTTTCTAAAGATTGTTCTTACACAGTCACGCATGGCAGTTGATTTACTCTCTAGCGAGTATATTGAGAAAACACTCTCTTCAAATCAGTTAGCAGTATGGCAATACTTACAAAAAGTAACTGAAGCAACACCACTTGAGATTGCTAAGCAAGCCGGTATAGCTCGACCTACAGTAAACCAAGTAATGAATAAACTGATTAGATTGAAAAAAGTCGAGCGAATAGGACTTGGAAGAAGCACACGGTATCGTGTTGTAAATAGCAATCAGTAATACCCCTTTAGGTAGGTTTACCACCTTCCAGGTGGTTTAGCTTGGCACCTTTTCTTTCACTTCAGCCAAATGTTTGTTGCTCACACTAGCAATACTAGTGTAAAGCGAAATAAGGTATTCCTAAAAAGGGGTGCATGATTTCGTGTGGAAGCACGCTCACGATGCTCGCGACCTGGAAGGTTGAATAAATTGAATAGATCATCTGGATCCATGTTCGAACGTGTTCTCAGCCTAATTTTTCGTCTCTCCTGTAATTATGTTGTATTTTCCGTACAATTCTCCTGGCTTTTTCTTTGTTAATAATGCAAGAAGTTTTTTATCTTGTTGTTCACGATCCATCTCTTGAGAAATACCAATTATGCCAGAGGATTTATCCGACTCAGCTAGCACTTTATAATCTTTCAAATTGTAGATAATCAATAGTCTCTTATGTTTTACCGCAAGTTTATATACTTCAGGATCTTTTAAGCCGGTAAAGTGAAGATCGTCACGAACATGTTTAACATCGTGATTGTGTTTGGTAAGGGGAAATCCTAAGGTAGGAGGTAAACCCTCGTCAAGGAGTAGTTTGTAGCGACGGAACTTTGTCATTTATGGGTTTATCAAGAATTTGAGTTACTTCAGAAATTGTACCACTTATGGTGTTTACATCAAGTTGAGGATACTCATACTCTCGAATCATCTCCGGTGTATACCCTTCTCGCATCAAATACATAATCCTTGATACAGGTATACGGGTCCCTTTAATAACCGCTGCTCCACCAAGAACATCTGGGGTTTTGCTTATAAATTTTAATTTTTGTGTATCAACTGTTATCGTAAGATCTGACATATTGTTTTTGGCCTGGGTTACCTATGCTTATTGGACACCAATTATACCTCATTTGTCAATACCTGGCACCATTTGCCCCGCATGAGTTATGTAAGAACTTTTGCAGCTGTGTTTGCGACATGTTGTACCGCAGAGGAATTATTGGCTCCGCGACCTGGAAGGTTGGATAGCTTCGCAACCTGACTTCCTTTAGCTTCCGACCCTAGATTTTCCACTTGCCAGGACCTGAGCTGGGAACTGTGGTAGCAGTTCGAAATTATTTTATCAATTCAATAAAGCCTTCACAGTATGTATTTGTGACTAATTTCCCACCTTTTCAAACAAGTAAAAATGCTCACTCTTGAATTGAAGTTTGTGGTCCTTGCTTGATAAAAGAATTGGGATAAGTTTATTTTCGTATTCCTTTGGATTGTAAT
>CAYWEP010000027.1:0-14376 GCA_964457405.1 uncultured Gammaproteobacteria bacterium
TTCACCGCCACGGCTTAGCAAGCCGCTCTATTACCACTCTAGCAACCCTCCCAGTCTGCCAATTATACAGCCAAACTCTCTTATTTTCTACCTCCTATACGTATTCTTGTTTCGCTTTTAACCACGACATAGTACAATACGGAAAGCATGACCAAAACGCGCGTACCACTTCATGAGCATTTAGCGCTTGAGCATCATATTTCACCTTTCCAAACCTACCTAAAAGAAATTGTCTATGGTGGCAATGACGGCATTGTCACAACTTTTGCCGTTGTGGCGGGGTTTACCGGAGCCCAAGCTACTTCCGGAATACCAACGTATCCCTTCTTGACCGTTCTGCTTTTTGGCCTTGCGAATCTATTCGCAGATGGCGCATCTATGGGGCTTGGTAATTTTCTCTCTTTACGATCGGAAAAGGACGTGTATAAAACGCATCAGAATAAAGAACTCTATGAAATCCGCAATCATCCGGAATCTGAACGAGAAGAAACAATAGAAATACTTGAAAAACGAGGCTTTAGCAAGAAGCAGGCTTCATTACTTACTGATATATACGCGACGAATGAATCGTACTGGCTTTCCTTTATGATGAATGACGAGTTGGAATTACCGAATCCGACAAGCGAGAACCCTTTTTTGACAGGCCTTGCGACATTTTTTGCATTCATCTTTTTTGGTTTTATCCCACTAATTCCCTACGTCGTCTTTGGTAATAATCCCAGTGTTTTTCTCTATTCCACAATAGCTGCATTTACTGCGCTTATCTTGCTAGGCCTTCTCCGCTGGCGAGTGACAGCCGAGCATGTTCTCCGTTCTGTTTCTGAAATCGTTCTTATTGGCAGCGTATCGGCATCTATCGCCTATATTGTCGGTACGTTTTTTAAGCTATAACATGATTATTGACGTATTTGTACCTTTTTTTACCACACTCATAACAGAGCTTTTTGACAAAAGCCAGCTTGCCATTCTTCTTCTTGCTACAAAGTCAAAACACCACCTACAGCTTTTGCTTGGGGCTATTCTGGCGTTTGCCATTGTTGACGGGTCGGCAATACTTATCGGCTCATGGCTGACACATATTGTTCCTGAAGGAATGTTAAAACTATTATCAGGAGTTGCCTTTCTCGTTTTTGGCGTTTTGGCATTTAGAAGCCACAGGGAGAAAGAGCACGGAGAACAAACACAAAAAAGCGCTCTGGCTGCCGGGTTTTTAGTTGTCTTTTTATCAGAGTGGGGAGATAAGACGCAAATCGCATCTGCAATTTTTGCCACACGGTATGATATGCTTTTTGTTTTTATTGGCGTGATTCTGGCACTTTTTCTTCTCTCTGTCGCGGCCATTTATGTCGGAAATGTATTGGCAAAGAAAATAGAAAGAACCCTCATTTCGCGGATAATCAGCATTGTCTTTATCCTCGTGGGTCTGTTTTTTCTCTTCTCCTAGCGGTGGGAGCGAGATTCGAACTCGCGAGACCTTTGCAGGCCTACGCGCTCTCCAAGCGCGAGCACTCGGCCACTATGCGATCCCACCAATTAAAACTATTTTGCTATCAGCTTTTTTGTCTCCTCCCAAACTTTTTTATCTGAAGGATAAGTTAAGCGATCTGTAATCTGGTCAAGCGGCAGCCACTCAACCGCTTCCATCTCGTCATCGTGATCGGCGATGTCACCAGCAACGTATTCCATCAGGTAGTAATAGACGGTTTTTTTTCGTTTTTCCCCTTCAAAGCTATACCAATACGTTACAGGTTCAAGTCCTTTTCGTATTTTTGCACTGACGCCTGTCTCTTCCTGTACTTCGCGAACCGCAGTCTCCTCTTTTCCCTCACCCTTTTTGGTATCACCAATCAGGCCTTTAGGAAAAACCCAGCCGTGGTGTTGTGAATGTTGGCACAAAAGTACGACGATTTGTGCCAATCCTGAGTTTATCGAAGGACTGCGTTTTATAACTATTCCGCCTGCTGAAAATTCAAATTTCATACTGTTATCGTGCTTGCACTGAGCTTGCCGAAGTGCTCCCGGCGGGAATCGAACCCACATCGAAGGATCCGGAATCCTTTGTTTTATCCGTTAGACTACGGGAGCAATTATTCTACTAGTTTATGTTTCTTAATAAAAGCCCGTCCCGATCCAGACTTAAGATATTTTTCAAAATTAAACGCAGTATATTTGTTTGAAAATGCGAAATATGCAATCAATCGGACAGGTGATCTTAATTTGGTTGCATCGATTTTTCCATCATTGTGTCTTTTAATTCTACTTTTTAAGTCGTCCGTACAACCAATATAGGTTTTACTGTCTGAACACATAAGTATATATACATACTGCATATGCAACCCGCTTTCGCTCGTCTCAGCGGACTGTGTCTCGCCGTAGCCGAGCTACAGCGAGGCGAAGGCGGAGGGTACAGGATTCGAACCTGTGTAGGGATTGCTCCCTCGAGTTTTCGAAACTCGCGCAATTGGCCAACTATGCGAACCCTCCAAGTCCATGAGCGTGCCCGAGAGGAATCGAACCTCCAACCGCCAGGACCGCAACCTGGTGTTCTATCCATTGAACTACGGGCACAAGTAGAAAGTATTGTATCTGATTCGGCTTTGAGAGGCAACTTTAACCCTGCGGTGATTTCGTCTTTTCCAGGGGGAATGTTTTGGAGAGCCAATCGCCTGATTTTTCCATAAACGTAGGTTTAATATATTCCCGGTACGGAAGATAGGGCAGAAGCACTGCCTTCACGTGCTCCTTGTGCATATCGCCCAATACCAAGGTTAACTCTCCAGGATAGAATGACCGCGTCCGAACGTGCAAAACATCTGTTCCATGCACTTTTCTAAAGTAGAAATCATACAACTCTCCCCACAAAAACACATGATCTTCAATCCGTGTCCCCTCAGTTGTAATTTTATAGTGAAAATCATGCGGCGCAACTGCATTGAGCGCATACGCAACAAAGACAAATGCTCCGACAAGCAGCATGAGCATGTATTCACGAAACAAAAGCAGAATCACAATAACTAAAGCTGAGATAATAAGGATATTCAGAAAATACTCTCCTCCTCGCTTCTTAAATGGTCGTCCGGGTGCGGTCCAAGAAAGCAGGGTTCTTACTTCATGGTGGCCGGGGTAGACAGATGTTGATTCGTCAAACGACTTTTTTACTCCGCCTGCTTCTTGATGCGGTTTGAAGTGCTCTTGGGCAGTGTCTTGCGGCATATATCTCTATACTAGCATACTCACGCTCGTCAAGGAAAGGGTTTTTTGCTACAATAAAGAGCCTGGAGAGGTGCTGGAGCGGTTGAACAGGTTGGTCTTGAAAACCAATAAGGGCGCAAGCTCTTCGTGGGTTCGAATCCCACCCTCTCCGCAAGTCATTCGAATGCATTCGTGCTATTTTAATTCGTACCTGCCTGCCGGCAGGCAGGGAAATTCGTATCCTCGCTTGACTTCTCGTGAAAAATCGCGCACACTAAAGAGACTATGCGTCCTGTCCACGCTTTTTTATTTCGTACTCTTTTTGCCTTCCTTTCTTTAGCGCTTCTTATTGGAGTGGCGGCACCCAAAGCAAGCGCCCAAACTCCTTACAATTATCCAACACCCAGTAACTACTCCTCCTCACATATCAATCCTGACGTGCCGCGCAACGACCACACCCGCGCGCAGATAGTCCTTCAAGACGTCATGGCAGCAGTTATTTGCCAACTTGTCGGCATTGATCCTATTGATCCTGTTAAAGGCTGCATCGGCATTGATGCCCAAACACGCAAACTCGGATACGCTAAGCCTCAAACTGATGGACAAGAACAGATTAGGCCTGGCGGCGCGATGGGCTTTATGACTGACATGATCGCTATGACATACACCAAGCCACTTGGCACATCAGAATACGTCTCGCATCTTGCAAGTAATTTCGGCATTGTCAAACGCGCGCTTGCCCAGGAAGAGCCTTCAGAAACACCAATTAACGACACGAGCCAAGGTGAAGGATTCAGCCGGTTTACCTACTTGCTTCCTCTTTTTGAGATGACCCGCAACATTGCTTACATGCTCCTTGTCATCTTCTTTGTGATCATAGGCCTTGCCATCATGCTCCGGGTAAAGATAGATCCTCGCACAGTCATGACGATCCAAAACCAGCTTCCCAAAGTGGTTATCGGAATTCTCCTTATCACGTTTTCCTATGCTATTGCCGGAGCGATGGTGGATCTCATGTGGGTTGGTACGTACTTTAGTATCAACACCATTACTAGTACTGACAAATCTTGCCAGGAACGAGACGAGACACCTAAATTGTCTTTGACACAATCCGTCACAGATAGGCTTATTGATAATCCTCTCACCTTTGTCAGCAATATCTTCGGCGGCGATACAGGCTGTTTTGGCAGGCTTGACGGCATAACCGGTCTTGCGTCTGGTATCGGAGGCACCTTTGGTGATCTTTTCGGCCCATCTTTAGTAGATATCATTGGCTTATCAGCGGTTGAAGATCAATGCGTCAGCACCCCTGTACTCGGGATGCTTGGCGATTTCGGAGACTGTGCAAAAGTCGGTTTTGCATGGTTTATAACGTGGGCGGTGCACTTAGTCGCATTTTTTATTATCTTTCTTGCCCTTGTCATCGCGCTTATTAAAATCTGGTTTCTGCTCATAAAGGCGTATATTCAAGTAATTCTTGACGTCATCATTGGACCGCTGTGGATTGCCATGGGGCTTATTCCGGGAAGCTCTCTGGGGTTTGGCTCATGGTTTCGCCACCTTATGGCGCATCTACTCCTCTTCCCCGCCGCTGCAATCATGTTCATTTTTGCCAGGATCCTGGCAGTTAGCGCCAGCAATACTCCGGAAGGACAAATCTTTTTACCGCCTCTCATCGGCAATCCAAACGTGCCATACAACATGAGTCTACTTATCGCTATGGGCTTTATCTTCCTCACTCCTGACATGCTCAATATAATACGGGATGCGATCAAATCCGCTCCTGTCTCCAAATATGGCGGCAATATTACTAGGCGTGCAGCAGCCGGCGCAGGCGGCGGCGCCTTGCAGAGCGCCGGACAGATGGGCTTGACCCTGAGCGGGCTGCGCATGATCCCTGTTGTCAATAAACTACCGTTTTTCAAAACCGGAGAAGAAAAACGAGGTCCAGCCGGAATGCAGCCACCACAGCCAACACAGGCCTAGCGCTCATCGTCGCTTAAGCCCTTCTTGAGCACATAGATAAACCCTGCCAAAACCAGAAGCTGCAATGGAAAGTCAAGCTTGTCAACTGGTATTTCCCACCACCAGCGTGCCCTCGCCAATACTTTCAACTCGTTATACTTTGCATCGCTCAAATAGCCTTTTTCTTTCATAAGATCGATTAGATACCGCTTTTCTCCTGCCTGCCAGATAGCCATGCGTTTGCCATACCAGTCCTGGACAAAGGCACTCTTCCCAATCCACCCTCGCAAACCACCCCAGAGAGGAATAACATACTGCCAGTCAGACCCATAGACCTTAAGCAGCCTTTCTGCCCACTCGCCCATTACTTCTTGCGCATGATTCGCATCATAATTGAAGATTGGCGAATAGATTTTCTGCAAAAAGGGAATTGCCTGATCAGGAGTCTGTATATTCTTCAGATTCCCCAAAAGGTCATTGCCCGCTTGTGCTGCTTTGTAGTTGTCAAGACTATTGCCGGCACGCATGGTAAATGAGCCTGTTGGACCAATGCTTGTCATATGAAATTCATCCAAAGGCGCGTCTCCTGACCAGAGCACAAAACCATGATAGTACTCTCGGTATTTGATAAATTCTTCAAAATAGGAAGGGTTATTGTCTTTTTTTGCGCCATTATGACGCTTGGTTTCTTCAATACCACCATGATGGGTATCCCAATCCTCTTGCATGAGCTCAATAAACTCCTTGACTGTACCAGTCTGTAATTGCTGCTGAATATGTTTACGCATCTCCTCTCGTTGCACGCGCAATGCCTCATACCGATCAGTATCTTGCTTGAGCCGTTGTGCGCCACCCTCTCCTTCGTAGTACTCGTCATTTGGGTTAGGCCGAGCAATATCCAGCATCGGTTGGACTGCTCCGGCAGTTGTATCATAGATAAGGTCTAGATCAAAAAGAATATTGCCATTTCTATCAAGCAGTCGCATATCATCAAAGCTCCGTCCCCTCTCGAGAATTTTACCTCTGTTTTTATAGATGGTCTCTTGCATGAAGCTAAGATCAGCCATGGTACTTTGCAGCACCTCCTCAAACCGGTCTTCGCTAAAAATGCCATCTACCGTTGCGTTGACTTTTGTACCGTCGAGTTTGGTATATACTCTATCTTGCCATCGCTTCCGAAGCTCTGGCATCACACGCGCCTGAATCTTGCGCGATTTAAGGAATATTTTGTCTGGCTGAAAATCGACAATATGGGAAAGGAGCTCCATTGCCTTGGGTACTGCAGCTTTCGCATCTCCTTGCTTCTTCTTGTCTTTGAAAGCATCAAGGTATGTCAAGGTCGAGCGCATCAGTTCAAATCGAAGCCCTGTGCCAATCCATTTGACATACTCATTGAGCCTGTCATTCAAGTCGCGAATTTGCTCACGGTTAGCTACATCTACACCAACCCCACCGTTTAGATAAATATATAAGTTAACTGCTGCGACATCATATTCTGTAAATGGTTTATTCGCATCTATGAGGTTTTCATAGCTGACGCCATTATGCTGAACAAAAAACTCCTCTGGTGTAATATTTGGCGTAAATGCCGCAGAACGAAGCGCAGTATATGCAAGGTTAGCATTTGGGTTTCTATCAAGATAGATTCTAAGCATTTCTCGCTCGCCTCTCTCCGCAAAGTCACGGATTATGGTCTCGTTCCCCCGCACATTCTCTTTCACTCTCCAATCAGATAACCATGTGAAAAGATCTCCTGCGCGATTGGGGTTTTGCCGCTGCAAATCTGCCAAATCATGCGATTCCAAAAACTCAACCGGGTGTTCTTTCCATTGTTCGTGTAGTTTATACGCCGGGCGAAGTCTGTGCGGCTGTATCCAGAGATCCCCTGGTCCCCACTTCTCAATACCCGGCTCAAAGATGAGTGCGCCAGTCGGCTTCATACCTGGGAAGTGATATTTCGCATCAAGATGAATAAAGTAAGAATACGCATAGAGAATATCCTGCAAGAAAAGCTGATTTATTCTCGCAGCTCCTGTGAGCCTACTCTCGGCAGCCAGGGATAGCATGCGCTGGGAGGCAATCATCATGCCTCGGGCAATCGTCATGATGCGTTCAAGCTCCCAGTCTTGAATATCTGCGCCATTATGCTCGCTTCGCATGTCAATAGCTGGCCCATCCTCAGGATGGACATAGATCATCCCGCGATTGTAGCGGTCTTCAAAAATTTGCTTTGCTATAGTCTCAACAGACGATTTTTTTGTTTGCCTGCGGACGCTAAATTTCTTTCCACGCTCAACACGGGTCTCTGCAGTCGTCGTGCCGAGAATATCCTCTGCCCGAAGATAGCCATTGTGTCGGAGCATTGCCAAACGCACTTGCTCCTCATAGATATCCATCATATTCCGAACACCCTGGAAGCGATGCGCCCTATCACCAAGTTCGCTGCTTAACTGCTTGATGTAATTAAATAGTTGCTCAGGCTGGATATCGGTACGATACAAAATAGCATTGGCGTTGTGGAGTGTTTCTCGAGCATGTTTTTCTCTTTGATATATGTCGTAGTCCTCTTGTAACTCTTGCTGCAGCTCGCGAAAAACAGTATCTTGATCCTGCGGCTGCGCTCCGTACTTTTTTTTAAGCTCTTCTTTCCGCAGACTGGCATACTCATGAATAACCTCTGTTCCATACTTTCTTTCAAATGCTTCTCGACCTCTTGTATAGGCGCTTTGTATATATGTCATAAATGCCGCCTCCCGCATGCCTTCAATCAACTGATTGAATGCGCGCTCCCAAAGCTCATGCGGCTTGGCATCGACAGTCGCGTAGAGGTCGTTGAAGACCTTATCCCGCGCCCGCTTATTCCACACAATTTTTTCAAGCTTCATTCTGTCTCTTGTCTCATCATCAATAACGTTCCCTATTATCTTGTATTGCTCTTCCGTTTCATATCTTTCCACATTGCCCCTAAGATGCTCGTCTTTTGACAAACTGGACGAAAGATACCGCAATTTTCCAAGCATCTCACGCACCTGTTGCGCCTCAACGTCACCAATTGGCGGTTGCTGATTCATCCTAGTCTCAAGAAGCGTCTGTGCGTTTATAAGATCCGCGCTTGATATTAACTGTTGACCCGCAGTGCCGGGAGCTTGTCGTTCTTTGTCTATTAAATCCTTATACCACTCAATAATATATTTCAGGTTGGGGTCCTCTATGGCACTAATGTTATCCGGATCAATGACGTCAGCGAATCGCTGGATCCGCTCTGCCTCAAGAATGGGCTCTTGATGGAGTGTGTCTTCGGCACTATATACTTTTTCTCCCCGTCGAAGCTGTGACTCATATATGGCAGCTTCTTCTATAGTTTCCAGTTCTGCTTTTTCCCCAAATTTTTCCCTGATTTTTCTCAGAGCAGCCTGCCGCCCATGTTCGCGAGCTGTATTTTCGTAATCGGTCAAAGGACCATCAGAAGGATCATAAATTAACTCTTTTACGCTCTCTTTTAACTCTGTTAACTCATCTTTTTCTTTTTCTTTCTCTTTTTTTAATTCCTTTTCTATTGCTAACTTTTCCTTTATTCTTTCTAGTAAGCGGAGGAATTTCGCTTTTATCTTATTATTCTTTATTTGCTCAAGCTCTATATTTATTGCTTTTGCCTGCTGCGCCTGTTCCGGCGAATGCTCGACTCTCTCTGCTTGCGCAGTATTTGCTCTCCTGGCATTTCCTGCGCTACTTACTAAATTTTCCTTTGCTTCTCCTGGCATACTTTCCTCCACCACTAGCATACGTTGAAGCAGCCTTGTCTGTCAAACGGACTAGGGGTTTGGGATATAGGTTTGGGTATGGCAGCTAGTGTGGTAAATTGGTATAGTTAAAGGGCAGATATGCCAGGACAAATCCGCAGTTTCCGAGATTTAGAAGTGTACCAAAATAGCTACAAAGCATCTATCGTTGTTGCAGCAAAAATATTACCCAAATTACCAGAAAGCGAAAAATACGATCTTAAGGACCAGCTTAGTCGATCCTCGAAAGCTGTTCCTCGTCTTATTGCGGAAGGATATGCAAAGAAACACCAACGGCTCGGTTTTCAGAAATACATTGATGATGCCCTAGCTGAATGCAACGAAACGATTGTTAGTCTCGAACACGTAAAAGACATCTATAAAGTTGAGGTTCCATTGTGTGAAGAGCTTGTTGTCTTATATGACAAAACTGCTCGACAACTTTTCAGACTAGCTGAGGCTTGGGACACGTTCCAAAATCGCCGCCGTATCAAATAAGACTTATTACTAAAACTATACCCGTACTAGCAGCTACAACTATACCTTCTACCTATTCTCTATCGTTTTTCTTACCAAAAACCACTCGCTTTTTTATAATGTGTTATGATATAGTAAAGATAACTATAAATATCTTAATATAGTATTGACTTACTATAAGATATATGCTATAGTTTAAGAATTCTTATGGGCGAAGCAACAATTGATGCAAGGCCAAAAAGGCCAATGTCAATACCAAAAGCCCTTCCTATAGCAGGTGCAATTGGGCTTGCCGCTGCGGCAGGGATAGGCGTAGGCTCTCGCCTCGGACATCATGAAGCTCAAGTGCCGACTTCTAGCTCTTCTTCTGGATCAGACAATGGCCATCCAGCCGTACTATTAGAGACAACCACGATGCCCTCAGAGCAGGCACTAGCTGAAAATGCAGTTTTAAGCCCTGTTTTTCGCTACGAATCGCCTACCCTAGGATATGAAACAAATATCCCATATAGCTGGGTCGTTGAAAACTATACAAATGGAGCTCAGTCTACTGATATTTTCAGAGGAGATGTATTTGGTAACATACGGACAACAGTGAGTATTACAAAGAAGCCTGTTGCAATGGATGAACAGACAGGAAGATACTTAACGCTTGAGGAATACATAGAACTGGCAAGAGATGATATTTTGCTTCATAATGGGCATGTACTCCCACCAACTTCTGAGGAAGTTGCTGGTCATGAAGCCATGAAACTTAGAGCTATAATGCCAGTTAATTCTGATAAGAATCAAATGCTCATACAAGTATATTTTTTTACAGAAGATAATGCACAAACCCACGTATGGATAGCTACAGCTACCTTTACCCAACATCCTATTGGGTATCAAGAAGGACAGAAGTTTTCTCATATTCTTGATGGGTTCAAAGTAACCTCTTAAGGATAGTAATCTCAAACTGTTATTTTCTGCCAACCACTTGCTTTCGCCTCTATTCTTGCTCTACCATGAAAGCAGAGTGATAAAAAAGATCTTCCAACTTCTTATAGCGATACTACTGACAATTGTATTAAGTACGCTAGTCTCAACAAGCGTTGCTGCTGAGGAATGGATGCTTCCTCAATCGGAGATTATCCAATCAAATACGCCATTTACCCTCACATTAGGTGGATTAACTCCTGACACCTGCTACTCATTTCATATCAGAGACAGTAATGGAGATGCCTATTATATATCAACGGAGCATGGTGAGGGCACATATGCCAATTGTGAATATTACAGAGCCTTACTTAACGGAAAACTTGACGGAAAAGAAGAAGGAAAAAATGTTAAAAGAAATGTTGACAGATTTGGAAAACCAGAGGGAATTGAATTTAAAGTTTGGCCATATTTAGCTTCTGATCAATGGGGCACTGAAACAGTAGTAACCATAGATAAAACCTTTCACGCAGAAGGTTTAGGAGAAGGTGCACTTGGCCCCGGTGAACTTCTTGAAGAAGAGAAAACTGGCTTAAAAACTGGTACGTACAGATTTATGCTCTATAAAGAAGAGCGAGGTTTTAGGCAAGCTCATGGACTTATTGTTAACTGGGAGAGTATCTGCAGAACGAATCCTGATTGTACTGAGATTACCTTCAATGTAGAGACACCCAATGAGTCTTATAAATGCCCTGTGTGCAAGGAGGGATATTTTTTTTACAGCGATAAAAGTCAATGTTGTAAATCTCCTGATGAATGTCAGCAACCAGATGCGTCACAGGTTTGCTCAATAGACAAGTGCCAAGCTGGATTTGGGTGTAGTATTTCTCCTCCTCCTGGTAAGGCGCCGTGCGTGATCGGACAGGGTATAAAGTTAGGTCCTGATGGAAAGCCAATGCTTGACTCTGACGGAAAACCCATTTATGAAACTATTGACACGAGACCGAGTGTACCAGTAGATAAACTCCAAGGGACACCAGGGGTACGTGATCAGATAGCGAAATGTACAGTTATACCGACAGCTTTCGGTCTTACTGGCGTTGACCCAAAACAAGTTGTCGAGACACTCCTTAGGATCATCCTCAGCTTTGTCGGGGGCATCGCGCTTCTGCTCATCATGTACGCCGGCTACAAGATGGTGACTTCGCGCGGCAATCCTGAACAGATTGAGAGCGCAAAAGAAACGCTCACCTCTGCCATCATCGGCCTGCTTTTTATCATCTTCTCAGTCGTCATACTTGAAGTCATCGGCGTTGACATCCTCGCGATTCCAGGGTTTGAAGCAGGCACGCAAGATACAAACCGCCTTAATGATGCGGAAAGACAACGAATAGAAGACCGTGCGCCGTCGAGGCAGGATCAGCAACCTGGCGAACAGGAAACCCCTCGCAATGGCGACACGAACCCTCCGCCTGTGGTAGAACCAGAGCCACCCCGATCTGATACGCAAGTACCATTGGAACTATTGAGCATTGAGTTAGTCTGGGATGGAAATGATGTGTGGAATTCACAATCCGGGGTATTACGACCGCTCAAACGCGGGGATGTTTTAATTATCTATTTCAATGCACCAAGTTTTGATCATAAGTATGCGTGGGGAATTCACGAATACTATGCGAATAAAGAAGGCCCCTGTGAACCTTATACCGATACTGAAAATGCTTTTGATTGTACAGTGCCATATACAATTCCTGATGACGCGCCCAATCCAATTACTATTGATGTCGTTGATACAGCTACTAATCCTAATCAGGTTGTCTCTGCTGGACCATTCGTCGTAGAACCGTAATACAATACAGTTACCATGCTCACAGAACTTGCGTTAAGAACACCCCTGCTATGCTGATCAGGCCGAAGTTATCCAAAGGACAACTAAACAGAACATCTGAGGTGTTCGGCAATATTTCTGTCGCCTGGTTTTCTGCAGGAGTTATTTCACCGCTATTTATTCCATCGCAAAATGTTATTGATTTTATTGTACGATTTTGTATATCATTAGTGCTAGCAGTATTTTTTCTGCTCTTATCAATTTATTTACTTAAGGAGAAGAAATGATGATTGAGTGGAATATCACAAACACCTACCTTTTTGCAGCAATTGTCAGCAGCATCGTTATAATTATTTCATGGTATTTGTTAATAAAGAGGTAACATGGAAGCAAATATTTACTTAGTCATTATTGCGTTTGCCCTCATTGCAATTGCCGGATATCTCATTGTGTTCCGTTCTCGTTAGTTCCATTTTTTATGCTCACAGAACTTGCGTTAAAAGTACCAGAGTATGGGAAGCTTGATGTGCCAAAGGAGCTTCCAACAGGCGGGATCAAGACAGGCAGCAAAATCATCGCTACAGGCATCGGCGTTGCTTTTGTCGTGGCCATTATTGTCTGTCTTTTCTTCATCATCTGGGGCGCTGTCAACTGGATCACATCAGGCGGAGATAAGCAAAAGCTTGCTTCAGCCCGCAATCGCATTATGTATGCCATTATCGGTCTCCTCCTCGTCCTCTTCTCTATCATCATTGGCAACCTCTTCATCGGCTTCCTCGGATTACCAACGATCAGCCGCTAGAGGGGTATGGTTTTAGGTGTGGCAGCTGGTATGGTAAGAAGGTGAGGTTGTAGGAGAAAGTTACCTTGCCTTATGACCATGCCCACACTAGCAGCTACAACTACGCCCTCCTCCTACAACTTGAACAAAAACTGGGTCTTGACAAACGCAAAAACATCTGTCTAGATATATGTAGACATGAAAAAACTGCTCACCTCATTAAGCCTTGGTACCGGAGTCCTTCTTGCCTCTGCACTCCCTGTGTTCGCTCAAAACACCGGTAGCTTTTGTCCGCCAGGCACTGATAAGTTTAGCCTCCTTTGTCCAAAGGAGACTTCGGGAATTGGTCCGATCTTCGGTACCATCGTCAACCTTATCTTCGTTATTGCCATTATTCTCGCCTTTATCTTTCTCGTGTACGGCGGTCTCAGATGGGTTGTGTCAGGAGGAGATAAGACTGCTGTGGAGAGTGCGAGAAATACGATTATCGCTGCAATTGTTGGCCTTGTCATCCTTTTTCTCTCCTACGTTATCCTCAATATCGTCCTTGGCTTATTCGGCACAACCTTAGGAGGCGAAGGCCTTACCCTCCCCCAGCTTGAATAACCCCGTAGCAACAGAGGTAAATCCCCGATGAGATATTGACAAGAAGAAATACAAGCAACTATGATGGGTATGCGTTCTATGCATAAGGTTTTTTGTGTACTGTTTGGCTTGACCATCTTTCTTGCGTCCGCACTCCCTGTGTTCGCTCAAAACACCGGTAGCTTTTGTCCGCCAGGCACTGATAAGTTTAGCCTCCTTTGTCCAAAGGAGACTTCGGGAATTGGTCCGATCTTCGGTACCATCGTCAACCTTATCTTCGTTATTGCCATTATTCTCGCCTTTATCTTTCTCGTGTACGGCGGTCTCAGATGGGTTGTGTCAGGAGGAGATAAGACTGCTGTGGAGAGTGCGAGAAATACGATTATCGCTGCTGTTGTTGGATTAGTGCTTCTTTTTCTCTCCTATGTTACCCTCAATATCGTCCTTGGCTTATTTGGCACAAGTCTAGGCGAAGGCTTAGAACTCCCCACGCTCCAACAGAGCTTCAGAAAGGGTCGCGGAGGGCCGGGAGACCAAAGAGGATCAGATCGTGGACCCAAATGCTCTAGGCACAACAAAAAGAAGGCATGCAATAAAGACTCATCCTGTATATGGAGCAATAGCACAAGCGAATGCTTAAAAAAAGCTGGCTGAATTACATAGCATGCCGCCTGTTTTCTTTTTCTCCTGACCCTATTACGATGAATATATGGATCTTGGAAAAGCGTTGAGGAAATGCGAACTATACCTTCTCTAGACTCTCTCTGAGCGCTTTTGCAATAGATCTTCTTTGTTACAGCCATATTGACATTTGATATGAATTGTAATAGCATCAATAAGTGAAATACTTCGAT
>CAYWEP010000028.1:0-10572 GCA_964457405.1 uncultured Gammaproteobacteria bacterium
AAGGCAACAGGCCGCCCCGTACCATACGGTACAGGGCTTATGTGAATAGTGCCTGAACTTTCTCGCTATCCCGATGGTAGTTTCCATACGGGATCCCGCACGAATTAAATTCGTCGGGATACTTAGAGAAAGAAAAACTATTCTCGCCCCGTCCTCCGTAGTTTTATACGAAGGATGGACATTTCCTACCACTTCGTGATTGCCAAGAGTCGCGTTTGACGCGATCAACAAATTATCCCTCGCTCAGCGAGGGATTTTTGTGCAGAGGAAAAGTTTACTTGTGTCATTCAGCAAGAACTTCTTCTGAAGCAGAGATTTCGTGCTCGTGTTTGCCATTCTCCGAGGCTCGTGCAGCGGTTTTTCCCGGTGTTATCGGTTAATGTTTCAGTATATTCGTCAGAGCATACAACCGTGAAGGTTTTGTATCCTGATATTTTACATCTATTACTTGGTCCACTGTCCTCAGCCAGTTTTACTGTTGTACAAGATGTCGGTGTCGGAGGTTGTTCATAACATGAGCCTCGTGTATTGCATGCTTTTCGTACTTTTCTATTCCATTCAGCAGCAGATACACATCTTGTCCCATCAGCTTGTAATGTCCCTGTATAGTCATCGGAGCAGGTATAGTTAACTGATTTATATCCACCTTGACACGACGGGCCATAGGTAAACCCTGTTTGGAAAACTTTTGTGCAAGGCGTTGGGGTAGGAACGAGGCATGATTGTGTATTCTGACGACACCAGGCAGTTGCACGATTTAACCAGTCTGCAGCTGGTCTACACGAAGTAGTATCTTTGCTTCGTGGAAAAGCATATGTTTCTCCCCCTTGGCACTCAAATGAAATACTTTTAAACTTTCTGTCATGAACTGGTCCACAATCTCCTTCAAGCGTAGCTTTTTCTACGTTATCATTACAAGCTGCCGGTAGTTTGCTAGATACAAGATTACCTTTTGATGCCTCTAGGCGGATATCCTGTTCCTGCTTGGATAGGAAAAGAGTAAGGGGAATACCTAGCATGACGATAGCAATTGCAAGAAATTTAACAGGAAAATTTATACCACTTTTACCTCTAGCCATATTGTTGCGCCGTATCTAATGTAACAGGTAATTTCACGCCTTGTCAAGCTCCATTTCTCACAACATCCTGAGTTTGCGAGTGAGGCTAGGCTATGATAAGATGAGAGGATCAAGATAACATGTTTTATGTATATATCTTGAAGAGTCTAAAGAACCAAGATGTGTACATAGGCTATAGCGATGATTTAAAGACCAGGTACAAAGCGCACAATCAGGGCTTTGTTAAAGCGACAAAACCGAATATACCTTGGATGCTTGTTTATTACGAAGCTTACAAGAATAAAAAAGACGCAACAAAAAGAGAAAAACAGTTGAAGAACCACAGGGCAAAGGAAGATTTAAAATTACAATTGAAACATAGTTTAGAAGGGTAGTCAGACTGCTCCGCGGGCCTCGCGGAGCGAGGCCTGGCTCCGCCAGGCACGGTGGCTAAGTAGTAACGTCACGCGGAGCGTGATCTCGCTTCGCGAGACAGCGAATAATTCAGTTTTGGCGCAGTGGTGAAGTAGCAACACGGGTGTCTGCAGAACATCTATGCGCGGGTGCAAATCCCGCCTGCGCCTCACAACAATTATGAAAGAAAGAGAACCAGGTTTTAAAGATGAGCTGGGAAAGTGGGGACGCAGAGCAATTGTTATTGGGATTCTTGGGCTTATCGCTGTTTTAGCAATATAGTATTGGGTGGCTAGTTCATCGGTAGAACGCTTCTCTGACCTGCGCTTCGCCGATTTGCCGAACTAGGGTCGTTAGTTCACTGGTAGAACGCTTCTCTGATAAAGAAGAGGCAGATAGTTCGATTCTATCACGACCCACAATCGGCTTAGGCTCGCCTCGCTGCCAGCCTCGTCTGGGCGAGACGGGAGTCTAGGCGGGAAGCTTTCGGCGAAGCGGGCAAGGCGAGTAAAGAAGAGGTGGATGGTTCGACTCCATCAGTACCCACACTCATGGAATTTAGATTCACAGGTGCGGAAGCGGAGATGGTGGTAAAACTTATTTCCAAAAGGCATTCACACCTTTTATCTTAAGCATATCTTCATCAAAACTGGCAAGTTTACCTTTCATCGATTGCGCCGCAATTATGCAGTCAGCCATGTCAAGATTCGTGTTTTCAAAAATTTCAATAGCTCCATCAATATAGGGAGATTTTTTAATATTCCTCTGATTTTGTAAAAATTGGTATGCCTTAAGAACTTCTGCTTTGGGAGATTTATACTGTTTGGTTAATACATATTCAAGCTCGGGAAAAACTACATCCGGAACTTGAATATTTTGTTGTTGCTCAATTAGTTTCTCAACCTTATCGGCAAGACGCGGATTATCGTCTGAAAAAAAGCGAATAAGTGCACTTGTATCAAATATTATTTGCATTATGTTTCCCTTTAAACTTCTCAACTACCGCGTCCTGGATAATTCTTTTCATTTCAGACTTTGATAATGGCTTTTTAGTCGCGGTTTTAATAAAACCCCTCATCTCTTTTACAGAAAGCGCAGGTCTTGCGATAATTTTATAACCCTCAACGGAAAACCGAATCCTATCCTTTGGTTTTAAACCAAACTGATCACGAATTGGCTTTGGTATCGCCACTTGCCCCTTTTGTGTAATAGTTGAAATTCCTTGCATGGTAATAATTACTTTACCATGTAATACTTTAATTGTCAAGTATTACTTTTTTGATTCTTCACTCTCGCTCTCCAGAAATCCTTCGATGGTTCGACTTCGCTCAGGGCAAGCGAATTTTTCTATAAACGTCCACACTTTGATATCTTGACAGGACAATATATTTTGTTGTATTTTGTTCATTACTGCCTCAAGAATATGTTTAAAAAACTATTAACAACGGCAGTCTTAAGCGCCCTCGCCCTTACACTTTCAATTCAACCAGCGTCAGCAGCAACCAAGCTTTTTCCTGATCTTAAAACGCTTCCTCCAGCAAATCTTAAGCTAGACACACACAAGATTGACGGAAATAGGAAGCACATTCTCCGCCTAACCAATGTTGTTTGGAATGCAGGTGAAGGCCCACTCGATATTCGCAGTGAGAGAACATCAGAAAATAGAAGTAAAGCGTTTCAGCGTATATTTGAAGACAACGGGCATTTCACAGAAAGACTAGCAGGTGAATTTACCTTCCATCGAGCTCACGGGCATTGGCATTTTGAAAAATTTGCAAAATACGAGCTTTGGAGAAGAGCAGAGTATGATAATTGGATCGCAAGTGGAAGAACAGTAGGTAACGCGCAATTTGAAGGAGAGAAAACGACATTCTGTGTCATAGATGGACTGTTGGTCCAAAGGCTCCCAAACACGCCTAGTAACTCACGATATAACAACTGCACGCAAAAAGAAAAGCAAGGGCTATCAGTCGGTTGGGGCGATGTATACGTCAGGAGTCTTCCAGATCAATGGGTTGTTATTGGCAACCACCGCCTACCAAATGGAAGATATGCTATCCGCTCAATCGCTGATCCGGTTGACCTGATCAAAGAAAGCCCAAATAATGACCCAGCTCGCGAAAGCCGCAATGCAAATGAGGCAACCACATTCTTCAGGGTTGAAGGCGGCGGAGCTATCGTCTACGAATAAACTCCACATCAAAAGTACAAGGTTTGATGTATACTATCAAGCATGCAAGTCAACCCCACGGCATTACATAAAAAAATCACCCCAATAGTAAAAAAGGCTGAAAAAATCATGCTCGATGCATATCATGGTACAGTTAAAGTGTTTTCCAAAGAAGGCGAAAACTCAGCTGTTAGCATTGTCACAGCAACGGATAGAGAGGTAGATGCGTTTTTACGACAAGAGTTAACAAAAGTATTACCGGGTTCAGGTTTTATCACAGAAGAAACAAAAGACAAAAACCCAAATGCAGACTATGTCTTTATTATCGACCCTATCGATGGCACAGCCAATTTTGCCAACCATATTCCGATTTTTGGCATTTCCCTTGCTCTGTGGTTTAAAGGTAAGCCTGTCTATGGTGTATTGTCATTTCCGGAAATCGGCGAGACAGTGCATGCGATAAAGGGACAGGGCGTATTTTATAACAATAAGCCGTTCAGTCGACCAAAAAACTCAGCGAAAAATCGTAGAAATGAAATAACATCATTGTATTGTCAGCCGGAACGATTTGAAAAAAGATTGCGGACATTTGAAAAAGTAAAAGATCTTATTGCATTTCCGCAAGACTACCGTTCTGCCTCATATCATTTTGCATTGATTTCACTTGGCAGATTTGACTGCGTTTTTATTGTCAATCTTCCTATTTGGGATTTTGCCGCAGGCATTCTCATTGCAGAAGAAGCGGGTTTGTATAACGCCTTTCTCACGCCATTCCCGGATTTGGCTCAACCAGACTTTCGTGACTACAAAAATAGCTTCGTTATGGCAGAAAAAGAAATTGCCCTGAGGATTGCAGCATTGCTCAAAGCCTTAAGTTTTCACAATGACATTTGAGTCTAGACACAGCCCATAATAAATTGACAGCCTTAACAGTTGTGCTATAATTGCGATTATTATGGCAGAAGTTAATCGAGGCGAACTTGGAGCAAATATTCAACAATTAGGTCACGTTGAGCTTCCTAGTTTTGGTCAAGTTCAAGTTATACAAGCAACCAAGGAGGTTGGCTGCGTTGATCCCCGGCAAAACATGGGCGGATATCGCTTTTTAAGTGATTATTCAAATGTATACAAACCAACAAGTGAAGCAAATCAAGTACGAAGCGTCGGTGGACACATGGGAGATGTTCTTATCGCCTTAGCTGTTGCTGAAGAAGTCAGCTATTATCTAGACCCTAATCAAGCAGTAGAGCTTGTTTTCAGTTTGGCAGAAAGACAAGGTGTTAGGCCAAGTTGGCATGAAGATGAGCATGCTTATACACACAGTCCCAAAAAATCAGGTTGTGGTTATTTAGATAGAGCATCTCAGCCTGAAAATGATGGGCTATTTGGCGTAAGCAGTGCAAAGGTACGCGAGGCGCTTGCATATGCAAATGGGATTGCCAAAGCAGGTGAAAGGCCGGTCAATGTGCCAATTCTCGAACATGACCACATTGAGATCGCTGCAGTAGTGGTTTACACCGAAATAACTCCACAAAACCCTTTTGGGTTTACTGTTAATCCAGTCTCACAAGAAGGAAATGAAGCGTTTAGGTGGGACAGGGCAAGACATTTTGCACGCCTAAGAGAGCTTGCATATGCGGCACAAGTACAAGGTATTCCACTGTCGGTAGAAAGAATGGAGCAGATGGCAGACAGGCACACAATGTCAACGCTGAGTCTCTTAAAGCCAGGAATCCCAGTGCATGAAGTTTCACTTAACGGAATAAATGCTCAAACCAGAACAGTTAGATTTGCAGGCAATGTCCCAAATTTGGGAAATATTCAGACACTCGGGCATTAATCGTGCTATAATTTCAATTATTCAAATCGCTATTTCTTACGATTATGGACACACAGGACGATGATATTACAGATAAGCGTACGGAGTCTGACACGCTAAAGCAGCAGATTAAGCATTTTCTCAATTTCCTTGAAGAGTACAATGCCAAACGGCCGAGTCCGAGACCCCATGAAGACTACAAATTCCTCCGCGATTTCTTTCCAAAATTCATTGACGATAACAACAAACGCATAGACGAAGTAAAATCAGAAGCATATAAAAAAGCGCTCAGGCTTGCTGAGAAGCAGTTCCCGCATAAGCTTTTTTGGGTATTATGTCTTGATGGCAGGGTGCTAACAATTCTCATCTACGGCGGATCGGCAGGTATTGATGATAGTATCCGCGTTCCTGGCGGAATCCTTCGTGAATTTGTGCGCGGCAAAGACGGGAAATTCCATCTGCAAAAAAACTCTGTGTATGCACAGCTTCTAAAAAGAGCATTGGATAATTCACCGACAGGCGCTATTGCCGAGATCTTTGATAGTCATGTCGGATGCGCTGCCCGAAAAGCGGAGGAGGCGTCGCGCGGCCGTTACCCTAAAGACAATGGTTTGTTGACAGATGTGCTTCATAAAAAGCAGATGCTTGATGCAGTATGGGAGTTTGTACAGAAAGCATATAACGGTACGAAAAAAATCTTTCCTATCCAAACAAGCTTTGATCCCCACACAGGTTTTCTCTATATGGGTCTTGCCACAGATGACGCTGTAGCGTATGCCAGGAAACACGGGAACGCATACACGGAAAAAGTCCTCAATGAACTCGCAAGGCAGGGTAAGATTATTTCGGCAGAAGCAATAGCGGATGATCCACGTATTAAGAAGCTCTTTAATGAACACGATTTTTCTCTTGCCTGGAAAACCCACTATGCAGAAAGCGCGCAAAAATTTTGGCAAGCAGTAGCGGATATGAAAAAAGCCGCCTTGCAGACTATTGAAGAAGAACTCAAGACAGTATTTCCGTACTTAAGAGAAGGTAGCAATAAAGACATACAAGATGAGCTTGCGCTTCGGGCAATGCTCTTACTTGCGAATGCCTTTAGCGGGTATCTTGAGAACAAACATCCTGAGATTCTCGATGGGAAGAAAGGAGAGAAAAAAACACGTCACCAGTACGCATACGGAGTGCATGAAGAAGAGGGAATCAAGGTTACAGAAGGAGGCTATCCGCCGCAGCATGTTTCAACATTCAGCGTATTCAGTCTGATTGAAAAAAAATTACCCGCTCACTTGGAGCTTGCGGCATTACTGGTTCGCAGTAACAGGCTGGAGGAGCGAATACAGGATCATTCTAGTAATTTTACAGATCCGAAAGAATTTGCCAAGGCACCGATTCCCGTTATCATGCAGGAAATCATCCGGGATGACCGCTTGCTTGATGCTGACTGGAAAGCAGTTGAAGGGATTAATTGGTCAGATCTGGCACAGATTAACTGGGATCAGATGACGTATGAGGAGTTTGATAATTATATTGAATCAAAAGGAAAAATCGCACAACCCATTGCCAATGCCATGATCAAACTGAAGCGGAAAATGGGCATTATATTTAATGCACAACGCACGATTGCGCACCATCTAGTCAATCACGACCAGGTCGTATTGCCTGTCTTGACCGATCATAACCGTCGTATCCGCATCGTTCTGCCGTTCGTGAAACTCGGATTTGAATAGTAATTTTTAGAAAAACTGTCATTCTGGTAAGCAATCCTGGACAAACCTTCAGGCCCAGGCCAGGATGACGAAAGAGGTAACATATGAGAGTAACTGCGATCAAAACTCATAAAATTACTCCCAATGATGATTTATTTGCTGTCTTGGACAAATACGTTACCGATATCCCTGAGAAGTCAGTTGTGGCTGTTGCGTCGAAGATTGTCGCGATCACAGAGAGGAGAGTCGTTAAGATAGTATCTAGAGGGAAAAAAGATAATTTGGCAAAGCAAGAAGCAAACTATTATCTTCCCCGTGAATATAACCAGTATGGATTTATGATTACTATAAAACGAGGTATCATCGTTGCTTCTGCGGGAATTGATGAATCAAACGGGAATGGATATTATGTACTCTGGCCAAAAGATCCGCAGAGAAGCGCCAATAGTATAAGGTTCCACCTTAAACGAAGGTGGAACCTTAACAATATAGGGGTCATTATCACCGATAGTAAGCTTTCTCCACTTCGGTGGGGAGTAACAGGTGTTGCAGTTGCACACAGCGGCTTTGCAGCGCTCAATAGCTATATTGGTAAGCCTGATATTTTTGGTCGGAAGTTGCAAGCTGAAAAGACGAATATGGCAGATTCGCTCGCGACTGCTGCAGTAACCGTCATGGGAGAAGGAAATGAACAGCAACCCCTCGTGATTATTGAAGACCTACCATTTGTCCGATTTCAAAAGAGAAATCCGACAGAAAAAGAACTTGATGGTTTGAAGATTGCAATAGAAGACGATGTCTATGCATCCTTACTAAAGAGTGTGTCTTGGCAAAAGGGTAAAGGAGGAAAATAGCTACTGTGTTGGTGTGGTGGTTACTTGTGTCGCGAGATTGATTGTCACACCGGTCGCTGATTTCAACACCGAACTATAAACCCCTTTTGCCGTTACCAGTGATTTTGGTAATATCTCAATTTCCGTCATTCCCGTAGCTCCTGCTGCTTTGGTAAAACGAATCGTTACTGCTTTACCAATGCCGGTAACCGGCACTTGTGAAGGGCGAAGCCCGAGCGCGTAGGTAATTTGACCTGTCTGCCTATCTATCTCATTGATGAGGACGATCGGGGTTGGGAAGAACTCACCCGGTGTTATCGTGACATTACTTAATGCTTCGGGATCGTACGATAACTCAAGCTGCACAGCTTTTACTTCATTTACGCCTGTCGCAATCATAACATCGACTGTACCCGTGGTTGCTGTCGTCAGGAAGGCTGGGTTGGGTGAGAATGAGAGCGTTGAGTGCTCAACAGGAGTGGGCGTTGGCTGGTTGCTGATCGTTGTTTGCCTTGGTTGCGTCGGTTGCTTCGCTGAGAGCGCGACAAAGAGAAGTACGCCGGTTGTAACGAGAAGGCCAATAATTAAGCCGATTGTTTTTTTAGACATACAATTATTACAGTACAGATTTCCTCTAATGTCAAGTAGTCAGCTACGTTCATGTAAACTGAACGTAGCTAGTCGCCCTGTTGCACAGATAACTCACGGATGAACAAGTTGTAGTCGAATGCATCTACTTTGCCGTTATCTGTCAGGTCGGATATAAACTTCTTGTTCAGATCAGGACACGAGAGCGGCTGCTTCAGATCGCTGTAGCAGTCGGTAAGGATATTGTAGTCGAGGACATTTAAGACATTGTCATTATTGACGTCTCCTGCTACCATCTGGAATTTCGGGACAGTGTATGCTTGCCCATTTTTGATGTTGTGGGTACCAGGGAGGAGTTTGCGTAGGTATTTCTGCGTCTTTACTTTGATCGTATACACGCCCGGTACAAGACCATCTTCGGCGTCAGTTGCTTTGATTTCGCATTTTGCTTTAGTCGCAGCATTTCTTCCTGATCCATCAACAAATTTTGCAATAATCGTCGTCTTCAGGCCATTGTCTTTCGCGTCTTTCACCGATATGTTTGTCGTTGCCGTTCCTTCACCGGTTGTCGTAGATGTTTTCTTCGAAAGCTTTACTTTATTTGCGTCTTGATTGATTTCCCAGGTTATTTTTTTACCGGAGAGCGGCTGATCGTTTTTGTTGGTCAGCGTTACAGTCAAGGGATGCGCTTGAGTAGTAAGAAGAATATTCTCAGGGTTGCAGGCGAGATTGAAGTTATTTTTTTTGTTGTCTTTCTTGTCATTTTTGTTCTTATTGTTGTTGTTTTTATTTGCGGCTGCTCCTGCCTGGGCTGCGGTAAAAGAGTTCCCGACGTCAATTGTTCCGGTGAAGTTGCCGATTGCCTGATTATACGTGATCTGGCTGTTGGTATCGATAACTTTTTTACCATTCGTGTCAAATATCTGGACATTTAGCTCCCGGACAGGAGTCCTCAAATTCTTGTTGGTTAATGTTGATACATTCGGGTTTAGCGTATCGCCTCCGGCTCCCACACCATGCAGAATAATATCAAACTGCAATATAGCACCTCCCGGCTTATTGCCAAAATTCTTATCTTTTATATCGTTCTTATTGACAATTGCTATTTGGTATTGGTTATTCCCAGGAACGGTGACTGTCCAGCCTTCTTGGGTTTCTTCAGTCACAGTATAAACGCCATCACACAAACCGCCAAATGTATAAAAGCCATTTTGGTCCGACGTCGTCTTTATTATGTTGCCGCTCGCATCCTTGAGGTTGATCGTCCAATTGGCAAGCGGCTTTTCCGACGTTGCCTTATCCCAGACTTTATTCCCGTTGGTATCGGAAAAAACATAGCCGCTGATTGTTCCTTGTCTGAGGATATCGGCGATTTCCTGATAAATACGTATCAGTTGTTCTTCAGAAGGAGCAAAGTAATATTTTCCTTTGGTAAGCTTAGCGATCTTCTTCAACCATTCGCTGTTGACATCTTTGCCAAGACCAATGACATAGAAAGGAACTTTATACTCTGGCCAGCTTTCCTGCAGCTCCTTAAACGCTTGCTGCTCCGCATTTCTTGTTTTTTCTCGCTGACCTTTTCCGGGTGGTTGCTTACCGTTAAACACCCGTGTTGGCCGCCCGTCGGTTAAGAATATGACGGCGCGTGGTCTGTTCGTTTGTGGATCTTGTTTTAGGACCTCAGCTGCTGCTTTGAATGCACACTCGATGCACGTTCCCAGCGACAGCTTCATTTCTGCAATTTTATTTTTTATTCCTTCATAATCTTGAGAGAAAGGACTGTCTACTGTTGCTTGCGGTGCAAAGGTGATAAGGCCGACGCGGGTAACATTGTCTGAAGCGGCAAGATCCACATATTGCGTTGCGGCTTTGACAGCTGCGGTGAATTTGGAGTTGGGACCAAAGTCAACAGTTTTTCTCCTGGCCCGCTCTTCTGTTTCCGGTTCTTCTATGGCGAGCGAGAGGGAAAGTGATTCGTTTA
>CAYWEP010000028.1:10582-14303 GCA_964457405.1 uncultured Gammaproteobacteria bacterium
TTTTGCGCGCAAATGCATACTATTTGACCTATCAAGGATCAACAGCGTATCCGATGCTCTTGCGGCACAGGAAGGGGCGGTGGTTGGTTCGGCTGCTCTCTGGCGAACGTCTGTCGATTCTTGGGTGAGGGAGAGGGTGAGCGGGACAATCGCAACCAGAATAAGAAGCGCGAGAAGGCTTAAGGTTCTTGCTCTTTTGGTTCTGGTCAACAGCTGCCACACCCGAAAACTTCGGTTATCCATGCATTATTAGCGTAATAAACCCGAGAAAGCTTGTCAATAGCAGAACGATTTGAGGTTACTGTCCTGGTCGCGTCAGTTGTTCTCGAAGATAGAGGTTAAGATCTGCATCATTTATCTCTCCATTATCATCTAAATCAGAATCGACCATATCCTGCTCAGTACAGACAGATTCTCGTATTATTGGCGTTGGTTCAGTAGATTCTTCTTCCTCTTCGGCATTTGGGCTTGTAGTACCGATACAATCGGAAAGAATAGTATAGTCTAAAATATTTATCTGATTGTCATCGTTCACATCGCCTGCGATCAGCTTTACTTCGGGCAGTTCATTGGTTTCTTTTTCTTTTAATACGACTGAGAGCCCGGCTCGCCGACTGAGGTAGGTTGGAGATCGTACCACAGCGATATAGACGCCAGTTGGGGGTCCATCTATACCAATGTCGCCTTTGAACAAGCCGGAAGTTTCATCAAAGGTTATTGCACCTATGGTGCTTGCGATAGCTGTATTATTTCCGTCATAGATATCAATGATCAAGTCTCGTTCAGGAGTGACTGGATCTGTTGTGCCCTGTATATTTGGATTTGCGTTATCGCCGCCTTTGCCGATGCCGTGGAGTCCGACACTAACGCTCAGAACCGTCCCGTCTCCCCCAAGCTCTTCCTCGCCGTCTTCTGTATCTTCCTCATCTGCTGGTTCGCAATCTTCTTCCTGAGCCTGAGACGCCTGCGTATTTTTGTTGTTTTCTTTATCTTTCTTGTCTGCTTTGGTCGGTGTTATTTTTTTGTTTCTCTTATCATTATCTTTTTTACTGGTGTTTCTCCCTTTTTTCTTCCTATCATGCTTTTTCTTATTACCCTTCTTTTTATCACCCTTTTTCTTGTCGTCTTTCTTTTTGTCTTCTTTTTTATCGTTTTTCTTATTATCTTTCTTATCGTTTTTGTTCTTATTGTCATTTCGATCCTGGTTGTTTTCTCTTTCATTGATATCGCAGGGAGGAAGGCCGACTTCATCATCTTCCTCACTTGCACTCGCACCGACAGCTTTTGCCGCGTTGATGCGGCCAAACTTCACTTTGTTTCCAACATCATCTGTCGTAGCTTCTATTTTTTTGCGGACAGCAGAGGGAGAAAGGTTGGGATTTTTAGCAATTACCAAAGCAGCGGTTGCCGAGACGAGTGGCGCTGCCATAGATGTTCCTTGCAGATACCCATACTCTTTGGAGCTTTCATTTCGACTCACATTGGGGGGGAGTGTTGAATAGATGTTGTCTCCCGGCGCTGCGACGTCAACCCAGTCTGCGCCGTAGTTTGAAAAACTGGCTATTTTATTATCTTGTTTGGTTGCGGCGACCGCGATGGCATTTTTATATGCGGCAGGATAGGTCTTTTGACTCGAGCCGTCATTGCCTGCTGCGACAACGACAACGACACCGCTTTTCCATGCTTCGTTTATTGCATCTTCCAGGAAGGTCCCATTTGGTTCTTCACCACTGACGCTGAGATTGATTACTTTTGCATCTTGTTGTGCCGCCCAGGCAATGCCATCGGCGACAGTTGATTGTTTGCCCTGCTCATTATTTTTCAGGACTTTTGCATTGAGGAGTTTGCATTGGGGGCAGCCACCCGCAATACCTTCATTGTTATCTGTTTTTGCCGCAATAATACCGGCAACGTGCGTCCCGTGGCCGGAGAGGTCGTCTGGTGCTTTGTCAGGATAAGAAAAATTCTTTCTGCCAACAACTTTTCCTTTGAGGTCCGGATGGTTTTCATCAATACCCGTATCCAAAACTGCCACAACAACATCTTTGCCTTTTGTTACGTTCCACGCGGCAGTCGCTTTAATCGCACGGAGCCCGTATTGTTTGTCAAAATTTGGGTCATCAGGAGCTGCTACTGCCTGAACATACGCATCCCGCGCGCAGTACTCGACATTTGCATCCTGTGTAAGCTCTGCGCACGTGCTTGTTTCATCTCCAGCTGTTACTTCTACTTCCTCAACTGGGATATATTGTAGTCGTCCTTTGATACGCCGTCCATGTTTTTTCTTTAGTCGTTTCTCAACGCTCGCTTTCGCAGTTGTTGGGTTGGTACCTTTTTTGTATTTCAACAAAACGACCCCCTCCACATACCCTCTCTTTTTTGGCTCACGAGTTGAAGGATCAGGTTTTCGCTGTGCGGCGCGTTGCTGAAGTTCTTGTTCTTGCTTTGTTAGGATAACAGTCAAGGGAATAACGATAAAAAGGATACCAAGACTCAGAAGACTCAGCATCCGTGCGCGTTTGGTGTGTGTCAGTTTTTGCCAGAACATTCGCATGTGTTTCATTTGAATAATTCTCTGAGGAAAAGATTGAGATCATACACGTTTACCGGTCCATCATCGGTGATATCGGCTTGTTCTTTTTGTTCATCGTCACAATCCTTTGCCGGTGCAAGATCGCTGTAGCAGTCGCTTAAAATATTGTAATCCAGGATATTTCTCTGGCCGTCGTCGTTAATATCGCCTGATTCAAGGTAGACAACGGGCACATCTGTTTTTTTGTCATACTTTGTCGTTACATGGGGACGAGAGATTGCTTCAAGATACTTCTTCGCTTTTATACGAAAGTGATAATTCCCTTCGGGAAGTTCTTTCACATCTGTTATTGCCTCGTAACTTCCGGTTGCCGGATTATAGGTAAAATTGACCTTTACTGTTTTTCCAATATGGAGGTTTGACGCCTTGAGAATATCAATAGTCACGGGTATTGTCTTTGTGAGGGGATTTTTATTGCCGGCACCTTTACCTTGGTTATCGCCGCCATTACCGATGCCATGAAGATATACAGTAAATGCAAGGCGAGTTTCTCTTTTGCCAAGATTTCCCGGATCCTCATGAGCAAGTTCTTCTTCGTCCTCTGATGAAGAGGAGGATGATTCTGTATCGTCTGCCGTACTGCCTGATGTTGTATTGTCTGTACTGTCTTCGCTCCCGTCATCCTGGCTGGCGTTATCTTCTTCTACTTCTTCTACTACTGTCTCTTCCTCTTCCTCTACTGCTGTTCCTTCTTCTGCCTCTTCTGCTTCTTCTTCTGAATCCTCAGCTGCTTTGACCAAGGAAATCTTGCATTTTATATCTCTGTTATTATCGACCAAGGCAGTGACTGTCCCTATGGATCCTTCGAAGCGTTTCTTACGTGCTTTTATTCGCGTCCCCACAACACCCTGCGCGTTTGTCTCAGAGCTTGGGTTGAGGATATTGATGCGATTATCAGAAAGGCTTGACCGCCATATAATCTTTCTTCCTTTTATTGCTTGTCCGTTTCTATTGCGAAATGTTGCAGTCACACGCTGTTCTGTGGTTGTCAGCGTCAGCGATGTTGGAGAGCAAGTGAGCGTTGCAGTACTTGTTTGCGCCTGCAACACGCTCCCTTCTTGTCTTTGCTGGTATTTACCCCGTACCACAATGCCCCGCTCGTCAGAGCGAGGGTTAATAAAAAAGCGC
>CAYWEP010000029.1:0-12814 GCA_964457405.1 uncultured Gammaproteobacteria bacterium
GGAGCACCACATTCATAACGTGGCGGCTATGGGTTCGAGCCCCATCCCTGGTACTCCACAAATATTATACTACACGTAGTATGGGCTCAGACTGGAAAAACAAACAGATAGCAATCCTCGGTGCAGGAGTAGAAGGTATATCAAGCGCAAAATTCTTTACGCAACAAGGTGCTAAGATAACTCTTCTTGATCAAAAAACCGAGTCAGAGCTTGATCCAGAAAGTTTTGAAACACTCAAAAAGCTTGGAGCAAGTGTCATTCTCAGAAAAAGCGCATTTGCAGATCTCGAAGCGTTTGACTTCATCGTTAGAAGTCCAGGCTTAAAGCTTTCTCACGCTGCACTCGCAGACATTGCAAAAGAGAAAATTACTTCCCAAACAAAACTCTTTTTTGACCTTTGTCCTGCTCCAATTATCGGCGTCACAGGCACAAAAGGCAAGGGTACGACTGCAAGTTTGATCTACGAAATGCTCAAAGCTGAAGGAAAGGATGTGTATCTTGGCGGCAATATCGGCACCCCGCCTTTAGAGTTTCTTAATCAGTTAACCAAAGACTCATGGGTAGTACTTGAATTATCTAGCTTCCAACTTCTTGATCTTCACAAAAGTCCCCATATCGCAGTCCTCCTCATGGTCACAAGCGAGCATCTCGACTATCACGGCGACACCTATGAGTACGTAGACGCCAAGCGCAATCTCCTCAGGTTCCAAAAGCCAGAAGATTTTGCCATAGTCAACCGTGATTACGTCGCAAGCCACGAGTCAGATGTTTACACAGATGGAAAAGTGTTCCAAGTAAGCCGTGAGCGTGGAGTCTTGGAGGAGGGAAGCTTTCTCAGAGACAATGCAGTCTGGATACGGCAAAATGGGATTGAAAAAAAGATTATTGATATAAAAGACATAAGACTACCAGGTAGGCACAATCTCGAAAACGCCGCAGCTGCCGCACTGGCAGCGCTCCTGGCAGGCGTTTCAATTAAACATATCAGAAAAACCTTAAATACTTTTACCGGCCTTGAGCACCGTTTAGAGCTAGTCCGCGAAGTAAATGGCGTTCGTTACTACGACGACTCCTTTTCAACAACACCTGAGACAGCCATAGCCGCAATCGAAGCATTTGATGTACCTGAAATACTTATCTTAGGAGGTTCAAGCAAAGGAGCAGACTTTAGTAGTTTGGCCGAAGCGATAAATAAGGCAAAAAATATAAAAGCGATTATTGGTATTGGCACTGAATGGCCAAAAATAAAGTCATCCATTCGACAAGCTCAGGACAAGCAAGTCACAAGTCACAAGTCACAAGTGCTTCTTATAGAGGGTGCAAAAGATATGAAGACAATAGTTGTTGCAGCCTCAAAGATTGCCAAACCAGGCAATGTCGTGCTCTTATCTCCCGCATGTGCCAGCTTTGATATGTTTAAAAACTACAAAGATAGAGGATATCAGTTTAAAAGAGAAGTAAATTTATTGTAAAATATATGTACGTCATTCTGGGGAGCGAAGCGACTCCAGAATCGCTAACATGGGAGATTCTGGACAAGGAACGTACCATGTTACGTTCCAAGCCAGAATGACGATTGGAAAGTATGAAAAAGCAAGGTTACAAAATTACTTACGAAAAAGAAAATGATGTTTTAAATATTTGGCTTTCTGATGAGGAAATTGATTCTGCAAACCAAACGGGTGATGTAATCATACAACGCACAAAGGGTGATAAGCTGGTTTGTATTAAAATTCTCAGTGCAGTAAAATTTCTCAAAGAGCAAGCAAAATCTCTTCCCAAAGAAGTCAAAGAATCCGTTTTCGCTTAACTGGCAAGCAAAATTTGACAAGACTTATCGGCTAATATATAATCCGAGCCATGGATCCAAGCGAAAGATTATCAGACTTGCCTTCTAAATTTTGGAAGTTAGGTTCGAAACCAAGAGAAACTTCTTTTGATAACCTCACTCCAAGAGATATTGAAGGTTTACAACGAGCGCTAACTATCGTTCAAGTAGAATCAGGCGGTATCCTTACTAATGAAGCTCTCACTATCGGATCAGCAATCGAACCTATTAGAGATGCTATTGATCAACGAATCAAGACACAAAGCAAGATAAGAAAAGGCAAAATTAGATATGCAGTTGCTGGAGCAGTTATCGCTGCTGGCCTTACGATAGGCGCAGTGAAAACACTTGATAATCAACCAACTCCTACAACCCCATCACAAGAAGATCAGAGTGGTCAAGTATTTGATACGCAGAACCAAATAGCTCAAGAACAGAATACTGAAACACAAATATCCTGTAGAAAAGAGATTCCAGAAAGTGAAATTGCCAAAGGTTCAGATGAGTACGATAAGTTTGTTGAAGAAGATACGCTTGCACAGATGAAAGTTGGAGAATCTACATATACCGTACCATGGGCAATGACGCTCTTTGATACAGATCAAGGGACAATAGCATGCCTCAATGGAGATTATACGTCTCATGAAAGTCCAGGAGGAACTGTACAGATGCTGGTGAAAAGAACAGAAGATGGTTATGAGGTAGAAGTTCCCATAGGCTATGATTATCAAATCGATGAAAGCATACCCTGGGTTGGTGGACAGGTAAAAGATCTAATAGCTGTGCAGGAAGTAAATGAGGGTGATTCATATTGGCCAAATTAATTTAATAAAATTCCCCTTACACTGTTAGTCTATTTTCTATAAATGTCTACGGTATATTCATAAGAATAGATGTTCCAATTTAGGATTATCTCAAAAGACAGAAAGAGTAAAGCCCGGGCGGGGAAGTTGACTACTCCCCATGGGGAAATCCTTACTCCATGTCTTGTTCCGGTTGGCACGCAGGCGACGGTGAAAACGCTTTCTTCTCAAGATCTTACAGACATTGGCAGCCAAATTGTTTTAAGCAATACCTATCACCTCAGCCTCCGTCCAGGCGCTGATGTTATCGAGAAAATGGGCGGGTTAGGGAAGTTTATGTCCTGGAATGGACCCACCATGACCGATTCAGGCGGATTTCAGGTTTTCTCTTTAGGTGCGGCGCAAAAAATATATAAAGATATGACAATTGACGGCAGAAAGTTGCATAAGTTCTCCAAGTCACCGTTTTTGTACAATACCCCAACGCCTGAGGAAGAGACGAGTTTTATCCAACAAGCGCAACGCAAGTCAGGCAGGATAAAACCACTGAAAATGGACGATGACGGCGTCACGTTTTATTCTCACATTGATGGCAGTCAGCGGCGTTTAGATCCGGAAACCTCAATACAATTACAAGAACAGTTAGGTGCTGATCTCATTGTTGCATTTGATGATCATGAATCGCCGCTGTGGAGCCACAAAGATACAGCAAAGTCTTTAGAACGAACCAATCGATGGGCTCTGCAAAGCAGAGCTGCGCAAAAACGGTCTGACCAGTTGATGTACGGGGTTGTCCATGGAGGACATTTTGAAGGTTTGCGTAAGCAATCGTCAGCATTTGTCGACAAATACTTTCCGGCTGTTTCAATCGGGGGATCGTATACCTCAAAGGAAGTATTGTATAACGTTTTGGACTGGTGTGTGCCATATTTTGACGAGGAAAAGCCTCGCCACCTCCTTGGTATCGGCGAAGTACAAGACCTTTTTGAAGGAGTCGCACGGGGACTGGATTTTTTTGATTGCGTCGCACCGACGAGGCGAGGAAGACACGGCAACGTATACATTTCACCCCAAAACGGTGGCCAGCCGAGCAATAACTTTACTCTGCAAATCACTAACACGAAGCATACACTAGACACCGATCCAATTGACCTAGGTTGCGAATGCTATACCTGTCAACATTTCACCCGGGCCTATCTACGTCATCTCTTTATCTCCGATGAACTCCTCGCCCAACGCCTGGGAAGTTATCATAATATCTATTTTACTGTGAATCTGGTTAGACGCATCCGTGAAGCAATCCTAGAGGGAAATTTTGAAACTATGAAAAAAATCTGGTCAATAGGCGACAGTAGATAATAGCTACAATAGAACAAGCCTACTGTGACGTAGTGTTTATTTATTTCGCTATTGCGTAAAAGGTCGACATTCTGCTAGGCTGAGAACGTGCAACAAAACTCGAAAATCCCTCCAAAGACAAAAGATATTCTCTTGCTCCTTGCCGGAGCAGGATTTTTAGCAGCCGCAATTCTTCTGCCGGGTTTACCTCTTGCTCTGAAGCCATTTTTGAAAGAGCAGAAGAAGACGTGGGGACACTTCAATAGAAGAAGGCTAAAAGCCGAGATAAAGCGATTACAGAGAACCGGAGTAATAGAAGAGACTGCAGAAGAAGGAGAGGTACTTTTTCGACTGACGGATAGAGGAAAAGAGAAAGTAATGAAATACAAACTGGAAGCGTTATCCTTACAACCCGGCAAATGGGATGGAAAGTGGCGATTGGTCGTATACGACATTCCAAAAGGAAAGAAAAATCAAGCGGATGCGTTTCGAAGACTTCTTAAGAAACTGGAATTGTTACAATTGCAAAAAAGCGTCTATCTTACGCCATATCCTTGTAAAAATGAAATTGAATTTTTGAAAACATTCTATGACATAGAGGATCATGTGACATTGTTGACCGTTTCCGGTATAGAGCATGAGGCGTCTTACAGAAGCTACTTTGGTCTATAAGCGACAAACGTGAATTATTGAAGGGAGCAGTTAGGTGTCGATAAATTTCTCCATTGCGATAAGTGTAAACACCCCGTAATAAATGTCCATGTATCCAAATGAATCTTTTTCGATACCTTTAAACATGAAGCATAGTTTCTCTCCCTTGACGGATTAAGCTAGAGTACCTATAATCGCTGCACATGAATGAGACAGCAACAACGGTAAAAAAGACCACGAGGACAAGAAAAACTGCAACTTCAGCAAGTACTACTGCTTCAGTTTTTTCCGCGCAGACAACGGTTTCGTTAATAGAAGAAACATTCAATGCACTGCTTCGGCAGCTATCCGAGGCAAAATCAGAATTCCTCAGCATGCAGCAGCGTATCGAGGAGACAAAGCAAGCATGGATTCGAGAACAGAAAGAGCATGAGCTTCAGGCAGCGCAGAAGAACCAACAGGAAGAAGTGGAACGAAGACGCGAGCAAGAGTCATATGAGTATGAGACAAAACTTGCCCGACGGAAAGCAGAAGATGAGTTTTTGCAGAGAAAAACGAAATGGGAGCGAGAGCTTGAAGAACGCAAAGACGAGATTGAGCGAGAACGTCAGGAGCTTGTCGCATTGCGTAGACAAGTTGAAGGCTTTGAGGGAGACAAAGAAAAGGCAATAAAGGATGCGACTGCCGCATTGCAGGAGGAGGTAACAAATCAGTTTGCTACAGAAAAGAAACTTCGCGAGCAAGAGGTGAAGGCAGAGAAAGAGCTCTTGGCCCTAAAGATTACCACACTGACTCAGGAGAATACACGATTCAACAATGAGGTAGAGGCATTGAAAAAAGCGCTCACTGATGCCACGGTACAGTTGAAAGACGTTGCAGTAAAAGTGATCGAGTCATCAAATGCGCAGACCAAGCAATTCACAAGTTCGGCAGAATAATCTACCGCATCATCAACCTCGTCAAGCGCATCCGCCAATACGAGAAGGAACGTTTGCAGAGATGAAAAAGGAATGGATAGGAGAGTAATAAATGGGAGAGTGTCTTCGCGCAGTGGTGCTTGATAATAGACGACCAGCAAACAGAAGGCCTTTGTTTTATGATAGGATAAATCCATCAGATTTCTCTGCATATAGGTCTGTAGAAAACCTTGGGGCATTTAAAAAAATGCTTGCATTCGAAATGCCAGACCTGGCAATTGTTAGTGGCGGTGATGGCACACTTGGCGCCGTGATAAATAGCGTTCGAACAATATATGAGGAGCCGCCTGTTTTATATTATCGAGGCGGTGGAAGTGCAAATACATGGTTAAAAGATTTAGTAAAGCAACCAAAAGTCGATATTCCCTCCCATTTGCAAGGTATATTTAGAGAAGGTGAGTTTGAAGGCAGGCATATTCACGCGCTTGTTCGAGAAAGCGAAGAGAAGGTGGAGTACGGAGCGTATTTGGTAGGCGCTGGCCATCCAACTGTTCCGGTAACGAGGACAAAAGAATGGTTATACGATCAGGGATTCCGAAATACGCATCTGATGTATCTAATGGCGGGTGCTGCTTCGGCACTGACGCTTCTTAGCAGAACACAGCCAACAGAGCTTCTTATAAAAGATGGGGACGCAACTGAGGTCATGGACACGGAACGCATTGCTGGGGCTGCAGTGTTTACGACAAATGGCATCGGGACATTCGTTTTTCAGAAGCAACTCTTAGTCCCGAGAGACAAAGTTCGCTTGTTCACAATATCAGCGGATTCAGAGCCGGGGCTTATTTATAAGTATAACGCTGCGCTTCTTGTCGGGCTACGCAATCCGGATCGCGCAGTGGAGAAGGGGTTAATTGATGTTTACGATGTTGATGGAGTACGAGTTTTTCCGGGACAACCAGAAAACCCTAATCAACCAAATTGTTGTATCGATGGAGAGCTAGTCAGAGAGGATGGGCCAATGATGCTGTATAGAGACAATCAGCAGATTACTGTTATTCTTCATATACCGCTTATTGAGCGTTACAGAATGCAAACTGGTTAGAAAACTGTATTATGCAGCCACCTTGCGTCGTCTCGCGGCAATGAGCTTAGAAACGTCCGTCATGTTGACGCGGTGGTTGCCTGGGAATACAACAATATCGCTTATGCCTACTGCTTTGGCATTTTGCTGAATTTCTTGAATTGCAAACAATTCATCATGTTCTGTGATGATGATGGTGATATCATCGACAAATAAAGAGAGATGTTCGCTGAGATTTGTGTCTGCGATGTGATATCCCTCAATGAGTGAGCGGACAGGGTTTGACAGGTACTGCAACAGTTTTATCACATCTGCAATAACTCTGTCGGTCTCGCCTTGCTGCGCGAATTGCTTTCTTTCCATAATGACCTGCTGGACAATTCCTCCCAAGAGCGCTGCGAAATTATCACGCGTCATATTTGCGGGGCTCGCAAAATACACGTGTCCAAGCCCGTCTGGATCAAGGATTTTAGCAATACCGATTGAAATTGATCCGCGCGATTCTCCGAAGCCTTCAAATCTTTGCACTTCTGGTCGTTGCTCTCTGATTGCCTCTATTACGCTTATCACCGCTTGCGCTCCGCGCATTGATTCTCTCGCGAAATTGTGAGGATTGTTTTTTACCGGAAGCCCAAAGCGAGGATGCTCTAAGCATGCAGCCTGAATATGATGTGCGGCAAAAAACTCAAGCGTTGGCCGAAGCTCTCGAGCAAAGCGACCAAATCCAGGCGCAATGATGAGTGGGTCTCCTTGGGAATTATTTGGTACTACTTGCTCAAAGACAACACCATCCGGCGTTCGTAAGCGCTCCCACGTGGCGTCAATCCGAGGTAACGCTTCTCGTTGTGGCCGTCGCCACGGCAATAAATACTCTTTCATACAGAAGCCACTATTATACAGGATTGCTTGTTGAAAAAGATGTGCTAAACTTATGAGGTAAAACTTATGGCAAAAAAGAAAGTTTATTCAGGGATTCGCGCAACAGGGAGATTGCATTTGGGCAATTATCTTGGCGCGGTGAAGGGGATGCTTGCGTTGCAGGACACCTATGATTGTGTCTTTTCTGTTGTGGACTTACATACGATCACTGTGCCGTATGATCCAAAAACCTTGCAGCAATCAGTCAGAGAGATTGTGCTTGATTATTTGGCTGCCGGTCTTGATCCACAAAAATGCTTATTGGAAATCCAGTCCAGAGTTCCGCATCATACGGAGCTATCCTACCTCTTAAGTACAATTTATCCTGTTTCTCGCCTTGAGGATCTGCCAACCTACAAAGAGAAAAAAGCGCAGTACCCAAAATACATCAATATGGGGCTTTTGTATTACCCAGTTCTCATGGCAGCTGATGTGCTTCTTTACAAAGGAGAATTGGTACCGGTCGGGATAGATCAAGAGCCGCATCTTGAAGTCATGCGGGAGATCGCCCGTAAGTTTAACAGCATGTTTGGCGAAACATTCCCAGAGCCCCAACGATTCAAAACCGAAGGCGGATACGTGCCATCTCTTGCCGGTACTGGTAAGATGAGTAAGTCGGTTGAAGGAAGTTATATCGTCCTGACAGATGATTTACAGACGATAAAAGAGCGACTTGCCAAAGCGCCAACAGATAGCGGAGTAGAGGGCGGAGATCCCATTTCGCCAAGGCTTCGAGGGACAAGTATTGCCAACTTGTTTACATTGTTAAAGCAGTTTGATAAAGGAGATCTGTATAATAAGTTTGTTCAGGATTACAAGGAGAAAAAAATACGATATTCGGAAATGAAGAATGCATTGGCAGAGGCAATTTTTCAGGAATTGAAACCATTTCAAGAACGGCGCAAAGAATTTGCCAAAGATCCGAAATTTGTCGATGAAGTATTGGAAGAAAGTAGTGAAAAATGCCGATTTATTGCGGAGGAGACGATGAAAGAAGTGCGGCAAAAAATGGGATTAGCATAACATCATCCTCATGCAGATCCCTCCTCGCATAATAAAAGCGTTTCAAAAAGAAATTCTTGCATGGTATGCAATCAACAAGCGAGATTTGCCATGGCGGGACACACCAGTCGAAACGAACCATTCGGTTCATCTCTCCGGTGCATCCTTTAAGAAAAGAGATCCCTACCATATTCTTGTTTCAGAAGTCATGCTGCAGCAGACGCAGGTTTCCCGCGTTATTCCGAAATACGAAGCGTGGTTGAGGATATTCCCAACAGTGCAAAGTTTAGCAAAAGCAAAAACGAGCGACGTTTTACGTCTGTGGTCAGGGCTTGGGTATAACCGTCGCGCACTCTATTTGCAAAAAACAGCAAAAGATATTGTTGAAAAGCATGAGGGCAAGTGGCCGCAGGATATAAAAACACTACAAGCCCTTCCTGGAATAGGTGAGTATACTGCTCGGGCGCTTTTGTGTTTTGCCTTTGATCAGCAAGTGGCTGTGGTAGATACAAATATTCGCAAAGTGATTTTGTTAAGGTTTGTTTATAATCGTCATTCTGGGGATCCGCTACGCCAGCTGGCGGATGGCGGAGACTCCAGAATCAAGATCCTGAATCAAGTTCAGGGTGACAAATTAGGAGATCCTGGACAAGCCAGGATGACGAAGAGGGAATTGCAAAGAATTGCGGATCAATTATTACCAAAAGGCAAAGCCTATGAGTGGAATCAGGCGCTTATGGATTATAGTGCGTCGGTTTTAGCAATGCATCGCGTGCCGACGCCGAAGCAGTCAAGATTTACCGGCTCAAACCGGTATTACAGAGGTCAAGTTCTACAATATTTACTCAAGCACCAGACCGCAAGCATCATGACGCTTGGTAGGAAAGTAAAGCAGGGTTTCGGCGAAAAAGATGCGCTGTGGTTTCAGGAGCTTCTTTTGGGTTTATCAAAAGACGGATTTGTGCGGATCCATAAAGGGAGCGTAAGCCTGATCTAGCTTGCAAATTGGCGAGTGTATGCTATACTAGCTTTCAATTATGCCTGCTAGTAACCACAGGAAGCATCAATCCTCAGGAAAGAATGTAAAAAACAGGTTTGGCAAATTCCGTTTTAAAGCATCATGGAAAAACTTCGTGCTCTATGGATTCTTACTCCTTTTTTCTCTTTTGATCTTTTCCGCATTTAACGCTCCGTATGAGACAGGCAAGTCAGTCTCGCTTTCCGAGGTCATTCAAGACGTCAAGAAAGGAGAGACGAAGCAAATTAGAGTGAAAGGCGATCGGTTGATCGTGGATACAAAAGACGGTGTTGTCACCACGGTAAAAGAGCCGGGAAGCAATATCTATGAACTCTTTGCTAATGCAGGGGTGAAGCTTGATCCAAATAAAGTAAAAGTGGTCGTGCAAGACGATTCGGGTCTCAACGGATGGCTTTCGCTTCTTGGGACAATTCTGCCTGTTGCTTTGATGATTGCGTTTTTCTACTTTATTTTCCGTCAGGCTCGGGGGACGCAGGAGAGTATTTTTTCCTTTGGTCAATCCCGCGCCAAGCTTTTTAGCAAAGATACGCCCCGCGTGAGTTTTGCCGATGTTGCGGGTGTGGATGAAGCCAAACAAGAGCTAACAGAGGTAGTAGACTTTCTCAAAAACCCTGGGAAATACAAAGCTATGGGAGCACGAACACCAAAAGGCGTACTCATGGTTGGCCCAAGCGGTACAGGAAAAACGTTAATGGCGCGTGCCACGGCCGGGGAAGCCGGGGTTGCCTTCTTTTCAATGGCAGGGTCTGAGTTCATGGAAATGTTGGTAGGTGTCGGAGCTAGCAGGGTTCGTGATTTATTTAACACTGCCAAGAAAGCACAGCCTGCAATCATCTTTATTGATGAGGTTGATGCGATTGGTAGACAACGTGGCGTTGGCATCATGGGCGGCCACGATGAACGTGAGCAGACCCTCAATCAAATCCTCGTTGAGATGGATGGATTCACGCCAAATGAGCAGCTTATAGTTATGGCCGCAACCAACAGACCAGACGTCTTGGACCCAGCCCTCATCCGCCCTGGCAGATTTGACCGGCGCGTTGTCCTCGATCTGCCAGACGTTGAAGGAAGAAAAGCAATTTTGGCGATACATGCCAAGGGAAAGCCATTTGAGAAAGATGTTGACTGGGAGAAAGCTGCCAAACGGACCGTTGGCTTCTCAGGCGCGGACTTGGAAAATATGCTCAATGAGGCAGCGATTCTTGCCGCGCGGCTTAGTAAAAAAGCAATTGATATGAAAGATATTGAGGAAGCGGCAACCAAAGTCAAGCTTGGCCCTGAAAAACGCAGACTCCAAACAGATGAAGATAAGCGGATGACCGCGTATCATGAAGCAGGACACGCACTTGTCTCTTGGGAAATGCCGCATATGGATCCTATCCACAGAATCTCAATTGTTGCCCGCGGGTTGTCTTTGGGGCACACAATGATGGAGCCGATTGAAAGGACGCATGAGACAAAAACCCATCTTCTCGAGCAAGTTGCGGTCATGATGGGGGGAAGAGCCGCAGAGCAGCTGGTTTTTAAAGAGATGACGACAGGCGCCTCAGATGATATCGGAAAAGCAACGCAGGTGGCGCGCGCCATGGTCGTGCAGTTTGGTATGAGCGATCTTGGTCCCATCAGCCTTGATGGGGAGAAGCGGATGGTGTATGAGCAGTCAGATATCTCGCCTGAGATGGCAGCCAAGATTGATGAACAGGTAAAAAAAATCACTGATTCCTGCTACAAACAAGCAACTGAAATCCTCACCAAACTCCGCGACAAGCTTGATGTTCTCGCACAAGAATTATTGAAACAAGAAACAATCGAGCAGGAAGACTTCCTCAAACTCATCGGCCCCAAAGCCGCTCTCGCTCCAGCCAAAAAGTAAACCTTTCTTGTGTTAAAATAGATTCGATGCATCAGTTAATTCTCATTGACGGGAATGCGATTTTGCACCGCGCGTTTCACGCATTACCAGAATTGACCGCGCCAAACGGCGATCCGGTGAATGCTGTCTATGGCTTCTTCTCCATGTTCCTTCGCATTTTGGAGGATATACAGCCTGAGTACGCAATCGTCTGCTTTGACCGGCCCAAACCGACTTTCCGCCAGTCCTTATTCGTTGGCTATCAAGCGCACCGGCCGGCAATGGCTGATGATTTAAGTCCGCAAATCACAGTCGTTCACGACTTACTCAACAAAATGAACGTGCCCATTTTTGAAGTCGACGGGTATGAAGCAGACGACGTCATCGGCACAATCGCAACGCAGGCAGTAGAGAAAAGTAAAGACGTCGAGGTCATCATCGTCACAGGCGATCGAGATCTTTTGCAGCTTGTCAACGGCCGCGTCAAAGTATTGTCTCCAATTGTTGGCCTCAAAGAAACAATTCTTTTCGACGCACAAAAAGTCGAAGAAAAATTTGGTATCAAGCCGTCGCAGATTGTTGATTATAAAGCCTTAATAGGTGACCCGTCTGACGGGTATCCGGGTGTTTCGGGAATCGGCCCCAAAACAGCGTGTCAATTACTAAAAGAATATAAGACGTTTGAAACTCTCTATCAGAATATAGATAAGCTTCCGCCCAAGATTTCTGAGAAGTTGGCAGCAGACGCAGAGCAAGCCGCTTTAGCGAAAAAACTCGCAACGATTGTTACCGATGTACCGGTAACGCTTTCTTTGCCGGGCTGTGCTTTGGTGCGATTTGACATGGTCGGGCTTAAAGACGCATTCGAGGCACTTGGCTTTCAGAGCCTGATCAAGCGAATTGTCGCGCAGGTGAAGAAGCAGGAAGAAGCGCAGAAAGAGAAGATGGGGAAGCAGTTGGGATTACTATGATTGATGTCCTTCACAACATAAAGGCTGTCATTTTTGATCTTGATGGACTCTTGATTGATTCAGAGCCTGTGTGGGTAGAAGTGACCCGCAGATTTTTTAAAAAATATAAACTTGTTGATCATAAAGATCTGCACATAAAAGGACATGGTACTGGCATGCGAGAATTTATTGAACTTGTGAAGCAGTATACAGGACTAAAAGGAGACACGGAAACATTTTTACGAGAGTACAGGGACATGTTTTATACGTTATTTCGTTCATCTGAGAGGTTTAGACTCATGGACGGAGCAGAAGAGTTGATAGAGGTGCTTCAGAAACAGCAAATCCCTCTGGCTATTGCAACGGGTGGACACACGTCTGAAAAGGTAATCGAAATGCTAAAAAAGTTTCGTTTGGAAAGTACGTTTAGCG
>CAYWEP010000030.1:0-12567 GCA_964457405.1 uncultured Gammaproteobacteria bacterium
TCATCTCCCCTGCGTATTTGGTGCCCCCGATCATAACAAACATTTTCTCAACGTTAAGAATGATAAATGCCTCTGAATTTGTTCCGTCAGTTGCAGGATCCGAAACACATCCCGGAGCGCATAAAACGGTAAATGTGGGAGTGTGTGCTTTTAGCTCATCAGGGGTCGGGCGACGGAGTAAATGCTGCATAAAAAGTGATTGATAGGCATATTCTGAAACGACCCTTACATGGAGCTTGTATTTCTCGTCCGCTCCGGCAAACCCGTCAAAAATATACAGCTGATCTAGGGCGGAAAGGTACAAAGACATTTTTTTATAAAGCTTTTTAAAATACCTCTCAGTTATCGGCATGTTGACTTTTCCCCAGTCAATCTGATCATGCACCAAAGGCGTATCGACGATAAATTTGTCATTTGGGGAACGACCCGTATATTTTCCTGTGTAAACAACAACTGCACCAGTTTTTGAGGGAACAACCTCTTTTTTCCTAAGCGCATGGGAAACAAGTGTTTCTATAGACAGATTTCTATGGACAAGTCCTTGTGGAGTAATCTTGTGGGTCGACAAATGGTGATCCATGGAAAGAGTATACACTACTTTTCATTGACAACTTGACTCAATCATGACCGATAACTGACAGAAGTCAACTCTCGGAAATACTAACAGCTATTGCAAATTACAACTCTCCGGAGAATTATTGGTTGCAACAGTCTGGGCTCCGGCACTGTAATTGCAAGGAGTAGTTGCTTTAGTAATTTTATTGGCTCTTACTGTATTGCCGAATAAAAAGTTTTTTTCTCCTTCGAAGTCGATACCTGTATTACTAGTCTCAATTATATTTCCCCAATTCTCATATTGATCATTTACTTTATAGACCCCTATTCCATTGTATGAGGAACCGACTGCTGAATAACCTACGCTTCGTAAAACTACTCCTCTTTTCACTTTCTTGATAGTATTTCCGACAACGTAGTTGTTCCTGGATTCATTAAGATGAACTCCAATAGAACCTGAAGCGTTATTTCCCACTATTGTATTATTCTTAATAACTGTCTCAAGGTTCCTCCATGTACCAATTCCTACTAAAGAATAATTGACAATATTTTTTTCTATAGTGATATAGCTCGCAAAGCCGACCTCATTACCCTTCCCAGCTTCATTTAAACTTTGTTGAAACGTATCCATATCGACAGCATTTGAGAAGTAGAGTGGATACGATCCGTCAATACCAATACCAGTACGGCAATTACTGACAGTGTTGTTGTTTATAAGAATATTTTTTGACTCTGTGAAGGCTGTAATACAATTGCTGTATGTTGACAGCGCACTGCTTATTTTATTTCCTGTTACAATTATATATTCTCCCAGAACCGCTATCCCATCGCCACCGACTTTTTGCACTGTGTTATTTACCACTCTATTTGGCGACTCCGATGTTCCGCTGAATTTGTAAACAACTGCGCGATTTGTTCCCGGATCTTGCTGATACTGAGCCAGATACCCCAGTATCATACCTGTTGATTTGGTATTTTTAACTGTTGTATGCTCAACATTGACGTTGCCACTGGTTTTACTTGCCCAAATACCCACTATCGGCATAACAGTCGAATCTGTTAAACCATCTAGCACAATATACTGCAAGTTAACATTACTAACCGGAATACTTGGGTCTTCGGGGCTTCCGCTGATGTAAACCATAATGTCTATTGCTCCTAGCGTATTCGCAATTTTAAGGACTGATGGATTAGAACTGTCTTGACTTCCTCTCAGCGTAATATTCGAAGGAATATGAAGAGCCGCCGGTGTTGGCCCCGGATTATTAATGGTTATCTTTTCGGTTAGCCAAAATGTTCCCGGATCCAACACCACCTCTTGATAATGATTGGCAGAGGCATAATCAATCGCTTTCTGAACAGGATTTTCAGTTGAGCCGCGGCAGAATGTTTGCGTTGCAACCCGCGCACATACCTTACTCGTTGAGGCATTCGACAATGCACTTGGAAATTGATAGGAAAAGTAGGTAAAAAACAAAACGACCACACCAAGTCCGAGAAGTAGTAATAAAAGAGTGATGCTATTTTTCTTTCTTCGTTTTTTGTTTGCTCTCTTATAAGCTTTCTGCGCCATCTATACTAGATAGTAACAGTTCAGAGAATGAATAGCAATAAAGCTAACGAGGTGGAGTACTTATCTACTAAAAATGAGCTGCCAAATTCTTTGCAGAAGAGAAGGTTCAGTGGCTACACCCTGCACTCCTGGGGATGGCTGTGGCTGCGAGGATTCAGTTGGGTTACTGCCTGAAGTGTTCGAGCACTGACACGACGATCCATTCCAGCTACAGCCTGACTGCTTGCTACACTCTGTCGCAGGGTCATACGATGAACTCGTTCCTCCTGATGACTGAGTATTTGTGTCTGTTGATCCAGACTGGTTTGAGCACTGACAGCTACTTCCCGTCCATGAGCATCCTGGATATTTTGCACATTCAGTTACTGAATCTTGCGATCCAGAATTCGAAGGATAACTCCCGGTACACTTATCAGGATACTGCTTACAATAATCTTCATGATTTATACTGCCCGAACACTTATCTGGATTTTCCTGACAGAATTTTTCATAGTCTCCTGTTGTTCCCCCACCTGAACAGGTACAAGCATTGTTTGTCCACGTGCAGTTTGGTGTCTTACTACACATTTCCGCAGGATTATATCCTTCTCCTCTGTCTCCACCAAAATGCTGACATTCTTGCGGATGCTGCTCGCAATACGCGCGGCACGAGCTTTCGCTATTACAGCCGCCTGGTCCCTGAAAGCTTCCACCAGTAGCACCACCGTACTGAGAGCAAATTTGGTAATTGTTTGGGTCTGAGCAAAATGCCTTACACGTCTCCTCGCTCGTGCAACCACCGGGCCCTGCTTGATGCTCACCGCCTCGAAGACCAACTTCTTGTGCAAAATCCGAGCATTTCTGCCGATTTGCTTCCTCCTTACAGAAGTTCATGCACGAAGCATAGGAAGTGCAGCCAAGAATTTGTTTTGCCTTTTCAAGAATCTGCGTTTCACTCGGATCTTCTGTATGTCCACCACTTAAACTATATTTTTTCGCAAATGCACTACACCGATCAAAATTCGCCTCTTGCTCGCACAATTGCCGACACGATGCCTCAGAGTCACACCCAAGCGCTGCCTTTGTTCTTTGCCAGAAATCTTGTTGAGCCGTGACTTGCTCTTCCTTGTAAAACCCCTTCTCTTTAGCAAAGATAATGCACGCCTCTTGATGCACTGGATCCTCACAGTATGTCCGGCAAGAGCTATAGTCTGTGCATCCACCAAGCACCTCAATAGGAAAAGTAATACCATGTTTCTCGGCTAGTTCATCTGGCGATTCTTGTGCAAAGACGGGGGGCATTGCAAAAATAAAAACAATAGCTGCACAAAAGATGAGAATAAACCGAAATCTTGTTATTGACAATCGTAGTGTCATTTTAATGTGTCAAATGGATTTTTATACTTAGAGAAAGGGTTGACATATTGGCTTTTCTTATCAAAGGGATTGTTATATTCAGTCACCAAATTAACTGTTGGCCCTTTCTTCGCGCTTTGTCCTGCCGTTTTGTCAGCTTGCTTCGCAGTTTTACTCGAAGAAATTAGATATGAAACGAGGATAAAAATGACGATCAGCGCAATCGCTCCGCCAAGGATTACCGCGTTTTTTGTTTTGGGTGAAGAATGCGTATGAGGTTCTTGCACCTCATTCGCAGAGGGGGCTGAAACTTTCTCATCCATACAAAATTATCATAGAGTAACAAAAATAGGAAAGTCAAGAAAGAAAGGAGTATCTATTCAGTTTTTCCCAGAGACCACCTTCCAGGAGTCCATCCGGCCACCTGGAAGGTGACTGAATAGGCTCCTTCCAGGTGAGCGTTGGAAAGAACTGAATTCATACAGAAAGGAAAGTTTTTTTAATTTTGAGGACAATTTATGACAATACCAAACCCTGCGGGGTCATCTGGACACTGTTGGCTTCGAGGAGTTCTGCCCAGCCAGCTCTTCTTGTAAATTCAGGCCAAGCTCGTACTGATCTGAGATTGTCAAGTGAAGAAGGGTTATCAACAGACGATGTAAATGATTCTTGAAGTCCTTGTGTTGTTTGTGCATCGTTATATTCAGACATTATGCCCTGATAAATATGTTTTGCGTGCGGCAGCATATCGCTTAAAGCATCCCATTTTCCATCAGTACGGTACCTGCTCATAAGTTTTTCTACTGAATTTCTTGTTTCTCCAATACGAAAGTCATCTTCCCCTTCGGGATATAAAAATTGAGCTGAAAAAGCTATTTCAGGTAAGAAATATGTTTCCCACTCCTCCGCTTTTACTAATTGGAATTTTTGAACGAGCCCATCATAGAAAGGATCAAGAATCGTATAAAGTTCATCTTTTTTTTCGGGGTAAGCAGCTCTTACCGCAGCTGCATCAGGCAACATGATGTAGACTGGCAAATCATTTTTTAAGCCATATTCGAGCCCTGATCTGTCTTGCTGCCAGTCATCTTCAGATAGAATAACCTTTTCTGACTGTTCTCTGCTGATAAGTGATATGTTATATTTCAATTTTGCAACACCAACCGTATGTGGCAACGGATTATTGCGTTTGTATTCAACATAAGCGAATATTCCTTCCCAGTCAGATTGTGTTATTTGACTATCTGCATCAAAACGGAAAAGAGTGTTTTGCTCTGGAGTTCCTTCTTGAACTTGAGGAGACGCATGTGCATCTTGAGGTATTCCAAATCCCAATGCTGCAAGTCCAAAACCAGCAGCGCCAAGGGCAACTATTTTTCTTCTCGTAAGTTTTCCTGAGCCATCAACTTTTTCTGCAGCACTCATTATATTTTGTAATACTACTACCGAAAGATTATTCTGTCAATATAGCAAAATCGATTTTTGGGACTTATGGGGTGTATGCTTGTACGCTTGTACACACCAGGTTTGTGCTAGGTAGACACATCACAATAATTTGAAATTATTACGTGGCTGAATCACGATTCACGATTGGAAACGTTAGATATCCAATACCTGGAAGAGATTGCTGTAATCGTCTGTCCATAATTGTATCTTTTGTAAATCTATTTCCTGAGGAGAACTCGCTTTTTCAACAACTGGATTTTTTATAAACTTCTCATTGCTTGATAACAACACCCATGTCGCTGATGCAATATTATATGCGTCGTCGTCAGACTCAATAACGGCATACCCTAATCCATACTGCTCTGCGAGTCTTGCTATAACCGGTTCAAGATCCAAGTATCTATTGGATATATGGACCGCAAGGATTCCTTCTTTTGGCTCGAGTAGCTTCAGATAAACATCGAATGCTTCTTTTGTTAATAGATGAACAGGAATCGCATCATCGACGAACGCGTCAAGAATCAACGCATCATAGATTGGCTTACCATCTTGTTCAAGCTGCTTTTCCATAGATACTCGAGCATCCCCTGATATAACGGCGATTTTTGCTCCCGAGTCCGCCAGATAGGTAAAATAATTATTCGCGGCATCGATTACTGCCGGATTTATCTCGTAAAACGTAATAGTATCCCCCCCATTACCATAGGCCGCGATCGTTCCAACCCCAAGCCCGGTCACGCCGATTCGCAACGGTTCATCCCGATCCAAAGTTGCGCGTTTTGGATGAAACTTTATTGCCAAACCCACCCCGCTTTCCTCACTGTAATAGGTTATCGGCATTTTTTTTAAATCATCCCCTGTGTATTGCGTCCCATGACTAATTCTGCCGTTATATAGCCCTAAATATTCTCCATGTTCATCAGTGTCACTATAGACAGAAACAGTACCGTAAAAATTTCTAAACTTGGCGATCGCTGGCGTCTGGTCTGAAAGGATAAAGACAAAACCAGCAATAACGCAAATAACACAGAGAGCGATACTGATTGCCAGCGCGGATTTTGGGAGTTTCAAGAAAGCTACTTTTGATAAAATCCAATAGGGAATTGATTTTCGATGGAGAATAAGGACACTCACTGCAACGCCTATTGCGAGGAAAATGCCAGCAAAATACTCCCAGTAATCGGTAAAAACAACTGGTGCAATAATAACGACGATGACTCCACCAATTGCGCCACCAAAGGCGATAAGCAGGTAATAAAGCGTCAGGTGTTTTGGCTCAGGTTTTATAATGTACAACTCGCCATGAAGCAGCATAAAGCTTGAAAAAATAAAAACCGTATAAACAATAAAATTCGTTGTTATTGATTGTAAATCAAGCGATAGTATTGTAACTGCCACAGCCAATGCTATAACAAGATAACTATAAAAATTTCTCCAGTAAAATGGCTTGTTGCTGAAACAGAGAATAAACGACAAAAGATAAAGACTCAAAGGCAAAAGCCAGAGAAATGGCACCGGTGCAACAGATTGCGTTATGTGACTGGTTGTTGATAGCAAGATGAGTGAGGAAAGCGCAGGAAGAAATAGCCAAAGCAGAATACGCTTCCCATCAACCTCTCTGTATGATTCTGTTATTGTTTCCTCTGGGTTTTCATGAGCCGTCCTTGTTGCAAAACGGAGCGTCATGATGCCGCAAATTCCCAATAAAACGCCATACAGAACGAATCCAACTGACCACACCTGCCCTTGTGTACGAAGGGGAAGTAATACCTCAACGAAAAAAGGGTATGTCACAATACCAAGGAGCGATCCTGCGTTTGAGAGTGAGTAAAGAGAATAAGGCGACCTGCCAAAGCTTGTATGACTAAACCATCGCTGGAGAAGTGAACTTGTTGTTGATAAAAGAAAATATGGCAACCCCACAGCAAGAAGGAGAATTGCCAGAACCTGTATGACCGGTAAAAAAGTATCATCTAACTTTAGCCTAAGTGGCGGAGTAATAGGACTATCCCAGGTAAAAAATAACGTAAATATTGTCAGAAGTACTAAGCCGCCAAGAAGAGCGTGGACAATGATCTGCTTTTTTAATCGTGCGGTTGTCAGAAAATGCGAATAGAGATAGCCGAAAAGGAGCAATACTTCAAAAAAGAGAATTGCAGTCGTCCAGACAGAAAATCCTCCGCCAAACCACGGCAAGATATATTTGCTTATAATCGGTTGTACTTGAAACAGTAAAAATGCACTTAAAAAGACAGAGAGATAAAAAGGCAGAAAATAAAGATGCGAATGTTTGCGGGAAGGAGAAGTTTTGTGTTTCTTTGCTGCCATTTTGGTATACATTAAAGAGTAGCAAATTCTTCAATAAATATCATCAGAGGACCATGTTGCTATCCCAATTGCGGATAGTGGCATTTTTTCCATTTCTTTCCCGAGCCGCACCAGCAGGGGTCGTTGCGACCGATTTTTTTGCCTGATGAAACGGGGGAATCAACCTTTTGCGATGTGGCTTGTCTTGTCTTTGCTTCAGTCCCAATCTCGCTCTCCGGTGTATTCAGCTGTAAATGCACATGTGGTGTCGCCGGGTGCGGCGCATCCACTGTCTCCTCTGTCACGACTTGTATTTTATAAATTCTGTGTACTATCTCATCGTCGATTGCGAAAACTAACTGCTCAAACATCCGATATCCTTCATTTTTGTACTCAACAAGTGGGTCTTTCTGCGCATAGCCGCGAAGGCCTATTCCCTGCCGCAGATTATCAACCGCATCCAGATGATTCATCCAGAGATTATCAACCGTCATGAGCATGACATCGGTTGCAATTTTTGCCGAAAGCACCTGTCCGAGTTCTTTTTCGCGCTTGAAATACAAGTCCTTCGCTAGCTTCGTGAGGAATTCTGTTTTTTCAGATGGCGTGTGGCGTTGTTCCAGCTGCATGATAAGTTGCTTTTGGGATTTTTCATCAAACGGAATGATCGTGATAAAATCGGCGATAATTTTTTCATTGGATGCACCGATACCGTCATACTCCTCTGCACTTGTATTCATACTGATAAGACTGCTGATCGCATTCTCAATTCTGCCCAAAAGCTCTTCCCGCAATACTTTATCATCCTCATGCGCACCTGCTTCAAGCAGCTTTCTTCGCAACCCGTAAATAATCTCTCGTTGTTTATTCAGGACATCATCGTACTCAACCAGGTGTTTTCGGATATCAAAATTAAACCCTTCTACTTTGACCTGCGCATTCTCAATTGCTTTTGATACAAGCGGATGCTCAAGCGGCACATCCTCCGGCATATGAAAACGGGTCATGATACCGGCAATCTTATCGCCGCCAAAAAGCCGCATGATGTCATCATCGAGCGCTACAAAAAATCTCGACGCTCCGGGATCTCCTTGTCTTCCGGACCTTCCTCTCAGCTGATTATCAATTCTTCGTGACTCATGCCGCTCGGTACCGATAACAAAGAGCCCGCCAAGCGCTACAACCTCATCATGTGCCTTTTTCCATTTTTTCCGTTCAGACGAATTCTTGTCTGAAGAGCCATCAGCTGCAGTCGGCGCCTCGCCGCCGAGGATGATATCGACACCCCGACCTGCCATATTGGTCGCAACTGTCACAGCGCCTTTCTTCCCAGCTTGCGCGATAATCTGTGCTTCCCGCGCGTGGTTTTTCGCATTTAACACTTCATGTTGTATCCCTCGTCTTCGTAACAGCTGGGAAATAATCTCATTTTTCTCAATCGATGTAGTACCAACCAGTACAGGTTGTCCTCGCTTATTTGCTGCAGCAATTTCAGCGGCAACAGCTGTCAATTTAGCCCGCATCGTCTTATAAACCGCATCTGAATAGTCTGTTCTTCGCAAAGGATTATTTGTGGGAATCGCGACAACGTCTAACTTGTAAATTTTCTTAAACTCTTCCGATTCTGTGACTGCTGTTCCGGTCATACCTGCCAATTTTTCATACATACGAAAGTAGTTCTGAAGAGAAACTGTGGCGAGCGTTTTTGATTCCCGCTGGATGGGTACATGTTCTTTTGCCTCAATCGCTTGATGCAGGCCATCAGACAGCCGTCGTCCTTCCATCAAGCGCCCGGTGAATTCATCAACCAGTATCACCTGATTATCTTTGATAATATAGTCTTTCTCTTTATGAAAAAGCGTCCGAGCTTTGAGCGCTGCTTCCAAATGATAGACCGTATCAAAGTCTTTCTCGTAAATATTGGCAATGCCGTAGAGCTTTTCAATTTTTCCTATGCCATGATCTGTCAAATGCGCCGTGCGCAATTTCTCATCAATTTTATAGTCGGTCTCCGGTGTTAATTTATCAACAAGCGTCGCATACTCATAGTAACGTGTCGATGGTGCCTCATCGGGTGCCGAGATAATATGCGGTGTTCGCGCTTCATCGATAAGGACAGAGTCCACCTCGTCAACAATCGCGTAATAAAAATCCCTCTGTGCCCTGTCATCCAATTGCTGTACCATATTATCGCGCAAATAATCAAATCCGAATTCAGAATTAATACCGTAAACTATATCTGCCTGATACGCTTGCCTCCTATTGATATGCCGTAAATGCGAAAGGCGATAGTCGGTTGCCTTTTCATCGGTAAAATCAGGATCATAAAGAAATGATGCGTCATTGATGAGAGAGGAAACCGAGACCCCGAGGAGATGGAAAATAGGACCCATCCAACCAGCGTCGCGCCGGGCCAGGTAGTCATTGACCGTAACGAGGTGCACGCTCTTGCCTGTCAGACTATTTAGGTATAACGCGGGAACCGCAGAAAGCGTTTTTCCCTCTCCTGTTTTTTGCTCTGCTATCCGTCCTTCAGAGAGGATAATTGCCGCCTTAAGTTGCACATCAAAATGGCGAAGGCCGGTTGTTCTCCGCGATGCCTCGCGCACCAATGCAAACGCTTCAGGAAGCATACGATCAAGCGACTCGCCTTTTTTTACTCTCTCTTTGAATTCTTGCGTTTTTTTGGTGAAGTCTTTCTCTTTGAGTTTCTTTACTTTTTCTTCCAACCCGTTTATTTCATCAACAATAGGTTGAAGGCGATTAATCTCTCGATTATTGGAGTCAAAAAAACGGTTGAGGACTGAGAACATAATGAGGCTAATATTATAGCATACCTTCCGTACGCTTGCCGTCAATTGAGCTCGAAAAACCCCCTACGCGTTGTCGGGCAGGGGGTTTACCAATCGATCAATTGGTATCCGTCAGCTGACGGACCAATTTACTTTCTCTTCTTTCTCTTTTTTGCCATGAAACAATTCACCTCCTTCTAGAAACTCTTAACGAGTTTGCTTTAAGCAACGAGTTATTAGAGTTTCTTGAATCCTCCTAAGATCGCTCTTCGAGCCGCGCTACGAATAGTAGGTAAGGCGAGAAGGAAGATCAGGAGGACCTCGAATACCTTTATAAACTCAATTCAATATTGTGACATTTCTTACTAATTGTCAAGAAATTTTCCTTGCTTCAAAAGTATCGCTTTATGTCGTCAAAACGGCAAAAATTACACAACGATATTTTTACTTTTTTATTACATTTTGAGGCTAGATTTTTATAAAAATCTGAAGCTAACTTTTTAATTAATTTTCAATTTTCAATTTTCATTGAATATTCAATTCTTTAATCTGCAATGTTTTAAACATTGAGATTTGATTGCAAATTGTAAATTTTAAATTGAAAATTTGAGGTTATTGAGGCTTAATAACGTCTTTGCCAACGTATTTCTGTAAAACCTTTGGTATAACCACTGACCCATCGGCTTGTTGATAATTCTCAAGTATTGCAATAATCGTTCTGCCTATAGCAAATGCAGTACCATTAAGAACGGCTGCGAATTTTTTATCTGCACCATCTTGGTACTTAATATTTAATCTTCGTGATTGAAAATCGGTGATCGTTGATGCAGATGTAACTTCTCGAAATGCATTTTGTCCTGGCATCCAGGCTTCGATGTCGTATTTTCTGGCTGTTGGGAAACCCAAATCGCCCGTGCACATCTTTACCACCCGATACGGAATATCAAGGCTTTGAAAAAACTTTTCCTCAAGTGAGAGAAAATACTCATGCTCCTCATCGTCTCTTCCTTCCGCAACAAATGCGACCATTTCGACTTTATCAAACTGGTGGACGCGGAACATCCCGCGCGTATCTTTGCCATATGACCCCGCTTCCCGCCTGAACGCGGATGAGAAACCAACATACCTTAATGGAAGAATTCTGCTTTGCAGAACTTCATCTTTATGCATGGGCACTATTGCGTGCTCTGCCGTGCCGACGAGAATAAAGTCGTCTTTGGGGATCGCGAACATATCCTCATCCGCGCCATGTTCCATATAACCCATGCCCCGCATGATATCTGTCTTGATAAGTACGGGCGGAACAACCGGAATAAATCCTTCTTTGATAAGCGTTTCGAGTGCCAATTGCACAAGTGCGAATTCAAGCAGCACGCCGTCGTTTTTGAGGTAGGCAAATCTCGCACCTGAGACCTTGGAAGCTCTTTGCACGTCAATAATATCCAGCACTTCACCAAGCTCCAGATGGTCTTTTGGTTTGAAGTCAAATTTTGTTAGTTCTTTGTGTTTGCGGATTACCTCATTTGCGCTTTCATCTTTGCCGACTTCCACGTCGTCTTTGGGAAGATTCGGAACCTTTAATAATTCGTTATCAAACTCTTCTTTCAATGCAGACAGCGCATGCTCTTTCTGTTCAAGTTCTGTTTTAAGCTTCTTCCCGCCCTCAATATCCCGCTCTTTTGCAAGCCGATTTCGTTCTGCTTGCAATGTCTGTACCTGAGTATGTAACTCGCGATACTCCTGATCGATCTTGAGCAGATGATCAATATTTACCCTAATTCCTTTGTGCTCCGCAGCCTTTTGTACTTTTGATGGGTTCTCTCTGATGAATTTGATGTCTAGCATATTTAATTAATTTTTAATTTTCAGTTTTCAATTTTTAATGAAATCTGAATTTTTAATGTTTAAAAAATAAAACTATTTGTGTTTGATTGAAAATTTTAAATTTCGAATTGAAAATTTCGCTCTGCGGTGATTATACCTCGTTCCCCCTAGCTGGTCAATTCGAGGACTAGGACTTGTTACGTATCAACGCATAGTATATACTACGCGTATGCAAAAGAATGTTTTGAACTACCGTATTATTATTGAAAAAGAAATCTATGACGATGGGTCTCTTGTGTATGTTGCCTCTTGTCCAACGCTTGGGATTTCAGATTATGGCGACACAGTAGAAGCTGTAATGGATAGTATCAAAGATGGCATTGAGCTTGCTGTAGAGTCACTGGTAAAGGAAGGCAAGGAAGGAACCCAGACAGAAAATCCTCCCTCTTTTTCCTGCTGAAAAATCGCGTTGTATTCCAAAACTTTCTGCTTCATACGCATATTGTAGCACAAACAATGACCAGAATGAAAAAACAACCTCGCGGAATCCCTAGCTGGTCAATTTTTTACTTGACACACCCTTTCTTGTACTATACAATGTACAATATATGATACAAATTATCAATATTTCTGAAGCGAGAAACACACTCTCAAGTCTGTTTAAAAAGATAAACAAAACGCAAATGCCAATCATTATCGTACAGGATAGCAAACCAGCTGTAGTAGTGTACCCTT
>CAYWEP010000031.1:0-12428 GCA_964457405.1 uncultured Gammaproteobacteria bacterium
TCATTTGCGTATACGTTGCAATCGGTCAAAAGCAAAGCACAGTCGCCCAAATCATTGGCAAATTAAAAGACGAAAATGCCATGGATTACTCAATCATTGTTGCCGCAAATGCCTCAGACCCTGCGACATTACAGTATCTCGCACCCTACGCGGGAGTGGCAGTTGCCGAGTATTTCCTTGGAAAAGGCGAGGATGTCCTTGTCGTCTATGACGATCTGACAAAGCATGCATGGGCATACCGCCAGATTTCACTCGTTTTGGGTAGACCAGCAGGCCGTGAGGCATACCCTGGAGATATTTTTTACCTTCACTCTCGCCTTTTGGAGCGTGCAGTAAAGCTGAATAAGAAAAATGGTGGTGGATCAATTACTGCGCTCCCTATTATCGAGACGCAAGCTGGCGATATCTCAGCCTATATCCCAACGAATGTCATTTCAATAACAGACGGGCAGATTTTCGTTGAAGCAGATCTTTTCAATGCCGGTATCAGACCGGCTATTAATGTTGGTATTTCGGTCTCTCGTGTCGGCACGGCAGCTCAGACAGGCACTCTGAAATCTGTTGCAGGCAGAATGAAGCTGGAACTGGCGCAGTATCGAGAGCTAGCAGCTTTTGCGCAATTCGGCTCAGATCTCGATCCAGCAACGCAAAAACAGCTCGAACGCGGCAAACGTATCACCGAGCTCTTCAAACAACCGCAGTACAAGCCGATGATCGAACCTCAGGAAGTCTTAAGTATTATCGCCGTGACTCGCGGCCACTTAGATGATATTCCGGTCGAGGCTGTTACGCGCTTTGAACAAGAACTTTTGGAATTTTCGAAAAATAAAAAGAATGCAAAAGCTATGGACATACTCGCCAGCGGAGAAAAACTAAAAGAAGAACAGCTCAAAGAAATTGATAAAATGATAGAGACGTTTAAGAAAGGATTTGGCGTTTAATGGCAACACTGTTAACGCTCAGACGGCGAATTAAAGCTGCGTCAAATGTCGCAAAAGCGACGCGCGCAATGCAGATGATTGCTGCGGCAAATTTGCGAAAAGCGCAGGACGCTGCATTGTCATCACGACCATACGTTGGGAAATTAACCATTCTTGCAAAAGATGTATCGGGAAAAGTCGAAGAAAAGTCTGCTCACCCATATATTACTCCTCCTGGAAAAAACGGCAAGACATTGGTTATCGCACTCTCTCCCGACAAGGGATTATGCGGCGGACTTATCACCAATCTCATCAGAGAATTCTTTACATATGCAAAAGAGCAGCCTGACTCCTCATACGTTGTCATGGGCAAGAAGCTTGAGAATCAGGTCATAAAGCTAAAAAATGAGGTACTCGCTAGTTTCGTTTTTGGCACGACGCTACCGAAATTTGACGCCGTCTTTCCTATTGCTACATTAATTAATGACCAGTATCTCAGCGGAAATGTCACCGGTGTAAAAGTACTCTACACTGATTTTAATAGCATTTTTTCCCAGACGCCAAAGATGACAACGCTTCTTCCCATCTCGCTCGCAGATGTAAAAATAGAAGATACACAAGAAGGCAAAAATAATTTTCAATTGTACGAACCGACAATTTCTGAGATACTTCCCTATTTACTCAACCATTATTTGGAAATGGCGCTCTTCCAGTTCATGCTTGAAAGTTTCCTGTCAGAACAAGCGGCGCGCATGATTTCCATGCAAAATGCAACAAATAATGCAAAAGATATTATCGAAGGCTTCAGACTCGAGTATAATAAAACGCGACAAGCAAAAATCACAAGCGAATTACTCGATATTACCGGAGGAAGAACATCGAGAAACCTAACATAAGTGACTTAAGAAACTCAAGTAACCTAGGTAACCTAACAAGCTATGGAACAAAAAAAACAAAACGAAGGAATCATTGTGAGAATCGCAGGTCCTGTTGTGGACGTCTACTTTGAAGGCGATCTTCCTCAAGTATATGAAGCACTCACCGTTGATTTGCCGAATAAAACACGACTGACCTTAGAGGTGCAATTTGAGATCGGCGATCATGAAGTAAAAACGCTCGCTTTCGGATCAACCGACGGACTCCGGCGCGGCATGAAAGTTGTCCGCACAGGCAAGGAAATTGCCGTTCCGGTTGGCGATAAAACCCTAGGCCGGATCTTCAACGTCCTTGGTCAGCCGATTGATGGAGAAAAACCGCCAAAAGATGTTAAGACAGACTCTATCCACAAGCCACCACCCCTGCTTATTGAACAGGAGACCAAGCCTCAGATGCTTGAAACAGGTATTAAAGTTCTCGATCTTATCGCACCATTCACCAAAGGAGGCAAGATCGGTATTTTCGGAGGAGCAGGCGTCGGCAAAACAGTTATTATTCAAGAACTTATTCGAAGTATTGCAATAGAGCATAAAGGCCATTCAGTTTTTGCAGGTGTTGGAGAACGTACTCGTGAAGGAAATGATTTATGGCTGGAAATGACTAAAAATAAAACCATGGAAAAAACAGTTATGGTTTTTGGGCAAATGAACGAGCCGCCTGGCAATAGACTGAGAGTCGCCCTCACTGCGCTCACGATGGCTGAATACTTCCGTGACGTGAAAAAAGAAGACGTTTTACTCTTTATCGATAACATTTTCCGCTTTGCCCAAGCAGGATCAGAAGTGTCAGCACTTCTTGGCCGCATGCCATCAGCTGTTGGTTACCAGCCTACGCTTGCAACAGAAATGGGACAACTCCAGGAACGAATCACCAGTACCAAAAAAGGCTCGATTACATCACTCCAGGCAGTCTACGTCCCGGCAGACGACTATACGGATCCCGCTCCATCAACGACGTTCGCGCACATGGATGGGTCAATTGCGCTTGAACGGTCTATTGCCGAAAAAGGTATTTACCCGGCAGTTGACCCGCTCGCATCAACGAGTCGGATCCTTGACCCAAATGTCGTTGGAAAAGATCACTATGACGTCGCACGGGGTGTACAAAAGGTTCTGCAGCGATATAAAGACTTACAAGACATTATCGCAATCCTCGGCGTAGATGAGTTGTCAGATGAGGATAAGCTCATTGTAGTAAGAGCGCGTAAGATCGAGCGCTTCTTAAGTCAGCCAATGTTCGTTGCAGAGGTGTTTACCGGCATTCAGGGTAAATATGTCAAAATCGAAGATACAGTCAGAAGCTTCAAAGAAATTCTTGAAGGCAAACACGATAGTATCCCTGAGCAAGCATTCTTCATGGCCGGCAGCATCGAAGGCGTCGCAGAGAATGCGAAAAAGCTAAAATAATTTCCAATTTCTAATTTCTAATATCCAATTTCCAATAAACATTTGAAATTTGACATTTGAAATTGGTAGTATTTGAAATTAATCTATGCACTTAGAAATCATTACTCCCGAAAAAGTAGTCTTTTCAGAAGAAATCGAAGAGCTTATTGTCCCAACAGTCAATGGCGAGATTGCTATTCTCCCCCACCACGTCAATCTCTTAACACAACTTGAACCAGGCGAAATGACGATCAAGCAAAAAGGCAAAATGCAACACATGGCAGTTACCGGTGGCTTCTTGCAGATAGCAAACAATAAAATCTCCCTCCTTTCCGATTACGCAGTACGTTCTGAAGAAATAGACGCCAAAAAAGCGCTTGAAGCACGAGAACGCGCAGAGAAGAAAATGAAAGAAGAGCGCGAGCATATGACAGAGCAAGAATTTGCGACCATCCAAGCAGACTTCCGCCGAGCAATCGCCGAGCTAAAAGTCATCCGCCGCCGCCACAGTGGGAAAATTGGTGTATAATACAACTCATGCAGCCTGCATTTTATGACACCTCCATCTCTTATGAAGAGAATATAGAAAAAGGTCCAGCTGTTTTTCTTCAAGGCGTAAAACCAAAACAAAGAGAAATTACAAAAAAGCAAAAATTTCTTAACTTTGAGGTAAATATGCCATTTGGGATACCCTCAGGTCCACTCCCCAATGCCGCATTTCTTAAAGCAGCATTTGATTTTGGTTTTGATGTCAATCACTACAAAACGCGAAGAAGCGTTCCCTTCCCCAGCAACCAATTCCCAAACGTATTATTCGTTGATGTAGACGGTGATCTTACTATTGAGAAATCGAAAAAACCATTGATTGGACACAAGACAACAAACAAGTCGCCAAAAGAGATCAGTATCACTAATTCTTTTGGTAATCCGTCACAAGAGGCTGAGGTCTGGCAAGCAGACATGAAGAAGGCAGTGGAGGAAACAAGAGAGGGGCAACTACTCATAGCAAGTGCAGTAGGTACTATTCAAAAAGAATTTACAGATGAGGATTATTATGATGATTTTGCTTTAACAGCAAGACTTATCAATGAGACGGGTGTAAGAGTAATTGAAGTAAATCTTTCTTGTCCAAATGTTGCCAATGAAGGAATTCTTTGCTACACACCAAACGCAGTTGAAGCAATCTGCAGGAAATCGAAAGAGGCAATTGGCAACGCACCACTTCTTGCAAAAATAGGATACTTCTCAAAAGACCAGGAAGGAATATTGGAAGAGATTGTTGAGAAAACCAAACCATTTGTCGCAGGCTGGGCCGCGATTAATACTATTCCAGCTCCAGTTGTTGATGAAAACGGAAATCAGGCGCTTCCTGGAAAGGGAAGGTTGCAAAGCGGTATTTGCGGAGCTGGAATAAAATGGGCAGGGCTTGATATGGTAAAAAAGCTCACACAACTCCGAGATAAGTTACACGCAGATTACGCCATAGTTGGTGTTGGCGGCGTTATGACACCTGATGATTACTTCGAATACAGAAAAGCAGGCGCAGACGTCGTCCAGTCTGCTACAGGCGCAATGTGGAATCCTTATCTCGCATACGAGATTTGGCAAAAAGAAAACGCACAATGAATTTCTTACAAAAACTCGAAGCTTCGATTGCGAAAAACAATTCCCTTCTCTGCATTGGTCTGGACACAGACAGGAAGAAGATTCCAAAACACCTGAATGGAGATGTTTTTGCATTTAACAAAGCAGTGATAGATGCAACATATGATATTGTCTCCTCTTACAAACTTAACAGTGCATATTACGAAGCTGGTGGCACAGACGGAATCGAAATGCTTAAAAAAACAATTCAATACATCCAACACCAATATACTAGTATATCTGTGATATTAGATGCCAAACGCGCAGACATAGGTTTGACGTCAGAACAATATGCAAAGGCGGTTTTTGACTATATTAATACCGATGCAGTCACCATTAATCCGTATCTTGGCTTAGATTCTGTGGAACCATTCTTAAAGCGTGAGGAAAAGGGAATTATTCTGCTTTGCAGAACCTCAAACCCAGGAGCAAAAGACTTTCAAGACCTCCAGGTCTATTCTTCGAGCGATCCGCCAGCCCCGTACCGTTCTGGTACAGGGCCAGCTGGCGGAGAGTCGAGAAGAACTATTCCTCTCTATATGAAAGTTGCCGAGAAAATAATTGAATGGGGCAAAAAATATAAAAATTGCTTGATGGTCATCGGAGCAACGTATCCTAATGAAATGAAACGGATTCGCGAACTAACCCCCGATATGTTCTTCCTCGTCCCAGGTATTGGCGCTCAAGGAGGAGATCTTGAAAAAACTCTTCAAGCAGGCTTGAGAAATGACAAATCAGGATTGATTATCCACTCTTCACGTACCATAATCTATGCATCAACTGATACTGACTTTGCCGAAAAAGCCCGCGAGAAAGCGATCGAAATACGAGACGCGATCAACCTGTTTCGCAATCCTTGACTTGCCTGACAAGGATACTCCTTGCACAAGGAGTATCCTTGCAAAAATATGAAACAAGACGTTTTAGAGATTCTTAAAAGTGTCAAAGCGATTATAACCGATGACCACTTTGTTTATACATCAGGCAAACATGGTTCAGTGTACATCAACAAAGACGCCGTATACCCACACACGCAACTTTCCTCGCAAATAGGTAGCATGTTTGCAGGAAAAGCAAAAGTCCTAGATATAGATGCCGTGATTGCACCAGCGCTGGGTGGAATCGTTCTTTCGCAATGGACTGCTTACCACCTATCGAACTTAAAGAACAAAGAAATACTCGGCGTTTATACTGAAAAAGACGCTGAGAGTAACCAGGTGTTAAAAAGAGGATACGACAAGCTCATTTCAGGTAAAAATGTCGTTGTTATTGAAGACCTCACCAATACCGGCGGGTCAGTCTTGAAAGTTGTTAACGCCGCGAAAAAAGCAGGAGCCAATGTCGTATCGGTTGGTGTTATGGTGAATCGAAATCCAAAAGAGGTAAACGATGATATGTTTGGCGCACCATTTTTCTCTCTCGGCGTGCTCCCTGCTGAAGCGTGGGACGCGGACGTATGCGAACTATGTAAAAAAGGCCTCCGGATAAACACAAAAGTTGGTCACGGCAAAAAATTCCTCGAGGAGCAAAAAACAAATAGTCCTAAATAATCCATCTTATACACTTTGAGCATTTTAAATCTAAAAACTTTCACTGCCTAACAGTATCGTTGACTAGACTACGATACGCGCACCTGGAAGGCTATAGCCCTGAGACTCTCGAAGGATGGCTTAGCTTGACACCTAGGAAAAAGTTCCTTTAGTAGAAACCATAAAACCAACACCGGGTGTTGAATAGCTTCACACCTGAGGGAAATAAATCATCACATTTTTCTCTCGAGCTTAATTTGTGATATCCTTCTCATCACTCGCTTGCTCTTTACCGCCAAATTTCATAGAATAAATGCACAATTTGTGTTTTTGCCGGAGTAACTCAGTGGTAGAGTAGCTCTTTCGTAAAGAGCAAGTCGTGGGTCCGAATCCCACCTTCGGCTCATGGACGACCCAGAACTAGGCAAAATAGAACTTGAAGAAATAAAAGAAACAGAGGAGTCGAAAGAGATAAAAGGGGCAAAGGAGAAAAAGGAGGAGATGCCGACAGTGTCACGATCAAGATTGCGCAATTCACTAGTAAAACAAAGTAGAAGAAATATCATCCTTGCTGTAGTAGGGATAATCGGCATAGTGACTCTCGTTTTTCTCTTTGGTGTTCCGCTACTTATTAATCTGAGTCTTTTTTTTTGAAAAATCAGGTGGGACCAACTCGCAATCAGACAATACCAATGTATATATTGCAACTCCTGTCATAAACCCTATGTCCACAGCAACAAATAGCGCACAAATCAAGGTCTCAGGTTCTGCACCAAAAGACACAACAGTCATGCTCTACGTCAACGACATCAAAGAAGAAGAAATACCGGTTGATGAGGATAATAATTTTACATTTGATGAAGTAAAGATCGATGAAGGCGAAAATACCATTAAAACAAAGGCAAAGGATGATAATAAAAATGTCAGCGTTTACTCACCGGTCATAAAGATAACCTACCTTAACAAACCACCGTCTCTGGAAATTAACGAACCTACTGATGGAAAATCATTTGAGAAAGACGACAGTCCTATCCAAGTAAAAGGAAAAACCGACCCGAAAGTAAAAGTCACGGTGAATGATTTCTGGGCAATAGTCGATGGAGCCGGAAATTTCTCCTATACCCTCCCCTTGCAAGGCGGAGAAAATAGAATTAAAGTAGTCGCCACAGATGAGGCGGGAAACAAGACTGAAAAAGAGATTAAGGTTTCTTACTCTCAGTAACTCCCAACAGCACCCACATCCAATACATCAGCATGGGATAAAAAAGCGTATTCAGAAAAAGGCTGCTCGCCAGAAATCCAGCCAACGTCGCCATAACCATCGCTCGCTCACCAACATCCCCAACCTCCCTAACAACCCTAAATACCCTAATCCAGAGAAATCCATACGCGAGAAAGCCGACTACGCCGGTCGTTGCCAATACAAAGAGCCAACTATTATCTGTTCCCGCATCCGCATGGCTTACTTGCCACTTTTCAGACGTTCTAAAGCCATATCTATTTTGTGCATATCGATATGCATTAAATCCAACGCCAAAAATAGGGTTTTTCTCTATAATCGTAAGCGAAGTCTGTATTGACCGTATCCTTTCTTGCGAGGAGGCTGTTCGAAACGGATTTCTCCCTTCCACGCCGACGTTTGAGAAAAGTAGTAAAAAGCAAACAGCAATAAGCAAAAAGAGAAAAGTCAGTTTTCTGTTTCCTTTCAGGAATAAAAACGTGACGATACCAACTCCAAGCGTGATAAGCGCAGTACGCGAATACGTTAGGATTACCGCTAATAATGTCAGGAGGCTAAGAAGGCTGAAAATATATGCCGATCGTTTATCTTTTTCTTTAAGCGTATCTGCTATCCGAGATAGTGTGAGAAACAAAAACAAACTGAAGAATACACCGGCAAAATTTGGATCAAGAAACGTTGAGAACATTCGGTACAAATGGTCATCCCATTGGAGGTAAAAAAGATTACGAAGGTTGTTGTAAAAAAAATATTGCGCAAATCCAATGATAACCACTGCCCCCCCTGTGCCAATGAATAACTGTAAAGATCTGTGTTTCATTCGTTTATCAAAATCCTGTACTGCAAAAAAAAGGAGCGCGTATACCAACCATCGTAATCCGTAAAGAAAAGGCACAAAAAAATGCTGCAGCTGAAGCATGCTACTATTCATCAGAAGCGAAATAAAACCTATGACAAAAAAAAGGAGAATCGGGAGCAACAGCTCTCCACGAATTCGTTGCTGAGTGAAGAGCTTGTCTATTAACCAACACGCTATGAATAAACCAACGGATAGATCAAGAAACGAAACTGCAATGCCATTCGGAAATTGTATTCTTGCAACCTGGCCGAAAGCAAAAGCAGACAGTGTTACGTAAAAAAGAATTCTTGTCATGTTCTTTGAATAATTTAATATATCCAGCTTTGTTTGCGAAGCGAATAGAGCTTCACATTTGTCATCGGATTATAATAGACGAGACTCCAATAACGAAATCTGTCCGGCAATGCACTGTTTTGTACAGCAATATAATTGAATGCATCTCCTTTTTGTACCCACGAAGAATCAACAAATGGAAAGTCTATGTAATAGAAGTTATGGAATCCATAAAGTAAAACCTTATCTTTGCCTGTAATCGTTTTTTTAAAATAACCATCAGTATCATAAAAATCGCCAAAAGAAAAGTTAAGGTGCTTTGTCAAAAAATCCGCTTTTGTCTCTTTGCCAAGAAGGAAGGGGACATATTTGCTGTTTGCTAAACCTCTATACAGGAGTGATATGAAAAGTATTGCAATAATAAGTATACTCGCAACAAAAATAGTCAACTTTTTATATTGAAAGCGGGACATATATATTTTTCCCAAAACAAAAGCAAAAACCAGCGAAAAAGCTGGAAGATACGAAACAATAAATCTACCACCGCCTGTTCGTGGCGTTATGTACCAAAGGATCAAACCAAGAAGAGAGTATATAACCACCATCTTTCGCTTGGTCTCAAACGCTTTAAAATACAACATAACAAAGGGAATAACTATGATGTACAAAGGTGAAATCGGATCTGCAGCTTTCGTAAATAACATCCAGGTTTCGCGCAAGAATGTATGTGGCCAAAGTAAATATATATTGAAAGATGCATCGTATACAGAGGTGAAAAATGGGTAGATTGGATTATCAGTATGTATGAATGAAAACGCAAACCATGGCAGCGGAATGAGTAAAACAATGAAGCAATAGATAAGTACCGAAGAAGCTGTTGTCTTTACCGATTCTTTATTTTTCAGAGCATGCCAAACAATAAGCAGACAAAGAGGAAATAACGATCCGATTGCCAACAGCTTGGTTGTCACCGCAAGTCCCAGCATGATTGCGGATTCAATAAGCCACTTTCTATCGTTGTGTAAAACGTATTCTATAATTCCCCACAGAGCGAGAATTTCAAAGAATGTCCGAGCCAAATCAACATACGCAGTTATCGATTCCCAGCCGACAACTAAATTTGAGTAAAATATAGCTGCTGCGAGAAGAGAAAAAGTCACCGGTAAGAATAACCGAGCCAGTTTGTAAAGGGCAATGACTGAAAGTATGCCAAAGGAAAAATGAATAATTTTAGCAAGAGTTTCTCCTTGTAGCGCAAGCGCTGCGGTATAGAGCATTTCAGTGAGCTTTGGCATGTCCGAGTAGTACAAAACTCCGCCTGGAAAATGCATAATTGTGTGATAGGTAAGATATAACTTCGGAAGTGTTAAATGGTACCACAACGCGTCAAAGCTGTGTTCTGGGCCAAGCGCCCCGATAAAGTTAATGATCCCCTGCGCGATGAGGAAAAGTAGAAGCAATATGCAAAGAGTATTCCTCTTCGCCTCTTCCCAAACCTCCCTAACCGCCCTTATCACCCCAATCGACCGCCTCTGAAGATAGAATGTCGCGGCAGTAAATAAGACCGAAAAAATCAAAATAACTTTTGGATACAAAAGCCCCAACAGCCCTAATAAAAATATTCCATAGGAATAAATACCTATCAGTATTGCTATTGCAAACATATTCCTCCTCTGCATAAAAGCGTCAAAATATAGTTAAGAAAAACAAAAAGAACAAACAGAATATAAAAGAAGGTAAATACGAGCTCTTTTGTAATTTTCATGATTTTACAATTTGTAGTTTAAGTGTTTTGCCATGACAGGGAGATTTCAGTCTGTAGATTCCTATTCTATTTGCGCTATATGGATTATATATAGTCTTCTGTTTTACAAAGAATTTCCCAAATCCTGCTAGCTGTTCATCTCTTGTTACAAAATATGTGGGATCTTGAACGCGCAGACAATCATATTCATTTATTGAAGGAAAGTCTTGGGCGTCAAGATATGATACGGGCATATTCTTGTACTTATTTAAATACACACTCATTGCGCTTTCCGGATTACCCGAATTCTCGGCAATTCCAACGATAATTTTCTTTGCCATAGCCTCATTTTTCAAAAAATTAACTGCTTCTAGCACGCCATAACCGGAAGTAAAATTTTTAACATATTGCATTTCAGGATACATCGTATATTTCTCACCAAAAAGAAAATAGTCGGTTGGAGAAAATATTTGAAGCACTGTAAATAGGAATGCTGGAATAAATAAGAGTAAAGAAGTCACAGCTCCCACCACTTTGTTTTTCTTGATAAGCTCCAGAAGAAAAAAAGCCGCCGGTGGCAGGAGAAGCGGGAAAAACGCAACACTGTATCGCTGTGAGGCAAAACGAGAGACAAAAATTTGCAAGAGCAACCCCAAAACAAACCAAGCAATGTATAGTCGTATCTGTTTTGTTTTCGCTTTATATAACATGACAGAGCCACCGATTGCGCTAAGTAAAATAAGTGGAGAAATATAGAAAAACGCTATTACAATGTTAGCGGTAAGATTCCTCAACCAAACACTAACCGGGAAACGGAGAAGCTCTGTGAGGGTTAGTGAGTAGCGGCTATTTGCATGAAATGTCCTCCAAAACTCAGGCTGGATAAGAAGCAAAATATCAACCAAAAGAAATGTAGCAAAAACTATTCCTAATGTCTGAAAGAGTGTTCCTCTCTTCTTTGGATCGCGAAACCAATAGTACCCGGTTAATAAAAAAATAATGAAAACAAAAACAAGTGTCGTTGATTTAATGAAAAAACCAATCCCAAGCACCGCTCCCAAAAGTACAGCATGCTTTCTTTTATTCGTTTGCAATAAGAGTGAAAACAAATAATATGACCAAATACCAACAGCGGTAATAGCGCTTTCCATAAGCGCTTGTCTATCAAAAAATGAGAATAGTGGGGTAATAATATAAAGAATGCTTGCGATAAGCGCTATTTTCTCTCCAAACATTTTTTTACTGACAACGTATATTCCTAGCATTGATAGAAACCCAGTCACGACAGATACCAAACGCCCGGCAAATAGCGGATCACCAAGCAGCGACTGCGCTATGCCAAAAAACCACATGAGGAATGGCTGCTTGGCATCATAGAGCGAATAATAGAGATAGCCTGGCTCATGCGTTTCCCTCCATCCCCAGTCAAGATAAATTGCTTCATCGTTAAATATGGGAATAGCGGTAAGATGTGCTGTTCGAACAAGAAAATAAAAAATAGTTATCAAAAAGAGCAGGTAATGCTGTTTTAGAAAACGTAATGCTCGCATATGTATCTTATCTAAATTTGTGGAGCGTGCAAGAAATCCTTTATTTGTCTATATATCTTCTGAAGAAGTGTTTCCTTCTTCAAATCCTCTTTCGAAGTCGGTTTTGTCACTGAACGCATTATGATCTCTTCTTGAAATCTCATTCCTGCCTGTTTTTGACCCAAGAATATTATATACGCTTGCGCTTGCGGAATCTGCACTGAAGTATTTTTGTACTCGGTTAGCAGCTTTTGTAACTTTTTGTCTTCGAGATTGCACACGCTACTACAAGAATATACCAATGTCTTGTTCGGGTATGTATCAGCGCTCAGATCTGCTACATTATCTACTGTCACTTCGTACATGAAT
>CAYWEP010000032.1:0-11974 GCA_964457405.1 uncultured Gammaproteobacteria bacterium
ACTCTGGATGATGACAAAGAAGGTAGCAAATCCTCATTCTGGTGAGGTCGCCTGTTGTCCCAAATTTTTCAGCACACGCCTTAATTTTCTCGTTGTCTTGAAGTTCATTTTGGAGGGCATTCTTTTTACTCATTTGCATATCTATACAAATGATAGGAATTTATTTTACGTTTGTCAATAATAAAATATAAACCAAAAATAAGGTCGAAGGTTTAAGAAAGTAATATCTTTCATCACTTCCCACTTAATCGCCTGTTTTGAAGGCTTTAGAGAGGGAAATCATGTCAAAGATTTTGGGATGTTACCTAATGTTTCCCTTTTCTTGGAGGTTGAGGCTGGCTAAACCAGTCAATAATTCCGTTATATAGCGATTGGGCAGTTTGCTGTGTCTTCAATTGTTTAACCTCAGGTCTAACTATTTTTACCCCGCTATTGGATTCGAACTAATAAAATTAGGTTCTACACCCTATAACTCATCTGCTAATTTGAAACCCTTACTTTTATAGAATTTATCAAAGCTAAAGATAGCATCGGCCTTATACTCTTCTGCCACAGCAACGACAACGCAATCAAATAGAGTATTCTTCTTACTGGTTGTAGGACTAAAATATTTTAATGCGTTTCTTAGTGTCTCTTGATTAATTTCTGCTATTTGAATATTTGGGTCTGTAAAAGTCACTGCTGTACCATAAGCCATAGCACCACTATTTAATCTACCCTGAAGTACCGTAGTTGCTTCCAAAATAGCTGTCACTGGGTAGATCACTTGCGCATTGACGTCATTGAGTGCTCCCGATACGGTAGTAGCTAACTTATGATTAGAATCATCTGGATATGCTTGTGCTACAATTGCGTCTGCGTCAACTATAACTACCGGATTATTCATGTGTTTATTTTATCCCCCACAGATATTTATCTAAATTAGCAGATAAATCTTTAGGACCTTTTGGTTTATACTTCTTTCCTATCTCAGCAATCTTCAATAGAGCTTGAGCAGAAGCAGTACCCTGATTTTGCACAGCAATTATTCCCTTTTCTAGGGCTTGCCTTATTACCTCTGCCTTACTTTTATTTTGAGTTTCAGCAGCTAGTTTTATTTTTTCTTCTAATTGTTCAGGAATGTAAAGATAGGTTTTTAACATAACGTCTTTATTATAATATATCGTACAACATGTTGTCAATATCGAGTTATATATGAAGTATCTCTGACCTAAGGTTTAAATGATTTTAACCCGGTATTGGATTCAAACCTTGTCAAAATAGCTTTAAATTTCACCTCAAAAGGTCAAAAAGTTTAGAAACAGCTTGGATGCTTGGAAAGATTTATATTCAATCTTAACTAAAGGTAACCAGATTCTAAAATTGACAACTTGGCTCGCCAGATGGGACGATTACCAAAATTAATGATGAATTATTGCCCCATAAATATCTCCATTACCTGTCCGCCATGCCATCCATGCAGCAACATTTCCTTCTAATTGTGGCGCAATAACTCCGTTTTGGTGTGGACCTTGTTCCTGAATTTCAAAAACTTCTCCAGTAATCAAATCTATACCCTCAACACCAGCAACGTCCTGCGAAGTAGTCTTACCCCATATTACATATCTGTCAGAAATCACTGGATAAGTCATTCCATAATCTGCTGTTCTGTAAAGAATTATTGTCTTGTCAGTGTTTAAGATTTTCAGATGTACTTCGGTAAAATCTCCTTCCCTACTTAACCACACCACATTGTCTTTATAAATATCTGGATGACCTCCATTGTCTGTTATTAAAAACATCTCATCTTTTTTTAAGTCGTAACCGTAAATATTACTTCCATAAGTCCAGATAACTACATCTTTTGAAATTTTTGCTTGCCCGCAAACATTTTCTGTTAATAACTTCTTGTTTTTACTTTTAAGGTCATAAGCAAATAACTTTCCACAAGCGCCACCGTCAATATAGACTATGGTATCCTTGTCAAAATCACTTGCAAACTGAGATCCAGGTTCATCGGTAATAGCTACGTCTTCTCCCTTTAAAACATCATATAATCTTGCATCATAAGAATTCGTATCGCTAAGACTGATATAAACAATGTATCTTCCGTCGTAACCAACCAATCCGTATAAACTCTTAAGTGGTAAACCTGCTGGAAAAAACGGAGATTCTCTTTGTTCTTTTACATCATAACCGTATACTGTACCGCCATCCCTCGAGTCAATCCAAAGTATTGTATTCTTATGGATTACGGGCCAATCTTCTCGATAAAAACCATATGTTAAGCGATAGACATCTACTGTCGGAGTGATAACAGCGAAGATTTTATTCGAAGAAGTAAGGAAAGTCAGAAGAAAGAGAGCAATAACTGTCAATCGAATGAGAACCTTGAACACGTTTTCAGTATGCCTCGTTTCGTAAAACAAGTCAATTCGTTGGTTTTTGTTAAAAACAATATCCGAAAACTTAAGTTGGATCGGACAGTTGAGAGAAAGGTGGGGAGGAAATTAGAAAGCTACAAAGGTTCAACAGTTAGGCCTCGTATTATTGCGCCCTGTCCCGAGTGAGCTCTAAAACCAACTTTTCCGGGGCGCTTTTCAAAGAATATTTTTTGTACATGTTCTGCTAGAGGTTTGTGCTCAATTTTTTCTTCCTCGCCCTTTTTATTCTCTGGTTTGACACCAGCCTCCCAATGATTTACATCAACATAATTTGGTAATAGCCAACTATAAACAAGTTTTCCTTCTGTGTGTAACCAAGCAGTTCCTCTTTTAACTTCTAAAACTACAGTAAAAAAATCATCTGATTCCAGAGTGTGGTCAAAATTCTCCACTTCTTCCCAGCCGCTTGAATATCTCACTCTTGAGTTAATTGAAGATTTTGAAATTTCAATCATAAAGTAATTATTCAAATCCTCAGCTCTAAAAATCACACCGAAAATCTTAGCGTTAGTGGTGAACTTTTCCTCGAAACTCATTCTGAAATCTTCCCAAAAGTGACTATTTAGAAGACAACCCGCTCAGGAGAATTGAATCTTAAGGTCGGATACACTCTCAGAAGCAGTTTTGCCATTAAATATCCATTTTCTTGGCCAATCCTGAGAAGAAAACATATAAACTTTGTCTTTTTTTACTCTTATCAATAACCAATTTAAAAATACTTTTACGATAGCAAATAATAGCACTAGGGTTACAAAGAAGGCTGTAATTACTACTAAATCCGGGGAATCTGTTACATATTTTGGTATAGGGAATATTTTTTGTTCCGATAGGAAATTCGCAAAACTCAGAATACACCAACCAAGAATGAATAGTAATACAGCATCACCTGTATAAGTTTTCCAATTAGTCTTAAAGTTTATAAACCGATCAAAATCCATAAAAACCTGCCTTGTTGGGCAGGTTATAATAACGAATTTGGGCTCCGCGGCCTGGATTCGAACCAGGAACCTTGAAATTAACAGTTTCCTGCTCTACCGTTGAGCTACCGCGGAATATAATTTTTAAAATATATTTTTTAATAAATTCTCTTCCTCTGTAACTTTTTAACTGTTTCTCTCTTATTAATGCTCGTTTTCTGTCTTCAACTTTTTCTTTATAGATTAGTTCCCAAATTCCGCCCACCTTCGCTGTATAGTGATTACCTCGTTTTTTATTATGTTCTGTCAGCCTTCTTTCTATATCACTTGTTTCGCCGATATAAATTTTCCCTGCCTCGCTATTATACAAAGCGTAAACGAACCACATACAGCTCCCTGCCCGCCAGCTGGCAGGCTACCGCGGATCGTGAAGCTATTCTAGCATCAACGCGATCGGAAATCTAGTGCATTTCTTTCTTGCAATAGTGTTTTTTCCATGCTAGTATCGCACTAATACACAATGGCAGCAGAAAGTCTAACTCCTCTCGCAGCAACTGATCTTCAAATGGCAACGCTCCTGAACAATGCAAGAACGACTCAGGACAATTCCCTCGCCATGATTCCATCGGTCAACCACACATCAGCCGCAGTAAGGGAAGCTGTTGGATCTCCGCTCGACCATTATTATTCAGAAGGATATCCTCCGGAAAGAGATGAAGATGGCAAGCTTAAAGGGGGACGCTACTATCAAGACCAAGAAGTTCCAAATGCTGTTGAACTATTAGTGAGAGAAAGAGCAAAAGCGTTATTTGGTGTCCCTTATGTTAATGTACAACCGCTCTCAGGATCTCCCGCAAATATGGAAGTGTATGCAGCGCTTTTACTAGATAATGACAGACAAGGAAAAATAATGGGATTAAATCTGCCTTCAGGCGGACATCTTACGCACGGTGCCCCAGCCTCGTATACGAGTAGATTTTTTACGTCGATATCCTACGATACCAATCCAGAAGGCTTTATAGACTACGATGCCCTTGGCCTACTCGCGCAAGATGCAAGACCAGATATACTCGTTGCTGGAACAACAGCATATGCAAGACTCCTTGACTGGGAAAGATTTAGAAATATTGCCGATAAGTCTGGAGCGCTCCTCTTAGCTGATATCTCACACCTTGCGGGACTGATTGCAGGTGGAGCATATCCCTCACCAGTTGAGCACGCAGATATTATTACCACAACAACGCATAAAACACTCAGAGGGCCACGAGCAGCAATGATTATGGTTACAAAGAGGGGCTTAAAAAGAGATGATCGCATGGGAGACAAAATTGATAAAACAGTATTTCCTGGATTTCAGGGAGGCCCACATATCAATACTATCGCAGGCATTGGCGTCGCCCTTCATGAAGCAACACAACCTGCATTTACATACTATGCAAAACAAGTTGTGGCAAACGCTTCTGTGCTTGCCAACGCATTAATAGAAAGAGGGATCCAATTGGTCACAGGCGGAACTGATTCTCATCTATTTCTTATTGATCTTCGAAAAAATAATGGCCTAACAGGAAATACTGTTGCTGAAGGCCTTGAGAGAGCTGGAATTAAAATAAATAGAAATACAGTTCCCCACGATGAAGGTTCTGCTCTCTATCCTTCAGGAATTCGGATAGGAACCCCCGCCATCACAAGTAGAGGTATGGGAGAAACCGAAATGAAACAGATTGCTGGCTATATAGCAGACTCAATACACGGTTTCGCAGGCAGAAAAGAAGAGTTAGGATTTGATCGAAAGGCTGAAACAAAAAGAGCGAATCGAGATGCAATTACGAATGCAAAGTTCGTTCAAGATGTCCGCGCAGGCGTGATTGATCTATGCGAACATTTTCCTATCCCCGATGCATACATATAATCCTCGTGTAAAAGCATGCATTAGCTCCTCTCTGGTATGGACAAATGGGGTGATTGTAACACGAAAAAGAGGAAAAGATGGTTATTTACCCGTGAGGAAATTGAATACATTTGAGAAGAATGATCCGATTGAGCCAAAAATTCTATTATTCCATAACCATGACCACGAATTATCTTCCTCAGCAAGGTCAACTGTTGGATAATTAACTAGATCCTCATCAGACTCAGACTGAACATGACTATCATAATCACCTAACACTGTATCTTGATTATTGATATTTTCGCTTTGTCCAAGCGCTTTTTGAGAAAGCTCATTTGAGAAGTCTCCCGGCATGCAGCCATGGATTCCGTATACTCTGAAATAATATGTTTGTCCACCAATAAGGTTATTTACTGTGTGTGAAGTTTCGTTGCTACCAGTATTAGCAACACCAAAAGTTGGCTTTCCAGGCTCTGTGCCATAGACTACGGCATAATGCGTGACAGGATCATTGGCTTTGTTCCAGAAAAGTGATATTTGATTACTGCCTGTTTGCGTAGCGCTAACGAGTACTGGCACGCTGCCTGGCTTACTATCTGTACAAACATAGGGTGTTGGGTCTGTTTTTTGCTCAGATGTATTAGCGTTGCTAACAATAATTGTCGCTTCATTGACGTTTTCGTTGGTATTTGAGTTATTGTTATTGTTGTTATTCGTATTGTTGGCGTTGGTATTATTCTCAGGTTCAGGTGTGACTGTCGGTGTTGGTGTAGTCTCAAAGTAGGTAATAGGATATGACAAAGGCGCTTCAGCATTTGCCTTAAGCAATGCCAGCTGTGAAAAAGTGGCCACTCCCAGAAGGAGTGTTACAAAGCCAAAAATGAGCTTTTTCTCCATAACAGACCTGCAATTATACAGCCTATAGCATCATTTGTCAAGTGCTATAGGATAACAAACTCATTATCTACACAAGCCTCATTTGCAGATGCTACAATAGAAGAGTATGGCTTCCTACCTGCTCTTTTTTCTCCTTTTTCTTTTGCCGTTTGTCATCATACCCATAGGCGTATCGCCTTTCGAGACTCCCAAGGTGCTTCTTGCCGAGCTGGCTATTGAGGCTTTGCTGCTCCTTACGCTTTTTAAGGCACAAATACCAAAAGGCCATGTCAAGCTTTCCTTTTTCCCTTTCATCCTTCTCATGATGCTCATTCTCGCAGGATTACACCTTGACTTTTTCCCATCATTTCAAACAGTGTTTGGAAACGCCTATAGGCTACAGGGGGTATTCCTTTTCATGAATCTTCTTATCTTCGCCTACATAAGCCAGCGCGTGCGCCTACCACATATCCCACCATATTTTTTCATCGGATTTCTCCTTGCCCATCTCCTCCTCGCCGTAATCCTTGGCTCCTCCGACTCTCAGCGGGCGTATGGCGCACTCGGGGAACCCAATGCCCTTGCTGCAACAGCCGTATTCCTCTGGCCATTTTCACTCTTTACGCCAAAAAACAAATACTCTCTGCTTTTAAAGACCTCTGGGTTTTGTATTGCGGCACTTTTGGTTATCATTTCCGGATCCCGGGCAGGTTTTATCGCAATTGCGCTTCAGAGTGCATTTCTCCTCATAAGCAAAAAACTACCTGTTTCTTTAAGTGGCGCATTGGCTGTTTTGGTATTACTTTTGAGCATGTTCTTGCCCTTTGTTGAAAAATCAGGAGTGTATGAAAATCGCGCAGAGATCTGGCAAACGGCGATAAAGGCTGGCTTTGAGTACCCTATATTTGGCGGAGGCATGGGAAATATTGAAATACGCCTGAAAGATGCCGCGACGAGCTTGAGTAATGCTATTCGTTTTCAATATGTTGACAGTAGCCACAATATATTTCTTGACTGGTGGGTGCAGGGAGGAATATTTGGCTTTTCCCTCTTTGTCTTGCTCGTCGGCGGCGCTTTCTATTTTGCCATCAAACAGAAAAAATCATTTGAAATCGTGCTGCTTTTGGGCATGATTGCCGTCCTGTCATTTAACCCGGCAAGTGTTGTAATCCTCATCGCCCTCTGGTGGACTATCGGCCAATGCTATATTAAGGAATCTTATCCTAAGTAATCTTTGAGCTTGTTGCCACGGCTCGGGTGGCGGAGTTTTCTTAAGGCTTTTGCCTCAATCTGTCGGATACATTCTCTGATTATCGTGTTATAATGTAATTCATATGGCAAAGAAAAAAGTTGCAAAAATACTACTAAAATATACCGCAATCTTTGAACCCGCTGAGGAAGGTGGGTACGTCGTTAGTGTGCCCTCGCTTCCAGGCTGTGTAACCCAAGGTGAAACCTTCGAAGAAGCGGTTGAAATGATAAAAGATGCAATCTCAGGTTACCTTGCAGTGCAAAAAGAGATGGGAGAAGAACTTCCTCAGGAGCCGGAAGGAATAGTTGTTACTCTAGTTAGAGTGCCACAACCATCTACATAAATGAAACTGCCTACGCTGAAACCTCGCGAGGTCGTATCTGCGCTTACAAAAGCAGGGTTTATAAAAGCAAGGCAAACAGGAAGTCATCTGATCATGAAAAATCAAAAAACTGGCAGGATTGTTCCTGTTCCTATACATGCAAAGTCCTTGAAAAGAGGATTATTGTCAGCGATTATAAAAGAAGCAGACCTAACATCAAGCGAATTTCTGAAGCTTCTTAAACGTCATCGATAAGAAATTGTTAAGCCTAACGACGCCACTGTATAGTAAGTTAGTGTATTATACAATGGACGTGGAACTGACGGCCTAATGTTTTAAATGCGACTCGCTTTATTTACGAAACAAGCATAGTATTCCTCGCAACCGAATTCTCTATATCGCAACTTCTTCCTTGGAAAGAATTTCTCTCGAATTAATCTCGCAAGCTCTTCGCTCGCAATAGCGAAATTCTTATACTGTTTCTTCTTTGATTGAAATGATGGGTGCCTCGCAATCGCGTGAAGAGCCTTTTTATTCCGGACAATCGCAAGATAGGCTAAAAATGCAGAGGTTTTTGAATCATATAACCCATAATCCTCTCTGTCTTTCTGCTCCTCCCAAAGACTATGGAACGCTCGAGCAAGTTTAGCCAAAATATAGTGTTCTGAATGAGCCAGTACGTCCATGGCTTTCTCAGCTAATTCACTTTGTTTTGTTGCTGACTTTGCATACAACATACTGATCGTTTGTCTAACCGATTTTGAGTATTGCATTGTAAGATGATAAAGTGGGTATGTTTCCGGCCCCGGCGCATCATCTTCTGGCACATCTGAAAGATCGTTCAAATCTATCCCTTGTTCTTTTGCCATTTTTTCAAGAAGCCGATGCGTTTCCGCAAAGCTATCTGCCATATCCTGAAAAACATTTTTTAGATCATAAGGATCTTTCCCAGCTTTTGCATATAGTTTCTTCCGCTGAATATCGTCTTTGCAGATTTTGCAAACCGTCGCAAGCAGTTCCTGATCACCAAAATGATCACAGTAATTAAACGGGCATTGATCAAACCAGCGTTTGGAAATCCACGACGGTTTAATTACTCCCATAAAATATATTTTACAAAAGTTGACACTCTGAGACAAATACCCTATAATAAAAGTTGTGGCTAAAGAAGATTTAATTTCTTATTTGGATCAACTCCTTAAAAAGAAAAGTAAAACATCTCTTTCTCGTGGGCAAGCCGACCTAAAACCTGTAACGCCGCAAGCTGAAACAACTGCATCAGGCGCACAACCAAAACAGTTCCTCGCCGATATTGATGCACTTACGAGACACCTTTTTGCTGGAGATACCACAGAAAGAGTTAAAATTCGAGAGGCCGCTAGCACACTGCTTACGCCAAAAACGACCAAAGTCGGTGCTACGCGCGAGTACACCGGAGACGAACTCATAGAGTATGGTATTCTTCAGCAAAACGATATTTGGACGAACCGATCTGGTAATTCAAGAGTAGTTCCACAAGCAATAGACAAGCTATACCGTCTCCTTGATGCTCTCTACAATGCACAACTAACTATACGCGCTGTCGATGAATCCGGAAGACTCACTGCTTCCCACTTGCTGCAATATCGATACCAAGGAGCCCTCCCATATACTGTTGCCTTATATCTAGAACCTGAGCTTCGATATCGTCCAAATCCAGCTTTCTTACTACTCCCTAAGGTAGAATTACGACTGCCAAAAGATACGTTTGGCGAAGACTTGAGAGATTTCGTTCCATTTCCAACAGATGATTACGACAGGTCTTTAGCTAAATCTATGTCTCGGTCTGCTGGTGAGCAAACAGGAGTAGTGCGGGTTACTGAAACAAGCTTATATGAACATTTGCCATCACCTGAGGCTACCGGACCTGCTGTCTTTGCAAAATCGATAAATTCGCTTCCACAGAATATTGTAGATAGATTAAGAGAGCCATCCTACCACACAGATTATCACATAAATTAGCTTTCCAGCTCTATCCCAAGTAGTCCTTTAATTTATTCCCTCGACTTGGGTGGCGGAGTTTGCGAAGCGCTTTTGCCTCAATCTGTCGGATACGCTCGCGGGTGACTGCAAACATGCGGCCGACTTCCTCAAGCGTCTTTGGCCGTCCGTCTTTTAAGCCAAACCGCTCTTCAAGCACCCGTCGCTCACGATCTGAGAGTGTACCCAGCACCTGATCCACTTGCTCTTTGAGGAGCTCGCGTGATGCTGAGTCAAACAGCGTCGGCGCAGATGAATCATGGATGAAATCCCCGAGCCGCGAGTCTTCCTCATCTCCTACTGGTGCTTCAAGAGAAGCTGGATTTTGCGAGATTTTTATGATTTCAAGCGCCTTATCAGGCTCAATCCCTAATACCTTTGCTACTTCCTCAGGCGTTGGCTCACGCCCCAACTCCTGCATGAGTTTTCTTGAGGTGCGAAGGAATCGGTTGATATTTTCAACCATGTGGACAGGAATACGAATCGTTCGCGCCTGATCTGCAATCGCTCGTGTGACAGATTGCCGAATCCACCACGTCGCATATGTTGAGAACTTAAAACCCCGTCGCCAGTCATACTTCTCAACCGCGCGGATAAGACCCTGATTGCCTTCTTGAATAAGATCCAGAAGCGATAATCCACGACCAATGTATTTTTTGGCAATTGACACAACTAACCGTAGGTTGGAATTGATGAGAATCTGCTTTGCAGATCGTTGCCCTTTCTCAACTTGCTTTGCAAGTTCAATTTCCTGAACAAAGGTAAGAAGCGGAATGCGACCAATTTCTTTAAGATACATGCGTACAGGATCCGATACTGTTCCTTCCGTCAGCACAGTCAGTGCCTCGAGTTCCTTTTCCAGATCCTCAATTGGCTTCTGTTCATCCTGCTCCTGCGCGACCGACTCAAACACGTCAACAGCAGCCCGCATGAGCTTATCATAGAGGCTATCAAGCTCCAAAATATGCTCTTCGGGTTTTGAGTAAATTCCCAAAATCTCATCCTGCGTGATGTATCCCCGCTTTTTCGCCGATGTGACAATATCTGTGAGAATGGTCGGAAGTTTTTGTTTGGCGCCCATATCACTAAAACAAAGCCCTGCATATCCAAGGTTCCTTGGATTTAGGGCTCTTTTCTCTCTTTCTTTATACTACTTTTGCAGCTGTGATGCAAGATGGGAATAGGTTTTTTTAAGCTCGTCTGTCGCAACGCCCTGCTTTTCGTTTTCCCCGATTTCAAGCGCGAGCTTTTTCATTTGCTGGCGCATATAGATCGCGCGTAATTCTTTTGCAGCCCTTTCGACCTCTTGCATGTATTTTTCAGGATCATTGACCATTGCGAGTGGAAAAAGGAAACTTCGGTCATATGCTTCTTGAAGCTCTTGTGGTAATGTCTTACCGAATGCTTTCCCATCAAATATACCATTCGTTTTGCAATAAGCAAAAAGTGCTGAGAGGATTTTCTGCGACGCTTTCTCCTTTGTCAACGTATCTGATAGCAGTTCTTCTGAGCGTAAAACAACCTCTTTGACGTGCTCTGCCTGGATAAGAAGCGCAACAAGATACTCCTCAAGCATCTCATCTCGCGCTCGCCTTACCTTTGGCATATCGACGTGTCGTTTTCCCGCAACTTCGCGCTTTTGCAGGCGCTCTACTTCTCTCTGTATGCTCTCATACGTTGTATCAAGGACCTTACTCAGCTTTTTTAAGTAGTGCTCCTTAACGATCTCATTTTCAATATGCGAATATATTGAAAGCAATGCGTCAGCAACTACTCTTTTCCCCTGAACCGAGGCAGGATCAACCTTTTTTAGCTCCTGCTCAAGGAGATAGTCATAGATTGGTACATCCTGCCGAAGAGCGGTCTTAAATGCATACGGGTCGATTTTTATCGCCTCATCTGGATCTTTTCCATTTGGTACGACAACTACTGTTGTTGTCAGTCCTTGTGGCTCCAAAACCGCGAGGCTCCTTCTCATCGCCTCTTGTCCTGCTCTGTCACCGTCAAAACATATCGTCACTTTCTGGACAAAACGGGAAAGAAGCTTTGCCTGCTGTTCTGTCAACGCAGTGCCTTTTATGGCAATCGTGTTGGTGATCCCCTCTTTAAAACACGAAATAACGTCAAATTCTCCTTCAACCAAGATTGCTTGATTTTGCTTTTTCATCGCATCTTTTGCCGTTGCCATGCCAAAAAACATATCGCCTTTGTGGTAAGCGAGTGTTTCGCGAGTATTGATATACTTTGGCCCAAATGTCCGATCATCAATAGCTCGTC
>CAYWEP010000033.1:0-4884 GCA_964457405.1 uncultured Gammaproteobacteria bacterium
ACATTTTGAGGCTCTGAATGCAGAGTTGAAGAAGGAAAAAATTAAACAAAAGTACTTCTTTCATTTTGTGAGTCCAGAGAGTTATCCTGAGTTTGTTGAATATGTGCAAGACGGGAGGCTTTTTAAGGGAGAATTTCGTAGCAAGTTAGAAGATCGTTTAGAGGATACAGGTTAGTTTACGAATCGGATAGTAGGTATTACCATGTAGGTACAACTGAATAGTGTGGATGACCTAAACCAGTAGATTCGTCTCTGGCATGGTCTCAAATCCGAACCAACATAAAAAACCCGTCATCAGGGTCGTTGGTTCGGTTATCAGGGGAAACTCTGGTAGGGGTATCCGCAAGGACCCTCCTGGTGGCGGGCTTTTTGTTTGTCGAACAAAGATACCGCTACAAATTACTAGGTAATCATGTAGCGATATGACTAAAAAAACAAAAATCATCATCGGAGTTTCTGTCGGAGCTTTTATCTTAATCAGTATGCTTCTGAGTTGGTTAAGCGAAGTCAGAGAAAATAACAGACAGGCAATAGAAATATTGCAAAGGGACGGACAGGAAAGTATGCAGAATATACAAAACGAACTTGATAATCTCGATAAGGAAATGGCAAACCGAACCTATCAGCCAGTCTTTTCTTTCGCTGGGTCTGGCGTAAAAAACTCGGAGCCGTTTGTCATTCGAGGTGAAAGGTTCAAAATAAGATACGACTGCACTGGAGATTTATGTTCTGCGAATCTGGAAAAGGTCGGAAGTGTATTCGGTGGCGGTTTGATTATGAACTCTACGGGATCTGCACATGACGAAACCATCTTTTACGGAAGCGGAGAGTATTACATAAGTTCCAACTCGATGGGTGACTACTTAATGACAGTTGAGGATTATAGATAAATTATTGGTTTAACAGTATTATTAAACATATGAAAAACTCTATAGTGATTTTAGGACTGGCATTACTCATAGCACTTCCAGTCAGTGCGGCTACTTCCCTTACGGGGAAAGTTATTGCGCTCGACGCAGGACATGGCAACGGAGAAACGGGCGCTGTCGGTGTTTGTAATGGCGTAGAAGTTATTGAGGCAAATGTAAATCTGGCAGTGCGTGCTGAACTGAAAGCGTTGATTGAGGCGGGAGAAGGAACGGTGCATGAAGTAACCCAACTCTCATCAAGACAAGATAGGGTGGCGGATGCTGAAAGTGCTGGCTCTGATGTGCTTATTTCTATCCATCACAATGGGTCATCAAATCCATCTGCGGACTACACGCAAAGTTTTGTGACTCAAAAGAATGACAAGATTTTTGCTGGATACCTTCATCCAAGAATTGTAAGTGCTCTCGATTTGCAGGATAAAGGAATCAAAAATGATGGATACGGTATGACGGTGTACGGATCTCTCCCCGGAGTCTTAACGGAATCATACTTCATTACAAATACAGAGGCGGCGTGTGATTTCATTGATTACCAGAACGGTGCAACAAATACTCGTGTGCAGAAAGAAGCACAAGCGATGTACGATGGTCTGGTAGTGTATTTCTCAGAGAATACTGGAAGTGGGGGTAACGGCAAGGGCAGAAACAGATGATAACCAAACGCTCACTTAGAAAATTCAAATCACTCTACGAGAAACGCTTTGGCGAAAAGCTTTCTGATAAAGAAGTCGAACGGAAAGCAGACTATCTCTTGAATATTTACCGTGCTGTGTACGGGAATGTAGAGTTTCCAGATTCTGAAAAGAAAACCAACGAGAAGTAATGCGTCGCACTTTCGATGGCTTCCGTGATGATCTTACTCATTTTGGCGTTTTTTAAGTCTTTGTAAGGAAAATGTACCCAGAGTTGGCTTTTGGGTAATACGCTTAGGAGTAGTAGGACACCTCGGCCATTCTCTCGGCCTACAGAATCACGTCTGGTGATAGTTCGGGTGGTCGGTAATGGTTTTATATATCTTAGGTAAAACTCATCAAATCGGGTCATTTTCTGACCCTTCAAACTTTATAAGTTTATAGACCTCTAAGGATTTATAAAATTATAAACTTCAAATGCTTCCATGTTGTTCCACGTTGACGTGGCCTGTCGGTTCTCTAAGATGGAGATATGAAAGTCATCTTGAAAGAGACAAAAAAGACTCCCGAAGAAAAACGTCTACTCAAAAGTAAGCTTGAAGAACTTGGAAGGATGGTTGTTACATCAAATACAGCACAACTACTTGGTGTTGCATTTGACGGAATGCCAGTTGAGAATTCTACTCTCAAGAAAAACCGCTCGTGGCGCGATTTACTTTTGCATTGTGAAAAGGTATCAAAGATGAGTGGAGAGTTCGTTTCGATGGATATTTTCTATTCTGATATCAGGACGGATATCTGTATTTATGTCAGTGAGAATTGGCACAAACTGGAACACACACCATCAAACAAGTTTCCTGTTATTGTCCTCTGGAAGCTATATGGAGAAACAAAAAAGAGTCTACGAGAAGCGAATATGCACAAGGTGATTAGCCATATTGAGGATTGGGACGATGTCGGAGATTCCATAAATGATTTCAGTACGATGACAGCTCACGAAATGCACTCACAGGGGAAGTGGTACATTCTTATAGAAGGTATTGCCAATGAAGTTGGTTTGAGTGCTGAGACATTAAGAAACTGGGAAAGAAAAGGCAAGATTTCGTGTGAAAGAATCTATCACCACTCTCCACTCAAAAAAGTCACCTACTTACGAGGGGTTCCACGCGATAATGTTCATCGTTTCATTGCAGAGATTCGGAAGATCCAAGAACAGGAAAAACCACCTGTAGGATTCCTTAGTGCCAAGGAAGCATGTAAAAAAATTGGCATACATCGCGAAACCCTCCAGATTCACCGTGAAGCTGGCAAATATGAATATGTCAAAATAGGCAACGCTTTTTTCTACAAAGTATAAGACACGTCTAACAGAACCCGCCCACTCCGCATTTCAGCGGAGTTTTTTGTTTTACCAAAAATCCGACAATCCCTTGAGACATGTATTAAGCATAGGGCGACTATCAGCTTCTTATGTCAAAAGGAAAATTCCAAGTAAAAATGGTCGGCTCGGAAGATACACCCGTCGAAAAAGAACGGGAGATATTTTCGAGAATCTTGGACACTCTCCTTAAGAAATCAAAACCAGAGAAGCTGACCTCTCCCGAATTATCAAATAACCAAGGTACTCATGACCAAATATAACTTTGTTCCTTTTTCATCAGGTGGAGACACGGAGATACGGGAACAGTTGGAACTGGTAGATGAAGTAGAAGAACAGACGGGCGACGAGGCCGAAGATTAAAAACTAATCGGATGACGGGTCTGTTGCTCTTGGTGATAGACCCCGAATCCAAAACTTAAACTAATTATGAAACGTAAACAAAAGGATTCTGTCACTATCAAAAGAATGGTGACCCCGCAGATATTGGAACAAAACGCCTCCGTTAAGCACATGTTACAGGACGGTCTCTTTGAGGTAGCTGAATTCATCAAAGAGCTGATTGAAAACCCACCGCGCAGACCTAAGTGGCCGATTAAAAAGCAATTCTATGGTGCCAGTGGCGTACAGGAGGCAGTCTATATCGACCTGCACATCCAGAAGTTCCCCGATCCGGAGATTTCTGAGCGAATGTACTAAACGAATATGCGCTTTATTGATCTATTTTGTGGAATCGGTGGCTTTCGACTCGGTATGGAAAAAGCGGGTCATGAGTGTGTCTGGTCAAACGATGTAGATCAATATTGCGCTGACATCTATGAAAAACATTTTGGTTCAAGACCTGATACAAGGGACATCCGAAGAATCTCAACTGACGAGATTCCAGACCACGACATCATCTGTGGAGGATTCCCATGCCAGTCCTTCAGTCTTGCAGGAAAGCGAAAGGGATTCCAAGACACGAGAGGCACGCTCTTTTTCGAGATTGCTCGAATCGCAAGAGCCAAGAAAACTCCGTATCTATTCCTTGAGAATGTTAAGGGATTGCTCTCCCACGACAACGGAAGAACTTTCGAGACAATCATCTCCACGCTTGATGAGTTGGGGTATGACACGCAATGGATGGTGTTTGACAGCTCGCGCTTTGGAGTTCCTCAGAGTCGGGAGAGAGTGTTCCTTGTCTGCAATCTTAGAGGATTCCCCAGACCCAAAATATTCTCTGTCTGAGAAGTACGAATCTATGTTCACACCAACGGAACAAATCAGGAGAATCGGAGAGATATCACCTCATCAGGGAGGACAAATCTATTCTTCTGATGGTGTGTCTCCGACTCTCACAACTGATGGAGGGATTCTCATAAAAACCTACAAAGAAGGTGATGTGAGGAAACTTACCCCCGTTGAGTGTGAACGATTGCAGGGATTTCCAGACGGATGGACAGAGGGTGTGAGTAAGACACAAAGATACAAACAACTTGGAAACTCCGTGACCGTGAATGTCATTGAGGAAATTGCAAGAAAGTTTGTGTCATTAAAAGTTATCTAAAACATTATGAAGAAAATAAAACGAATTAAAAACGAAGAAAAGAGTTCATTAAAAAATACAGAGACACTTTTGCAGTTAGCAAGAGAAGTCGTCACTCAAACCCACGAAGTGTTTGACAATTTCACGGGGATTGATGGTCGAGATGAGTTTGTGAAGTTGGAAATGAAATTTCCGCCACCAGAGCTTGATAAGAAAGATCCAAATCTTATCCGTAAAAGTAGTGTTCACTTTCAAATCACAAGCGGAGGTGTAACGGTCAAATCAACAATGCACTTCAGTGATTTGATTCAAACAGAACAAACAGAAGAAGTCGGTAAAAATAATTAAAAAGTAACTAATAACTAATATGAAAAAAGTTAAAAAAGAAACAAAGTGGACTAGAGGAGCAGTTTATGTGCG
>CAYWEP010000033.1:4894-5768 GCA_964457405.1 uncultured Gammaproteobacteria bacterium
TTGCGCGTGAAGAAGTGGATGAAAGTATTCAACAGAATAAATGTATCGATTACGGAATCGAGAAGCACATTGGTGTCTGGGGCGGACATATTTACTCTGACAATGCACCCTCAACACTCAAAGCGAGTAAAAGAAAAGAGTTCAGAGCTTTATTAAGAGCCGCGCGTGCAGGTGAGTTCAAGCATGTCTTAGTTTACAGATATGACCGAATAGCAAGAAATCTAGAGGAATTACTAACTGTCGTAGACACATTAGACAAGCTCGGTATTAAAGTCCATTCAGTTACGGAACCTTTTCCTGATTCACAAAAAATAGACGGGAAATTCCTGTCAACTATTCTAACTGCGATGCCAGCGTTTATGGAAAAAAGGGGTTGTGGTGGAAGGTGTAATCATTGATTCAATATGAAAAATATTGATGACATCAAAACAAGTGCGCTTGACTACTTGAATATGGGTTTTTCCATAGTACCAGTAAAAGGAAAAGTCTCGCTGGTTGATTGGAAGCAGTATCAGTCAAAGTTACCCACAAAGGATGAGGTTGAGGATTGGTTTCTCAACCTCAATCCCACGGGGGTTGCTGTCTTGTGCGGAAAAATATCTAACATTGTTGTCTTGGATATTGAGGCGAACGAAGAAAGTATTGATTCACTGGGTATACCGGAGACTCCGACTGTGCGAAGCGGAGGCGGTGGTAAGCACTACTATTTCCGTTATCCAGAATCTGGTTTCGTGAAGTCTTTCAACTTACGACAGAAACTGAAAATACAGGGAGAATTACGGTCTGACGGAAATTATGTTGTTGTGCCACCATCCATGCATGCCTCTGGCGGTACATACGAATGGGATATCCCACTAGATGAAGTTGAGATGGC
>CAYWEP010000033.1:5778-11885 GCA_964457405.1 uncultured Gammaproteobacteria bacterium
CTCTGCTAAACCAAAGGAAGAAAAAGCATCCAATGACTCTCCAAACGATTGGGAACAACTCATTGAGGGTGTGACCGAGGGTTCTAGAAACACATCTGCTACACGGATTATAGGTAAGTTATTGAGACATATACCTCCGTACAACTGGGATGAGATGGTATTACCGATGGTTCAGATGATAAACAGTAGAAACCAACCACCGCTCCCTGAAGCAGAACTGGAAAGAATCTATGAGAGTCTTGTTGAAAAAGAGTTTTCGAGACGAGCTTCCGAAAACAATTTAACAACAGAGCAACAGACTGCGACTGAAGAATTAAAGCTGAAACCAATCAGGATTGACGAACTACTTGTTAAAGAGTTGCCAGAGGTTCAATGGACGATAGACCAACTCATTCCCGAATCAGGACTTGCCGTGCTCTCTGCACCACCGTCTCATCACAAGACATGGTTAGCTCTGTATTTTGCTATCCAAGTGGCAGATGGTGAAATGGTTTTCGACAGGTTCTCTACGAACAAATGTAACGTCTTGTTTGTTGAGGAAGATACAAATGAACGATTGATTGCTTCACGAGTCAAAAAACTCTCTTCACCGAGTAATGATTCATCACTTCATTTCCTATTCAGATGTGGACTTAAGTTCGACAATCCCAGAATGATGGATGAGTTCATTGCGTTTATCAAAGATAACAACATCAAATTTGTTGTCTTTGATTCCCTCATCCAGTTTCATTCACGGGACGAAAACGTAAACAAAGACATGGCCATGGTCTTTTCTCCATTGAAGAAAATAACGAATTTGGGGGTATCGGTTTTGGTTCTTCACCACCACAGAAAAGAAAGCGGAGACGAGGACAATATGTCATGGAGGGACAGGTCTCAAAGTCTCCGAGGTGCTTCCATGATTCTGTCATTACTCAACTCTCATCTTGTAGTTCATCGTCAGAGCCAGAACAAGTCTATTTTGAGACAGACCAAGCTTTGGGAACGAGAGGAGATGAAGCCGTTGGAGTTTGAGTTGAATGACGAGGGAGAAAGAGTCGTCATTAAGTGTCTCGGTCTGCGAGAACAAGAAAAGGATAAGAAGACTCTGGCGAAAGAAACGATACTGGCAAATCTGAATGAGGAACCGCTTACTCGAAACCAGCTCACGGAGAAGTTAAAGGATCTCGTAAGTACGAGTATCGTTGCGAACCTCATCTCCGAAATGAAGCGTAATAAGGAAATTCTTGTAGTCAAAAAGATAGGAAAGAACAATCGAGTTGAACAATACGGATTGCCAGATGATGACCCTGATTTTGACGACGAGACGAAAACAGACGATGAACAAACTTTATAAGATTACATTTTCTATAGGGGTTTGTAAGACTGTAAAGTTCGTTCACTCATTTTGGGTAGTCGAAACGATTAAGACGCGCAATACATCGCTAAGTTGTTAACACCATCAAATATAGAACCATATGTACATTGCTGACGCACCATTTAATATCGCAATATATCCATATTTTAAGCCATTTTATAAACATATGAATAGCATTGAAGAAGTTAAAGATTGCGTTATAGCAGATGAGATTATGAGGATTCAAAGCCTCACAAGAGAAGATCTCATAAAGGAGTTAATAGATGTTGAGTCAAAACAAATCGAGGCGATGACATCCGATGAGTTCATGGCTTACCTAAAAACAAGGAAACATGGAGACGAAGACTAAACAACTAAATAAGAATCCGCGAGCGGCTCTGTATTTGCGTGTTTCGACGACCGAGCAAGCGAAAGAAGACCATTATGGTATTCCGATTCAAGCGGAAAAATGTAAGGCATATTGTGATCTCCTCGATTATTCATACGATGAGACGAGTATTTACAAAGATGAGGGAATATCAGGAGCATTACCCGTTGAGGAACGACCAGCACTAAATAGACTTATTCAAGACGCGAGGGAAGGAAAGATAGACACGGTAGTAGTTAAAGCGCTTGACCGATTAAGTAGAAACTTAAGAATATTGCTCAATGTAATACATGAGCTGGAGGGGCTTGATGTAAAGCTCGTTTCAGTACTCGAACAGTTTAATACGACAACAGCGATGGGTAAGTCCCAAGTGAATATGATGGGAACTTTTGCTCAATGGGAAAGAGATACTATCACCGAAAGAATGCAGGGAGGCAGAAGAAGTGCGGCCAAGGACGGTAAATGGGTTTGGGGGAGTCCTCCTTATGGTTATCGTCTCAGAGGAGATAAAAAGAAACTTATCGTGCATAAGGAAGAAGCAAAGTGGGTGCAAGCTTTCTTCAGTTGGTTGGTTGATGAGAAGCTCTCTCTTACTGGAATCCAGAAACGAGCAAATGAACTCAAAGTTCCATGTTATGCGTTAAGGGTACGAAAACGAAAAGAGAATAGTGGTTACTGGCAAAAATCTAGTATCGCCAGAATCCTTTGCAATCCAATATATACAGGGTCAGATGAGTTCTACAGATACAAAAGAGGAAAGAAAAGATTGTCAGTATTGTTGGGTGATGAGACACAACAACATGACGAAAGTCAGTGGGTTTCATTTACGACAGAACAGATTGTAACCAAAAAGCAGTTTGAACTTGCCAAACAACAACTTCTAAAGAATAGGAACATGGCGAGTAGGAATCTTAAGAATGTCTATTTGTTCAATAAACTCTTATATTGCGGTGCATGCGGACTAAAGTTATTTGCTGGCAACAAGCCACCAAAGACACCAGAACAAAACATATTCAGGTTTTATCACGGAGGCAGAGATCCAAAATGGAAAAGCGAGCATATTGTTAATAACACACGCTGTAGTTCCTGCGGGGATATTGGGGAAGCTCGATTGGAGTCTATTTGGGATACCATCGAGCAGTTGCTTACGAATCCAACTTACATGATGAATAAGTTAAAGGATTATGATGTGTCAGTACCAGTTGCTAGTGCAAAATCAAAACTAGACGAACTCGATAAGAGACTAAAAGCGATTCAACAAAGGAAGAAGCGTGTCAGTCAGGTGTATGAAGAAAGTAACACGATGGATTACGTCACATTCCAGAAAAAGATGGATGAGTGTAAGAGAGACGAAGAAAAGCTAAAAAATGAGGTTTCACTATTGAACCAGAAACTTTTAAGAAAGGATGAGGTACGAGCAAGTGAACAACATTTTGAGAATCTATTTAAGGAGTTGAAGACTAAGGTGGTTAGTGCGACTTATGAGGAGAAATCAGAAGTCATCCATTTACTAGTTGATAAGATATTCGTCTACAAACGAAAGGAGCTTGCTGAGGTGAGATTGAATGTGCCAGTACTGTCGTCTACAGATACAAAAAATGGCCATAATTATATAGAAACCAAGACGGATTTGAGTACACACCGTTTAGGAAATGTGGACACAAAAGATAATGCTTTGAGTACATACCGTCCTTACGGTGAGGATACAAAAATGGGTATCGAAAACAAATTGTGTACACACCGTTTTTATTGAGACGCCCAAAGGCCACCAAGTTCTTATTGACGGCGGGCCTGGCCGCGCGGTACTTTCCGAGTTGAGCCGTATCATGCCTGCGCTCGATCGATCACTTGATGTGGTAGTCGCAACGCACACCGATCTTGATCATATAGGCGGGCTTGCGGAAGTTGCCGATAAATACGATATCGGCATGGCAGTAGAAAATGGCTTTGCGGCAGATTCGGGCATTTATCAGACGTTTGAGAAAAAACTTGATAATAAAAAAATCACACGCCGCAAAGCGCGTGCGGGCGATCGCCTCGTGCTTGACTCCGGAATCCATCTCGATATCTTGGGGCCGGTTCCCGAAGATTTTACGCCGCCCCCGGAAAAACCAAATGAAGTGATGATTGTAGCGCGCCTAATATATGGCGAGAGCGAGTTTCTTTTTATGGGGGACATTGAGCGAGGAGACGAATTGCGGTTTCTTTCGAGCGGGCTCGATGTACAAAGCGATGTTTTAAAGGTGGCGCATCACGGCTCGCGCTTTTCAACAACCGATCTTTTTTTGGAAAAAGTATCGCCGCATCACGCCGTGATCTCTGTCGGCGGCAAAAACAGCTACGGCCATCCGCATAAAGAAACGCTTGAGCGCCTTGCGCGCTCGGGCGCCACACTGTCGCGCACCGATCGCGACGGCCGCGTTACATTTATCAGTGACGGCAAGGATATATCAGTTGAATAACGTGGCATTTTCTGATATCATCATTTTATGAATCATCCACGAGAGGAACGCACCTTTCTTTTAGTCAAGCCGGACGGCGTAAAGCGCGGGCTTGTGGGCGAGATTGTGCGCCGTATTGAACAGCGAAATCTAAAAATTATCGCGCTTCAAATGATTGAACCCGGGCGCGAGATGTTTGATAAACACTACCCTAAGGATCCGGCATGGATAAAGCGAGTAGGCGAGAAAACTCTTGCTACGTATCAAAAATATGGGTATGACGCCAAAGCCGAGCTTGGCACGGAAAAGCCCGAAGAGATAGGCCCCATGGTGCGCGGGTGGCTTTTGGATTTTATGACATCGGGTCCTGTTGTCAAAATGATTGTTGAGGGAGTTCACGCAATTGATATGGTGCGGAAAATTGCTGGAGCCACTATGCCCTCGGCAGCGGAAATGGGGACAATCAGGGGCGACTTTTCTGTGGATTCGCCGGCATCTGCTAACCGCGATAAGCGCTCTGTCCACAACCTTGTGCACGCATCCGAAACGCCGGAAGAGGCGGCGCACGAAATAAAACTTTGGTTTGGTGCGGACGAACTCCACGCATATAGACGGACAGAAGAAGATTTGACGTTTTAACGATGCCCAAAATCACTTTTTACGGCGGCGCGCAGGAAGTAACCGGATCAAACTACTTGCTGGAGGCCTCGGGCAAAAAGATTCTTGTGGACTGCGGGATGTTTCAGGGCTCGCGGTTTTCTGCCGAGCGCAACCATGAAAATTTTCCATATGACCCGCGAGAGATTGATGCGCTTTTTGTAACGCACGCGCATATTGATCACACCGGCCGCATCCCGCGGCTTGCGCGTGCAGGATTTCGTGGGCGTATTTTCTCAACTCCGCCGACAAAAGATTTTGCCGGTCTCATGCTTGAGGACAGCTTGGGCGTGCTTGAAAAAGAAGCGCGCCGCAACAGCGAGCAGGAGGCGCTTTACACTACAGATGATATTGTCTCAACGATGCGGCTTTGGGAGGCGGTTCCATACGGCGAACGCGCAGAAATTGGAGGCGTCAAGGCCCGCATACACAACGCCGGGCACATTTTGGGTTCAAGCATGATTGAATTTGAAGCGGAGGGAAAGCGCATAATGTTTACGGGAGACTTGGGCAACGCGCCGATGCCGCTTTTAAATCCGCCAGATCGCGTAGAAAATCTTTATGCGCTCGTTATTGAATCTGCCTATGGAAACCGTGTGCACGAAGATGCTTACGGGCGCAAACTCAAGCTAGAGCGCGCGGTTGAGGATACTGTCAAGCGCGGAGGAGTGCTTATGATTCCGGCGTTTGCGCTTGAACGCACGCAAGAGCTTCTCTATGAGTTTAATGATCTGGTCGAGCACGGGCGCATTCCCAAAGTCCCTATTTTTTTGGACAGCCCCCTGTCTATCCGCGCGACAGATATTTATAAGCGTTACAGCTCATATTTTTCGAGCGAAGCGCGGCAGCTCATGCGCTCTGGCGACGACCTCTTTCAATTTCCGGGCCTTCGTAAAACTCTTGCTACCGATGAGTCAAAATCAATCAATGATGTTGATGGCCCAAAGATTATTATTGCCGGAGCAGGCATGATGCAGGGCGGGCGGATACTTCATCACGCGCGGCGTTACTTGCCGGACCAAAACAGCACGGTGCTTTTTATCGGATACCTTGCTGCAGGGTCGCTCGGCAGGCGCATTGTGGATGGAGAAACTACAGTTTCTATTATGGGCGAGCGCGTGGCGGTACGCGCCGAGGCGCGCTCTATTGGCGGGTATTCAGCGCATGCAGATACAAACCAGCTGCTTGATTTTGTGCGCACCGGGGCGGACACGCTCAAAAAAGTATTTGTAGTGCAAGGCGAGCCCGCGGCGGCTTTGTTTTTTACCCAGCGCGTACGCGATTA
>CAYWEP010000034.1:0-11600 GCA_964457405.1 uncultured Gammaproteobacteria bacterium
ATATTGAGCAAGTCTTAAAAACAAAAGTCTTACCGATGTCCTCTTCCTGTACAACATATTGACATTGCAACGTTTTTAACGTATAAGAAAACGGTAGGTTTTATGGGAGATCGAGATTTAGGACCACGTTTTGATGCTGACCCAACAGCTTCTTCCTCTCGCGCAATGATTCAAGAGTCGTTTAATGGTCGGTATATGGTCATATACGATAGTGATAATGTCTCACCAGACTTTGCAGAGAGAGAACATGAACTCGAGGCATGCATTGAAAGAAACGAGCTTGGTGGTAAGGTTCTAATACATAAAGGCGCCTTTCCGGCATTAGGCTTAAGCATGATTTATGCGGCACGAGGCGCAGCGCAGAGGCTTGTTGATGCTTGCTCTCCGCCTATAAAAACCTTAACTCCTGATCAAAGAGTTTATGGTATACAAGATCTACGTCCAAAGCAAGACATCTTTTAAGGCGTAGTCCAGCCTCCAAACAACGATAAATAAATTCCACAATCTCTCTCTTGTTTCTTGCAAAAATATTTACTATGCTGTAACTGTAGACTGCACAGCTACAACTGCCTATGAAGCATCTTTGTGTGTTATTTGGTTTTATCTTTTTTATCATCCTTTTTTTGCATCTTCCTGTACAAAAAGCAGTTGCGCAAGGATGTACGCCCATAACCACTGCCCCCAATCTCTACCAGATTGATCGTGCATCATCTTCGGCAACCCTGTATTTCACTCCAATAAGCAATGCTACGAGCTATACAACAGTGTACGGATTGAGCGTTGGCGATGAACGGTATAATACAAATATCAACTACGGACAGTCAACAGGCGCCATTTCATACGTTGTTCAGAACTTGGATCCAGGATTATCATATTACTTCAAAATTCGTGCAAATAACTCCTGTTCGATTGGTCCGTTCAGCGGTTGGGTAGCTGATAGCCCAAATGCTACGCCTTACCTTGCTTTGGGAGGCGGTGGTGCAGTTCCCGTGACAGGCATAGAATTATTTGTCGTACCGGCACTTCTCTCTTTTGGCGTTATCTTATTTGGTTTTCTCCTCTTTGCATTATAAAAACATATGATCCGAAAGGTAAAAGAAGGGTATCGTGTTGTTGCTGAGAGCGGACGAAATATGGGAACATACCCGACGCATGGGCAAGCGGAGAAACGTCTTCGTCAAATTGAAATGTTCAAACACATGCGGAAAAAGGGTTGATTTTTCCTTACTTGCAACTTGGCCAGGCGTTTTCCTGTCCGCGGGAGAGCATAAATGCGGCGCTTCGTATTGATTCTTCAGCATTTTTCCGAAGCTCTTGATCTGTCGATAATCCCATGCTTGATCGGACAGTGGTCCATGCACCCTCTGAAAATTGGAACATCCCGACATAGAGATTATTGAAATTTGCTTGCGTGTTAAAGCCTGATTCGCAGGCTGCTGTGCGCTTGAGGCGTTCTTTGTCGACGTGATATTCATCAGCATATTTGGTAAAGAGCGTTTCCAAATCTTGAGAGGTTGTGACGGTTGGGATTGGTGTCGGAGTGGGAGTAGGCGTATCAGTTGGCGTTGGTGTCGGGGTATTTGTCGGAGTCGGCGTTAGTGTTGGCGTGGTAGTTTCGGTGGGTTGTTGTTTAGGAGGACTGGAAGATATTTTTGCCGAAAGGACGATTTCCTCCTTCGGAATAGGGCTATCAAAGGGAGGAGGAGCTGCTTCTTGCCAGAGCATTGGCACAAACAAGGCAGGAAGACTAGAGAGAATAGTGAGAGACATAGTTACTACCTCTTTAATCATTGCGCCTATCCTAGCATATTTTTAATAATTTTATTGCAAGAATTTCTTTTCAACTATTTTTCAGTTTTGCTGCTATAATCTGTACTCATGAGAATTCTCGTAGTTGAGGATGAGCACAAGATCGCTAATTCAATAAAGCAAGGTTTGGAACAGGAAAATTTCGCAGTCGATGTTGCCTATGACGGAACGACTGGATATGATTTTGCATTCACCGAGGACTATTGCCTCCCTGTTCTTGATACTGCCCTCAAAAAAGATTAAAGTCTTTTTCAGCTTGAAACACTACGATTATTGATCGTATGGAATTTATTGCTCGTTTGAGAGGTAAAGTCGGAAGTATACTCAGGTGGTTCTGGCACCTTTCGCTTTTTAAGAAACTCGCGATCATTTCCGTTTTACTTATTATCGGATGGTTTGGATATCCTCGAGTTTTTGGTCAAAAAAATAATCAGCCACAATATCAGACAGCACAGGCAGAACGGGGCACATTCATTTTAAGTGTAACCGCATCGGGTACAATCTCCAGTAGTAACACCGTCAGCATCACGACAAGCGCGACAGGGATTGTCAGTACTGTGTATGTACAAAACGGTGACACGGTAGCTGAAGGGCAAAAAATTGCCGATATTACTTTGGATCAAGATTCGCAACAGAGGCAGACAGCGGCATGGGCGAGTTACTTGGCTTCGCAGAATACGCTCAATAGCGCAAAGGCAAAGATGAACTCTCTTCAATCCGCCTTATTTAAGGCAAATCAAGCATTTGTGACCGACAGAGGGATTTCCAATCCCAGCGATGCACAGAAAGCCGATCCTAAATACATTGAGGAAAACGCAGAATGGCTGCAGGCGGAGGCAGATTATAATAACCAGGCAGGTGTGATCTCGCAAGCTGAAGCGGCGCTCTCAAGCGCATGGTTGTCGTATCAACAAACTTCAGCGAGTATTAAAGCGCCAACTGCGGGAACAATTACAAACTTCACACTTTCGCCTGGCGTTTCAATTACAGACAGTAACGACCAGGGTTCATCGACAACTTCCAATACGACTACTGCGTCTTCTCAAACAGTCGGTGCGATAACGATTCCGGGAGGGAGAATTCAGGCAAGCGTCAATCTTTCAGAAATTGACGTTGTTACTGTGAAGTCAGGACAAAAAGTCACCCTCACGCTTGATGCGTTTCCCGACAAAACATTCACCGGAAAAGTAGCCTCAATTGATACCAACGGGTCTGTCAGCTCGGGTGTCACGACATATCCTGCAACAATCACGCTGGATTCAGGACTCCCAAACATCTATCCAAATATGGCAGTAAGCGTCAAGATTATTACCAGTATAAAGAATGATGTTTTGCTTGTTCCATCAGGCGCTGTTCAAACGCAAAATGGTCAATCAAGTGTTCGGGTTATGAAAAATGGGGCTGTGCAAGACGTAATTGTTGAGACAGGTGAAGCAAATGATACGCAAGTGGAAATAGTTTCTGGACTTTCTGAAGGAGATACTGTTATTGCCGGTCAAACTGGTGGAGGTACGAATCAGCAAGGAAGCGGATCGCCTTTTAGCGGCTTTGGTGGAAGAGGCGGTGGAGGACAAAGAATCTTTATACAAGGAGGCGGAGGCGGTAGAAGGTGATTCATGTTTCTCACATTTCAAAAATATATAAAACAGGCGATATTGAAACAATTGCTCTTGATGACGTCTCATTTGACATAAAAAGGGGAGAATTTGTTGCTATCATGGGGCCGTCGGGATCTGGCAAGTCAACGCTCATGCATATTTTAGGGGCACTTGACACGTCGACAAATGGAGAATACATCCTTGATGGAGAGAATATCAGCAAACTAACAGACGATGCGCTCGCTGATATTCGCAATCGGAAAATAGGCTTTATTTTCCAGGCTTATAATCTCCTGCCCCGAACCAACGCCTTAAAGAATGTAACGCTGCCAATGGTTTATGCAGGTATGCCAAAAGAAGAACGAGAAAGACGCGGCAGAAAACTTTTGGAAATGGTAGGCTTGACAGACAGGCTTGGTCATATCTCAAACCAGCTATCAGGCGGGCAGCAACAAAGAGTAGCAATCGCAAGAAGTCTCGCAAATAACCCGAAGTTAATTTTAGCTGATGAGCCAACCGGCAATTTAGCAACTGTCCAAAGCGATGAAATCATGGCTATTTTCCAAGACTTAGATAAAAAAGGTCATACAATCGTGATAATTACCCATGAGTCTTATATTGCCGAACATGCCAGAAGAGTTATTCAGCTAAGAGATGGGAAAGTGGTTTCGGAAAACTAAAAACTTTTAAGACTTGAATTGTAAATTTGAACTTTGAGTTTTGCGCTTTTAGTTTTGATCTATGGACTTTTCAGAAACTTTAAAGTCGGCATTGGAAGCATTAACTCTTAACAAACTTAGAACTGCCTTGGCAACATTAGGAGTTGTAATTGGTATTGGGGCAGTTATTACCCTTGTCTCTTTAGGGCAGGCAGGACAAAAGGCAGTAGAAAGCCAGATTGAATCTTTGGGCTCCAATCTTTTAACTGTTATTCCGGGGGCTATAAGGCCGGGCAATATCCAGTCTGCAGCAGGCACTTCAACCACTTTAAAACTTGATGATGCCAAAGCGCTGGAAAGTGGAAAAGTTGCGGGTATTAAAAATGTCTCGGCAGAACTTTTGAGACGCGGCCAAGTTGTTGCCGGAAGAAATAACACTAATACACAGGTAGTAGGTGTTTTGCCAACTTATAAGGAGATTAGAAATATTACTCTTGCAAGCGGAGCCTTTATTACCAATCGGGATATCTCATCTCTTGCCAAAGTTGCGGTTTTGGGACCGCAGGTCGTGACCGACCTTTTTGGAGAAACCAGCCTGCTGGACGGGCAGGGAGCAAACCCCATCGGCCAAACAATTAGGATCAACAAATTAACCTTCCATATTATTGGTGTGACGGCCTCAAAAGGCGGAGGAGGTTTTGGCGGCAATCAGGACGATATTGTTTTTATTCCACTTTCCACTGCCCAAAAACAGCTTTTTGGGGTTGATTTTGTGGGCTCAATTTCAATTCAGGTAGAAAATAAAGAAGAAATGGATAGGGTGCGTGACGAAGTCGGATATACCATCCTCAAAAGACACAAGATTTCCGATCCGCAAAACGCGGATTTTACTATTTTTTCTCAAAATGACATTTTAGATACTGCAACGCAAATAACAGGAACTTTTACGGCGCTTTTATCAGGCATTGCGGCAATTTCCCTTCTCGTAGGCGGAATCGGCATCATGAATATTATGCTCGTAACCGTGACGGAAAGAACCCGTGAGATAGGACTTAGAAAAGCATTGGGAGCAAAAAAGAAATGGATTATTGCCCAGTTTCTGGCAGAATCAGTCCTTTTAACAATTGCCGGAGGAGTCTTAGGGATGTTTTTAGGAGGCGTATTGTCGTTTGTGATTGCCTACTTTATTAATCTTCCCTTTACTATTTCTCCGCAATCGGTATTTTTGGCGGTTGGAGTATCAGGCGTAATTGGTATTCTCTTTGGCTGGTATCCCGCCCGTAAAGCAGCAAACTTACAACCGATTGAAGCACTGAGATATGAATGATATTAAGCATAAAGTATTTAGTATTAAGTATGAGAGGAAGTTTTTTTATACATGATACTTGCTACTTTATACTAACTACTTTCGTGGAGGAGGTGAGTAGCAAAGCATGAATAAAAATATTTTAAAATACTACTTATTGCAGTCATTGTCGGAGGGGCTTCTTTTTTCGCCGGTATGCAGAGGTGGTGGGCAATAGGCATTGTTGCTATACTTCTTGTTGTTATTGGCATATTTTTTGCGCGAGGTAGAACACTGATAACAAAACAAATGAAAATATGAAAATAGCTGTCGCATATCTTAAACAGCAGGGAGGCGAGTCAAAATATTTCATCACATGATCTTAAAGGCGGGAAAACAGGTTAATAATTAAAGCTGAAAATGCAGGGAAAGCACATATAGACTGAGAGAAGCTTCAGACTCTTACGACCTCTTCCCGGTGTATGAAATAGATAGATAAAACCCTCTAAAAACATTTAAATACATTTATAACATTCGCAACATTGGAAGGTTTTACAGGAATACTTTCAATAACTTTGCAGTGTATAGTAAGAATTTTTGTATCAGCAAAAGAATTTAGGTTAATATTTTTTAAGTTTGCATAATTTGCACCGTAAGTCAAAATTATTGTTTTATTCCTAGCTGCCTCCTTGCTTAACTTTTTACTATCTAATATGCCAGATTTATAAATAGCATCATTAGTGTCAATAATATTATAAAAAAGTGGAATTCCGGTAACATACGACACTGCCGGAGCCAGATCTGGTGTTCCATAGAGAAAGGAGGGGTTCTCATTACTAACGACTTTAATTAGATGGTTTAATTTATCGAATGGTAGATAATTCATTCCTGCATTGTACAAATTTAAATATGTAGAGACAGGGAATATAAAGTATAAAAATATACATACTGTAATTACTCTTCTGTAGTGCAAATCGCCTTGGATACTTGATAATATTTTGGGAAGAGAGATGCATAAAAAAGGAGTTATTATATTAAGGTAAATAAAGAAAACGCTTTGGTAAAGCAAGAAAAAGACAGTGAATGATAGGCAAATGAGTCCAAGAAGAAGGTCTCTTCTGATTCTGACTGCGTTAATTGTCAAAAGTATCATTAATAACGCATCGTAAATTAGCCAAACCCCAAGCGAGCTAAACTTTGAAGTAAGGTCTTTTTTCATTAATGAATATGAAAGTATATCTTTTAAGAAATCCGGGAGTGAAAATAGAAGAAATGGCGCAAGGATGATTAGTATTGTTATTGTGAAACTTGTTGTTAATTTGAGGAGTGGTTTTCTCTCTTTTTTTAAAAATAAAAATAACATGAACGGAACGACAACTACAGCAAAATATGCCTTTGTAAGGATAGATAGCCCAAGCAGTATTCCGACAAGTGTATATTTTTTTCCCAGCAGGAAATAATAAGATAATATCGCAAACAATGAAGCGGTAAGAACTCCGGACTGCCCATCAACGGTGGTTAATGTAACGAAAGAAAAAAGATACACCAATGATGAAAGCAGCGCAGTCAATTTACTTTTTGACTCTTTGAATACCAGCGTATAAATGATTAGCGTAATTATAGATGCCTCAATTGAAGCGGTTAAATTGAAGTAACGAATATTTCCTAAAATTAGTGTCTTATATAAAAGTGCAATGAGTGGGAAAAGAGGCAAGTTAGTATAAAAAATATCCTTGTATAGTAGTTTGCCTTGAATAATGCTCTCTGCTGTATAGAAATGAACATAGGAATCAGATAATAAAGGGAAATTTAATGTAGAAAATTTAATGGCAATGAAGATAGCCACGCATAGAACAATAATGAAATGACTCCCTAGGATTTTTAGTAAAGTCATTCATTTACGATACATCAAGATTGATGTATTGACAATTGTTAATAATATGTTTACAAATAAAGTGCTTTGGTGAGGTAAAAGATTATATGCAAAAAAGAGTCCTCCTTGCTGTTTTCTCCTCTCTTGCATTTTTAATTTTTCTACTATTCCCAAGCCAAGCCCTAGCAGGACAGCTCACTCTTTCAGGACAAGTAACAGACAGCGCAAGCGTTGCTATTGCTGGAGCCACTATCGATGTGTTGAATGCCGGTACAACTACAGGCGTTGCAAGCACAACTACAGATTCCGGAGGGAACTATAGTTTAAACATAGAGAGTGGAACGTATGATGTTAAGGTAACTCCTCCGTCAGGGAGTGGTTTTGGTTCGGCAATTGCTTTGAGCCAAACAATTTCGGCAAACACTATATTAAATTTCATTCTTGTTTTTGCTGATCAGGTTTTACTTAGTGGTTACATCTACGATCCACTAGGTAATCCAGTCTCAAATCAATCTGTGCGACTAACGAGTTCAAATAACTCAATTGTTACAGCAACTACTGATCCTTCAGGAAGTTATTCTCTTCAAGTTTTGCCAGATACCTATGACCTGCAAGTATTCAGCATTAATAATAGTCTTTCCTCCAATGTTCCACAATGGTACCAACTTCGCAAGCTTTCTTTCACGCTAAACCAAAGTACTATTTTAAACTTTACACTTCCCGCTAAAAAGGTTACAGTGCATGTTCAAGACTCATCAAATAATCCCGTAAGCAACGTTACAATAACTACCTCTCACCCAAACAACGGTTCATGGGCTAATACTACTGGGTTGACTTTAAATAATAATTTCACCTTTGATCTGGCTGAATCAAGGTATGCCAGTCCACAGCCTACAACTGATTCCTCTGGCGATGCGATACTCTGGCTTTTCCCCACAGGAAACGGTAGCAACGATCCCTATATCTTCACCGCTACACCGCCAAGTGGTAGTGGTTTTGCGACAACTACACTCTCCAATAATACAATAACTAACGACGTAACAAAAACAATAACTTTACTTGAGCCAATTACCCTCTCCGGTCATATATATGATCCACTAGGTAATCCAGTTTCGAATCAGTCAGTCCGTTTAACCGGGGCAAATAGTTCTGTTACTACGGCAACTACTGATCCTTCAGGAAGTTATTCTCTTCAAGTTTTGCCAGGTGATTTTGATCTTCGAGTTTTCAAGAGCGGATTCAATAGTCTTTCTTTGAGTGTTCCGCAATTGTATCAACTACGTAAACTCTCCTACCCATTAAATCAAAACACTGTCCAAGATTTCACACTCCCAGCAAAACAGGTCACAGTGCATGTTCAAGACTCATCAGGAAATCCCATGAGTAATATTGCGATTACAACTCTGCACCCAAATGGTGGTTCTTGGGCAAACACTACAGGAATCACATTGGACAATAGTTTTATTTTCGATCTAGCAGAATCTCAGTATGGTACAGCGGGTGTTTCATCGCCCGTAACGGACTCTTCGGGCGATGCCGTATTGTGGTTATTCCCTAATGGTACGGGCGGAAACGATCCCTATATCTTTACTGCTACACCACCGAGCGGGAGTGGCTTACCGGTTACTACTCTCTCGAATATTATAATTACCAATAACGTAACTAAGACAATTGTGATAGAGACACCTATTTCTCTGAGTGGTCATGTTTATGACTCTCTTGATAACCCAGTTTCTAATCAATCCGTACGTCTAACTGGTCCAAATAATTCTGTTACTACCGCAACTACAGATTCTTCAGGAAGTTATTCATTGCAGGTTTTGCCAGATACCTACAATCTTCAAGTTTTTAGTAACGGCAATAGTCTCGCCTTAAATGTTCCGCAATCCTATCAACTTCGAAAACTTTCCTACCAATTAACTCAGAATACTACTCAAGACTTCACGCTTCCCACAAAGAAAGTTACGGTACATGTACAAGATTCTTCGAATACTCCAGTAGAAAACGTTGCAATTACAACCTCGCATCCAAATGGTGGTTCCTGGGCCAATACAACCGGAATAACGCTGAGTAATAATTTCTCCTTCGATTTGGCAGAATCAAAATATACTAATCCATCCCCGGCAACAGATTCATCAGGAGACACAATCTTATGGCTATTTCCGACAGGAAATGGGGGCAATGATCCATACATCTTTACTGCCACACCATCAAGTGGAAGCATTTATTCTCAGTTCACTTTAAGCAATATACTTGTAACCTCTGACCAGACAGAGATAATATCTCTTCAATTTATTCACGATAGGCCTGTTACGACTGCAACCCTTGAAACAGGACCAGATACAAATGGTGATTATTCTGATCCTACAACGGTTACTCTCTCAGCAACTGCTGCGCAGGGGTTTAGTATCGCAACAACTTATTATCAAAAAGATGGGGGTACAACCCAAACGTATTCTGGACCATTTCAAGTCTCAGGAAGTGGGCAACATGAAATTACCTTCTGGTCTATTGATAATGTTGGAGTTTATGAAGCTCAAAAAATACAAACCTTCACAATTCACACTAACCAGCCTCCGGTTCTCAATTTGCTTTCTGATGCGACCCTAAATGAGGGTGGTACTTACTCTGCAGCCGGGTCTTTTAACGATCCAGATTCCAGCTCTTGGACAGCAATTGTTGATTATGACGATTGGACTATCGAAGACTTAACACTTTCCGGAATAAGCTTTACATTAAATCACAACTATAAAGATAACGGAGTATATACCGTGCATGTTTTTGTTACAGATAACCAAGGATCAGTTGGGGATGCGACAGCAAATATAACAGTAAACAATGTTAATTCTACTGTTTCAACAATTACTGTTTCAAACAACTTGATTGAGGTAAACAATTCAATTAATGCCTCTGCAACGTTCACAGACCCTGGTGTTCTTGACACCCATACAGCTTCATGGAATTGGGGAGATGGAGACACAACTAGTGGGACAGTTACTGAAAACAACGGCTCGGGTTCGGTTTCAGATAGTCATACATACACTGTGGCGGGTGCTTACAAAATGACTCTCACCATGACAGATGATGATAACGGATCAGGAACAAATACTTATCAATATATTGTCGTCTATGACCCATCTGCAGGATTTATCACAGGGTCAGGCAGGATTACATCGCCTGCCGGCGCTTATACTCAAAATCCAAGCTTGACTGGTAATGCGATATTTGGATTCGTATCAAAATACCAAAATGGCGTAAATACACCTACAGGTAATACGCAGTTCCGTTTTATAACGGCCAATTTTACGTTTAACTCAACATCATATGATTGGTTGGTAATTGCGGGAGCAAGAGGACAATACAAAGGATCTGGAACAATAAATGGAAACGGAGATTATGGATTCATGCTTACAGCAGTTGATGGACAAATATCGGGTGGTGGGGGAGAAAATAAATTCAGGCTTAAGGTATGGGATAAGGGTACTAACGAAGTTATATATGATAACCAACTCGGTGCAGGAGATACTACAGAACCATCCACAGTCATTGAGAGCGGCGAAATTATAATCCACTCCTAGGAGAACTAATTTATTACTGCCTTTACAACATTTTGAGTATCATAGATTGCATAACAGTATAATCATGATTACATGAAATATATTGCAGTTTTCTGCTCGGTCAATGAATTAGAAGAAAAATATATCTGGCCTGCGCGGGAGTTTGCCAAGCTTCTGGAAGAGAATGAAAGATGACGGGTTTATTACCAAACCGCTGGACGAGTATTTATATTTTGCCGATACTCCCAAGGAGGCAATACAGTACCTCAACGAAAAACTAGCCTGATTGATATTCTTCTTTGACGTCTTTTTGAAACTCCTTAAGTAATTTTCTAATTTTTGGATCAATAACCACTCTGCAGTAGGGATAGGTACGGTTGGTATCGTAGTAATTCTGGTGATATTCCTCAGCTGTATAGAATTTTTTAAAAGGAAGAATTTCAGTTACTATTTGGTCATTCAATTTTCCAGAAATGCCCATTTTTTCTTTTGATTTTTCTGCCATGCGTTTCTGCTCCTCATTGTGATAAAAAATAACCGATCGATACTGCGTGCCGACGTCTGCGCCCTGTTGGTTCAAAGTCGTTGGGTCATGTGTCGCCCAGAATACATCAAGGAGTCTTGTATAAGGAATAACGCTTGGGTCAAATTCTACCTGCACTGCTTCGGCATGCCCAGTTGCGCCTGTTGATACCTGCTCATATGACAGGTTTCCTCCGCCAGTCTTCGACCCTGAGCTCAGACCCGAATGGGCTGGCGGATTGCCTCCAGCATAGCCTGAGGTGACAGAAGCAACACCATTTAGCCGTTTGAAAATCG
>CAYWEP010000035.1:0-11255 GCA_964457405.1 uncultured Gammaproteobacteria bacterium
CTGCGTGACCTGGGGCATCGATGTGGGCGTAATGACGCTTTTCTGTTTCGTATTCAAGGTGGGTAATATTAATAGTAACGCCCCGTGCTTTTTCTTCAGGGGCGTTATCAATGTCTTCATATTTTTTCGCTTGTGCCATTCCCTTTTTAGAAAGGACTGTAGCTATTGCAGCAGAAAGCGTGGTCTTGCCGTGATCGACGTGACCGATCGTTCCGATATTAACGTGTGGTTTGCTTCTTTGAAATTTTGTATCTGCCATAGTTTTCTTATGTAAAAAAGAACCTCTTTATGCAGTCGGTTCTTCTTAAGAAAGTCCTTCGTTTATAAAGATGACATTAACTCATTATTGCAATGAGACAATCGACATGATACACCATTTCCCCCCAGGCGTCAATACCCAAGATAAAATGGTTTCTGCACGGGAGACTGTTCCTTCGGCGCATCAACGGGATGCTCTGCCATAAACTGCGCGAGAGTATCAACCAACGGGTGTAAAGCGGGGTGTAATCTGTCTATATAAACCGAGTCGCTTTCTCCGAAAACAGCTGACAAACGCCTAATGAGCTGATTACTAAACGGATTTGGTTCTACTGCCAAAATGGAGATTAAGTGCCGCACTGCTTCCGTCCGCTGTGTATCAGTAATCTGCGGTTCTGTGGGTTTTCCTTGTGTCTCTAATCTTTCCTGCTGTCGACCCATGACAAGAGTATTATAGGGAAGAATATTTATGCGGTCAAGAAGAGAAGATCACGGTCTATACCGAAACGACTTCGCAATCTCATCCAAATCATCAAAAAGCGCTTCTGAATCTGTTGATAATGAATAAACCCAATTGTCATTATATATAAAATATATTTCTTTTTCAGTTTGGATATTTTGATATCGAATTCTTCCTTTAACTATATTGGGTTGACCATTAAAATATTGACGATTTGTTATCGTAGCTCTGTTCTTTATAGAGAGGTCTTCAAGATATTCTTCGAGTTTTTTGAAATTTGTTCCGCTCCTACCTAATACAATCTCGCCTTCTTCGTTTTTAAAAATAACAGAAGTAAAACTCTCTTCAATTTCGAAATTCTTTGGGGCTAAAACAATAAATTTAAGATTTTTCGATTGGAAAGTTGTATTCTGACTGGTATTTGGTTGTTGATAATTATTTACCGAGCTTAGGTTCTTGGTAGATCTTGCAACAAAATAACCTAATAATAGAAGACCAAACAGAATAACAATAGTCAAACCTAATGCTAGACTGTGACTATTTCTTTGCTTTTTCATTGTTGTAGCTATACTCAAGCGTACCGTTTTCTTGATGTTAATGCAATAGGTTTAATCAGCTTTTTGATCTTCCTTATCATGTGGAACGGTGACATTTATATCCGCAGTCGATGTATTGCCAGCCTTATCCATTGCTGTTGCTTTAATTATATAGACTCTTCCGTCTTTATCATCACCATATCTTTTTGCTTCAAGCTGAATCATCTGACCAAAGTTTACAATTGATGGCTCGACTATATCATACTCATCTTCCACGAAAATATCCGTCGAAAACAGATGGTCATCTACGCTGCTACCTGTGATAGCTATATTCACCATTTTCCCATTTGGCGGCCAGAGAGTTTTCGGATTTGCATCAAGAGAAACAGTAGGCGGTGTTTTATCAATTGAGAACTCCACTGATTTGAGCTCTTCTATGTTTTCATCTACATCAACTGAATAAAACTCGACTTTATAATTTCCCTCGTCACTAAACTGCAATGGCGTAACGTATTCTTCCCAATCTCCATCATCAACCTTATACATTGTATAGTCAACGCCTAATCCTTCTTCATTATCCGTCGCTTCAAGACTCAGCTGCACATCCGAGCGAAACCATCCGGACTCACCCTCATCGCCTATCAAAACAATAGTTGTCGTCGGAGCTATTGTATCTGCTCTTTCTGCCATAAGAGTAAAAAGCGTTAGATGATCAACCTCTGTCGTTGCTTTTTTATTCAGAAAATCTACAAATGAATCTTCTTTTTTCCACGTTTTTCCTCCATCCGAACTGGAATAAATTGAAATTGTGCCGACTTTAAACCGTGACAGATCAAAGGTACTAAAGTCTATACCAATAGTGAAAGGTTTTTGAAAAATTGTCACAAGATTCCCAATAGGATCTTTTGCGGCTATTTGCATGGCAGAACCGACAGAAACAAGAGAATCAGAAATGCGCTGCAAGGGAGATGCTAGCAACTCAAGTGTCAGATTTTGGTTGGTAGCTCCTTGCGGGACAGCAACTGTATAGCGACCTGCTGAGAAGATGCCACCATTTGCTGCCAAACTCGCTTTCAGTCCATCAAGCTTCTTCTTCCACAGATAAAAACTTTTATTACCGGTTCTGTTGAGACCATTATAGAAAAAGGCGTAGCTTTCCCACGGATCTTGATCTGTTGATTGCCAACCAAATGGATCCGTCACGCCATCAGGGATATTATCATCAAAATTTCCATCACCGTTTTTATCTTGAACAATCATAAAGTGAATATGTGCGCCTTCTTCACCTTGCGGCCAAACATTACCAGTTGCTCCTACTCTCCCAATAACATCTCCAGCATTAACCTGCACTTCCTCACCTGGAGTAGACGTAATCAATCCTTCTCTTTGTAAGTGGTAATATCGAGTCTGATAGCCATTCCCATGATCAATATGAATTGCATTGCCGCACGCACCACATGTATTTATATATGTAGCAGTTCCCGACGCCGCAGCCAGCACAGAGTCTCCATTTTCCACTTGCGCTGGAGTACCATAATCATAACCGTCATGTGAGGAGTATGAGTCATCAGTTCGCCTTGGATTATCATATTTGATGATCTGATCCGGCTCAGCAAGTCCACTACTCAACAACGGATACTCATGGTCAAAAAAGGAATTAATATTGAGCGCCGCTTCATTAAAAGTCAATCCTTCTCCTGCATAATCCCACGGCAGGTCAAGAAATGGCGTTGGGGGTGACTCAGTGTTCACCACATACAAAGACCCTATATCTTTAGGCCTCCCGCACCAATCAATCATTCTTACGCCTATTGCATACTCTCCTGGCCTTCTAAAAAACTGCGTAAGGTCTATTGGAGGCATTAAAGGTTGTGTGATGCAGAAGTTAGGAATAAAATTATCAAGCCCATTATAGATAAAAATTTCATCTCCTGGAAATTCATCTAACCTATTGAATGCAAGTATCATGCCGTCGTATACCTTAGCACTTCCCGTTCCATCTGGCGTCCCGCTTAAGATCATCTTTCCAGAATCATATGGCACTCGAATAGTATGAACAAAAAAAACTCGCCCGACATTTGCAACAGCTGGCGGCGGAGCTTGAAATGGATCTGTAATCTTATAGGCAGTCGTCGTTGCGAGAACAGGGGATGCCTTTGCAAAAAGGAAAAGACAGAATAACCCTATAAGCAATGTCCTGAGCAAGATAAGCACTGTCTTTATCGAGAGAGCTCGAGAAAATTATACTAACCCTCTCGCTACCAGCAGTGTAGCGAGATTCTCACAAAGAAGTCAATAGTTTATTTATAGAGACTAAAAGTACGAGTACGCCCAGAAGCTGTAAGAAGTAATGCCGCGCGTCTTCAGAAATTCCTGCTTTTTCGCAACCGATGCGAGGTCATCAAACCATACAACGTGCTTTTTATCAGCATCTGTATAGGTAACTTTTTTTTCTGCGGAGAGAGGATCCCGTGTTGCTTTACATTGCTGATATGAACATTTCGCAAGGAGTGATTGCTCTATTTTTGTAAAACTTAACGCGTTCCCATTTGCAGTAGCTTTCTGCGAATCGTCCTTCACCTCCCAATCATACCCGAACAATCCAAAAACAACTGTTAGTTTCTCAGGCGGTACAAATTGCAAATAATCATCAGTCATCTTTTTAAAATCATATCCATAGACATTTCTTCCATCCAAGGGAAAGTTAGGGCCTGGATTACCGCGTGCCTTATGGAAATCATATGCCATAATCATAATTTCATCTGCAGATTTTGCGATTGTCTTTACCTCAAATGGTCTGACGCGGTAAAACGTATCGCCATAGAGAAGCACGGCAAATGATATATCGTTTTCTCTCGCCTCATTTGACAGCTCAGCAACTAAGCTATTTATCTGAGATATTGTTGATGAGAAGGGGAGTGCTGTTAGCTCAAGATCCAGTATAATGCCATCAAATCCTTCTTCTTTGGCCACGGCGATTGTTTGCTTTGCGATATTTTGTTGTGCTTTTTTATCTTTCAGTACAGCCAGATTGACTGTCGAGTCAAGCATGCGAAGCGTTAAGGATGTTTTTTGTTCTTCCCCAACAGCGCGAATAAATCGCTTGAGGTTCTTATAGCCTACTTCATCCGTATCTATTCCCTCTTTTGTTGGTGTAATACCAAAATAGATTACTGCATCATAGTCTGAAAAAGAAGCATTTTGAGTAGGCACTGTCCAGTGTGGGACAAAAATAGATGTTTTTTCTTTCTGTTTCTGAGTAGGAATTGTCGGCGATAGTGTGGGTTGTATGGAGGAATGGATTGGCTTTGCCAAATCCTCTTTGACCTTATTCTTTGCTGTCTGCAAAGCATAGGGAAGTAAGAAAAGAAGAGGAAGCAGTAAACCAATGAGAACTGCCAATTTCTTCACGCGTTATACTATTATACACCCGCTCGTCTACCCGAAGGTGAAGGCGTAGACTTCAGTGCCCGGGGTGAGGAATTCAAGCTTTAAAATATGATTCTCAGCCTCCCCTTTCAGATCTACTAACTCATAGAGCCTGTCAGAATCAATTGTTACTATGCCATTCACAACGTCTATGCCCGCTTGTTTGCTGCTTATCAATTCCCCATCAAGCGAAACGCGAACTTGTGCTTTTGCGTTATTTGCGCCAGGTCGCATTACCAAAAACGCTTTTTGTGCGTCAAAATGCTCAACAAGCACTGCCTTGCTGCCTGCCATAGAATATTGGTCCGCAATTGTCCATGTCCCACCAAGTGAGAATGTGTTCTGCTGTGGCGAATCAGTTATTGTATATGTATCTGTTCCGTTGCCAAGTCTGCTGCTTGGATAGAAAAATTCCATCCTTTTTGATCCCAAATATGTCTCGGGTGTATTGCGGGTCTTAGGTGTTTCATCGGGCATGTCGACCATATCCTCTGCCACTTGCTGTTGTCCTGCCTCTTTAAGTAGGAGTTGAATCGCTTTTTCCATTTTGTCATACTCGCCTTCGCCAAAATGGACGCGTCGAATAATTCCTTTCGCATCTATCAAATACTCAGCCGGCCAGTACTGATTGCTGTATGCATCCCACGTCTTATAATCATTATCCTGAGCGACAGGATAATGGATCTTAAACCGTTTGATCGCATCTTCAACATTTGCAGTACTCTTTTCAAATTCAAATTCCGGCGTATGCACACCCACAACGACAAATCCTTGATCCTTGTACTTGTCATACCAGCTCATAACAAAAGGGAGTGTTCGAATACAGTTAATGCAAGTATATGTCCAGAAATCAATCAATACAACTTTCCCCCGCAGTTCTTGCATAGTCAATGCTTGTTGTCTAGTCGGCAGGTTTAACCACTTCGAAATCCCTACAAACTCAGGCGCCATTGGTGTATTTTGCGCATTAAACAATGCCTGCTCCTCAGCGCCGCCAGCCAGGTTGAGCTGGTTTAAATCTATCCCGGATTGCTTGTTATCTTTTAATTTCTTAAGCTCCGCTTTTACTGTATCGTTTTTTTCAAACGAGGTAAGAAAATTTGAATAAGAGGGGAGAGCATCAAGTATTTTTGCCTGCAACACTTTATCGTAATTGGTAGCTATGGCAAGGGCAGTTAAAAGGAGAACTGCTCCAAAAATCTGCTGGATTCTCCCTGTATAAGGGGATAAAAATTTCGTTTCACTGACAAATTTTTGCCCACCATAGGAGAAGAGGAAAAGAGGAATACTTACGCCGATGAGATAAGCGATAGTGACGAGAATAACATCAAAACTGACCTTCGCTGTCGCCGAAAGTGTCGCTATTGCCGTGAGAATGGGCCCCGCGCACGGCGTCCAGACAACCCCAAGCGATAAACCAGTCACGAATCCACCGCCAAATCCGCTTCGCTTCGCATTTCCCCCTCCTAATCCCCCTGCAAGTCGGCTGACGAATCCTTCAAAAATGCGAGAAAGAAAAGGAACAACCATCATAAGCCCCAAAGCCACTAAAATAACAATCGCTAACCATCTCAGGATTTCAGGATTAAATCCAAACAAACGCACGAGGTAAGAAATGCTCAAGTTATACGCGCCAAAACTGAGGACAATACCAAGCGTTATACCAAGTGACTTAGCCCTTCCTCCACCGATTGAAGTTGATAAGACAATAGGCAACAGCGGCCAGATGCAAGGCGCAAGAATGGTCACAAGACCAGCTAAGAATGCGAAAAATAACAAAAGTGTCATAGTCTACAAAACAGCATTTATCTGCTGTACGAGGTCCTCTTTGCTCCACTGCTCTGTCTCATTGTATACTGCCTTGCCGTTTATTAAAATAACTTTTGTGTGCTGATTGGGAACAGAGAACGCTTTCGCTAGTGCCTTTTCATCATCATCAGTATCTGAATCATTCCAGTTTACCCGAAAACCGACAACGTTTGGATTATTGAGACTCTCAAATCCTGCTGCCAGATCCGGAGTCTCCGCTCGGCAAACTGGACACCAGTTGGCGTAGAAGTTAAGGATAATTATTTTCCTCTCTGCAAGCGCTTGGTCATACCCTGATTTGGTAAACTCCACGTACGGCGTTGTCGACCCGGCAATAACCTGACCGCCATATCGGAACTCTTCCTCCGTTCCTTGTGATGCTTCCATCTCGGTTTTCTCTGTCTGTGGAGTTACCTTATCCCTCTGATTATTTTGCCTCCCTTGCAGAAAAACAAAACCAACAATCAGAAGAAGAACGACTACCAAACCAATACCTATCATTTTTGTATTCATTACAGGAGTACTTCTACTATAGCAGATCCAGTGCTTCACCCGCCCGTGCATGGAGTTGAAATTCTATATATTATGGAATATAATCCGCTCATGGCTGAGACAGGTATAGGTGAACAATTACCAACCCACAGAAGTTTTGATGAACAGTTCCATCCGATTGTTCACAATCGGCCTGAAGGAAGCTTTGCTTCTTATCGCACCACACCTGAAAATCCCCTTGGAAATACTATCGTATATGCTTTTGGCTGGACAGCAAAAGCAAATGAACACACAAAGCATTTTTTTAAAGCATTTTTCGACAGACATAGAGACGTCCTCTCAGCCCAGCCGCCAACGTACCCACCAGGTGAGACTCCGCCTGACAGCATATATAACGCCTTTGCTCTTCGTAATGCAGACGCAACCGTACAGGCAATCGAGGAAGCGGGATTAGAAAAGGTTGACCTAGTTGGCGATTCAGAAGGATCGTCAGTCATTCTAACCGTTGCTAATCGACTCAAAGAGAAGGGCAATGTGAAAGTAGGCAATATCGTCCTTGTCAGTCCTGCTGGATTTGGAAGTCCAACGTTTCCAGAACTTGCGAAAGGAATAGCGAAAATGCTCGGCCAAGAAGCTGTTCGGTTTGTTCGCCTCCCTCGTTCTCGACGAAATATTATTCGCATGCTAAATCCTAAGCCTTTTCTTGAACAAAACCCATTACAGCTTGCTAAAGAAGGACAGGATGTTTCAAATGCTCAAATGGTAAAACTCATGCAGGGGATAGGAGATTATGCAGATTCAATCACTATCTTACATTCAAATGATGACCCAGTGGTCGGTATAGATGCGATAAATACTGATGTGCAATATATCCTGCAGGAAAAACGGAGAGCGTTTGAAGCGGGTCTCAGAGAAGAGATAAAAGCAGGAACCATTACCTCTGATGAAGCCGATAGAAGAAGAGAAGCAAGCCGCAAAGAAGAAGAACATAATCCTCTTATCGCATCAGCGAATAAAGCAGGACATATATACTTTGAATACGGTCAAAAAGTAAGTATCCCCATTGTTTGTGAAATCCTCAACTGGCGAGACGCAGAAAATATGTCAAACCAAGACGAGGCTTAATTAGGCTTGGGCGCCGACGCGGCCGGTGAAGGTTGATTTAGCAAGCATTCCCTCAACGATATTGCGCGGTACGGCATCATAGTGGCTTGGCTCCATGTAATAAGAAGCTCTTCCTTTGGACATGCTGCGAAGCGTTGTCGCATAGCCGGTTAATTCAGCCAAAGGTACCATTGCCAAAATAATCGTCGCATTTCCCCGCTCCTGTGTCCCTGAAATCTGGGCACGCTTTGCTGAGAGATCACCAATGATATCACCCATATACTCAGACGGAGTGGTAACCTCAACCTTCATGATAGGCTCCAAAAGTCCCATCTGTGTTTTTCTGGCAGCAGCCTGCAAGGCCTGTGATGCGGCGATCTTAAAGGCGACTTCCGATGAGTCTACTTCGTGATACGATCCGTCATAACAGGTAACTTTGACATCAATGATCGGATACCCAAGCAGGACACCGTTTTCAAGCGTCTCCCATACGCCTTTTTCAACTGCGCGGACAAATTCTGCAGGAATTGCACCGCCTTTTATCGCATTGACGAATTCATTTCCTTCACCTCTTGGCTTTGGCTCAACGCGAAGGAAGCAGTGCCCGTACTGACCTCGTCCTCCACTTTGTCGAATGTATTTTCCCTCACCTTCAACTTCTGCTTCAAAGGTCTCCTTATACGCAACTTGCGGCGCACCAGTATTTGCCTGGACATTAAATTCTCGCTTCATCCGGTCGACCATAACCTCAAGTTGTAACTCACCGATACCTGAAATGATAGTCTGTCCAGTCTCGTGATTTGCCTTAACCCGAAAGGTCGGGTCCTCTTCCATGAGGCGTTTTAATGCATACCCCAATTTTTCCTGATCTGATTTGGTCTTTGGTTCAATAGCTAGAGAAATAACAGGCTCCGGGAAGGAAATTTTCTCCAGAACTATCGGCTTTGCTTCATCACAGAGCGTGTCGCCGGTGACTGTCTCTTTTAATCCGACGATTGCGACGATTTCTCCAGCATACGCTTCTTTAATTTCCTCTCTGTTATTTGCATGCATCAGAAGGAGGCGGCCTACCCGCTCTTTAGTATTTTTGCTGCTGTTGTAAATATAGGTTCCTGAATTAATAATGCCGGAGTACACGCGAAAATAGGTTAATTTTCCTACATGCGGATCATTTTGGATCTTAAATGCCAACCCTGAATACGCCTCTTCTGGGACGAGCTTTCGCACCTCCTCCTCACCGGTTTTTGGATTTGTACCTTTTACTTCTCCCAAATCAACAGGGGAAGGGAGATAGTCAGCAACAGCATCCAAAAGTGGCTGTACACCTTTATTGCGAAGTGATGTTCCTGCATAAATTGGGACTAATTTATAAGCAATGACCGCAGCGCGAAGTGCTTTTTTCAAGTCTTCAACAGCGATCTCCTCACCTGCCAAATATTTTTCAAGCAACGCATCATCAGTTTCAGCAATTTTCTCAATTAATTTGTGGCGGTACTCCCCAACCTGATCTTTCATATCAGATGGGACCTCATCTAATACTTCAAATTTTGCACCTAACTCATCTGAGCCCCAAACAATAGATTGTCGCGTCAATAAGTCAACATTTCCTTTATAGGACTGCTCGCTGCCAATTGGTAACACCATAATCGCAGGGTTTGCGCCCAAGCGATCCTCAATGCTCTTCACCGTTGCCAGAAAGTCAGCACCAAGCTTATCCATCTTATTAATAAAGCAGATGCGCGGCACTTTGTATTTATCCGCTTGCCTCCAGACTGTTTCAGATTGTGACTGCACGCCCTCTTCTGCGTCAAGCACTGTTATGCCTCCATCCAGAACACGAAGTGACCGCTCTACCTCTGCGGTAAAGTCAACGTGACCCGGGGTATCAATAATATTGATTCTGTATTCCTTCCAGAACGTGGTTGTCGCTGCGGATACGATAGTGATGCCTCGCTCTTTTTCCTGCTCCATCCAGTCCATCTGGGTTGTTCCCGCATCAATATCGCCTATTTTATAGGTTTTTCCTGTGTAATACAAAATGCGTTCGGTTGTCGTCGTTTTTCCCGCGTCAATATGCGCAATAATACCGATATTGCGGATTTTATCGAGAGGAACTTGTCGTGATTTTGTGTCTGATGCCATAGTACAAAAAAAAGTTAAAAATTCAAAATGTCCTGCGGAGCAGGATCTTGCTTCGCGAGACAAAGTTCAAAATGACAAGAAGAATTCTGTCATCCTGAACTTGTTTCAGGATCTCATGGATGCTGAAATGAATTCAGCATGACATGTTTTTCACTTTGAACTTTTAACTAAAATCCAGTATAGCATATTTTTAAAATTTTTGCTTGCTCAGTATATAATGCGATTATGGATGAGCAATGGAAAATCCAGTTATACAGAACGCCGAAAGGAAACTCACCAGTAAAAGAGTTTATTGATAGTCTGGAATTGAAAGCGCAAGCAAAAGTATATGATGCGGTAAACTTATTGAGAGATTTTGGTACAAGACTAGGCTTGCCGCATGTCAAGAAACTGGCTGATACTGAATTGTGGGAACTTCGCATTTTAGGAACGGATAACATACAAATTCTTTATATTGCTGTAACAGGAAAAGCTTTCTTATTATTACATGGTTTTAAAAAGAAAAAGGACAAAACACCACCGAAAGAAATAAGGATCGCCGAAGAAAGGTTGGCTGAGCACATATCACGTGAATAAATTGGGGCTTGTAATTATAGCAATTTTGCTATAAAATAAAACTATTATGAAAACTTCACAACACTTAGCTTGGGAAGATTATAGTAAAGAACTGCTTAAAAGACCTGGTTTCAAGGAAGCACTTGAAGAAACACGACTCGAGTATGAAATTGCTAGAGCATTGATTAAAGCGCGAATTGAGAGAGGATTAACGCAGGCTGAAATCGCAAAACGGATGAATACAAAACAATCCGTTATCTCTCGCGTTGAGAATGCCAAAACCGTCCCTTCTCTTTCATTCTTGAAGCGCTTAGCTCAGGTTCTCAACGCTTCTTTACAAGTACAGTTTAAGCTATAATTAAGCTGCGCCTACAAAATTAATTCTCTTTTTTCTTTACTTCCTGTTCTTTTGTGCTTACCAAAATTACCATCGGCTTTCCGGAGCGGGTAATAAGGATTTTCTTGCGGCC
>CAYWEP010000036.1:0-11228 GCA_964457405.1 uncultured Gammaproteobacteria bacterium
CTATTATAGCAGCATGCTAGAGCCGTATAGAATGGTCGTTGTAAATCTTATTGCCTCCGCTATTCTACTAGTAGGAATTCTGATATATCGATATGTTTATCCAAAAAAGAAAATTAACCTTTTAACGATACTTTTTCTGATTTCCCTACTCCCACTCATCAGTATTTTTCGAAAAGGCACGTATGAAAGCGGAGATTTTAATATACACATCTACAGAAGCATTGTGTTCTTTAATGCATTAAGAGAAGGTCACTTGATGCCGTCATGGGCGGGAGATTTAAATGCCACATATGGATATCCGCTTTTTATTTTCAACTACCCGCTTCCTTATTATGCCATAAGCTTATTTCATTTCCTCGAATTTTCATTCATCAGTAGCATGAAATTATTCTTGGCAACAAACTTTATCCTCTCAGGAATTTTTATGTATCTGTGTGCAAGAAGACTTTTTAGAAATGACCTTGCTGCTTTTGTAACTGCAATTTTTTATCAATTCGCTCCATACCATCTGATAGATATCCATTTTAAAATCGCCATCGGCGAAATTATGATTTTTACGTTGCTCCCGCTTACGTTTTTCTCTCTGCAAAAACTTTGGGAAGAAAAAACCGGCAAATGGTTTGCTTTGACATCTCTATCAATAGCGCTTCTCATCATGAGTCACGTTGTTCTTGCTTTTTTTGCAATCGGTCTCTTATGTAGCTATGCAATATTTCTCTCATTCAGTACAAAGAAAAAGCAAATATTCCTTCTAACGTTTTCTGCTTTTCTCTTTGGGGGCATTGCTTCCATCTATGTATGGCTAACTCCTTTTTTTATGGCTCAATACACAATAGTCAGTACAATACCTAAACAGGTCTCAGGATCTATATTTTCTCAGCAATTTTGGGAGTTATTTTTTTCTCCTTGGCGATTCGGTTTTCTATTTCAAGGACCAAAAGGTGAAATATCTCCTCTCTTGGGATACACACATATTCTTATTGGTGTTACACTCACCATTTTGTTATTACTCAATAAGATTATCAACAAACACAAAAAATATATTACCTTTTGGCTGCTTCTCTTCTTTAGTCTTGTTTTTCTTATAACCCCCTATTCAGAATCCTTATGGGGAATTGTACCTTTCCTTAAAATCACTGGTGGCTCGCATCGGCTCCTTCTTCTCACTTCCTTCGTCTCATCGATTCTTGCTGGGTATCTAAGTATACATCTATTAAAAAAGCGCGAGCTGCTTTTGTTACTTATTGGATTCACAATCTTTTCAACAATATTAAATTGGGGACATCGCCGGGTTATTCCTGACATTAACGATCAATACATTAGAAATAATGTATGGAAAAGTACAGCAGAGGCAGAAGCGCACTGGTATGCTCATACAAAATGGAGAACCTGGGAAAACCCGTGGTTCGCTAAACTCCCTCCCGCTCATCTAGAGACTATCAATGGCAAAGCACAAATAGAAGAACTGCAACGAAGTTCAATAAAACATACATATGTTCTCTATGCAAAAACAACCACAATATTTAGAGAAAATACGTTATATTTTCCCGGTTGGCAAATCTTTGATAATGGTAAGTTAATTCATATAAGTCCTGATGTAGAAGGCATAATTAGCTTTCAACTACCTGAAGGGATTCATTATATAGAAGTAATATATGAAGATATCTTCGTTTATAAGACGTTAAAGACAATAAGTATTCTTGGATTTTTGGGTCTCTCAGGGTATCTCTTGTTTGGTTTTACAATGAGATTCTCAAGCAGAAGTTTCTAATTGAAAAAGTGCAATCTGAACAATGTAATAAAAGCCTCTGTAACCTCTTTTGCGTTCAGCTTTGATTTTGATACATTCTTAAAGTGAATATCTACTGGAATTTCTTTTATTGCAAAATCCTTCTTATAGCATAAAAATGCAGCTTCTGAAAGGACAATATATCCTCGTGATCGAAACTTCTGAGAACAAAGAAACGCAACTGCATCTCTAGAGTAACATCGAAATCCACATGTATAATCACTGATTGGAATACGTAATAATAATCTCGCTAACGCATTTATCGCATGACTCATAAGTGTTCGTTTCGTACTCCGCCCCCTTACCTTTGACTGTGGTAAATATCGAGATGCAATCACAACACCTGCACATTTACACGTATCTACAAGTTGTTTTATATATTTTGGGTCGTGACATAAATCCGCATCCATTTCTATAAAATATTTTGCCTGTTTATTTTCTAATCCCTCGCGAAATCCATGCATAACAGCTGATCCCCTTCCCCCTTTTTCTTTTCTTACGACTACCCGAACTTTTTTGTCTTGTCTAAAACGACGTTGAACAAGATTGGCAGTTTTATCGGGAGAGTTATCATCAACAATAATTATTTCAGCATCCGGCACTTCGGATTTAATTTGTAAAATCGCTTCGATGACTCCATTTCGCTCGTTGTATGTTGGAATAATTACTACTATATCGGAATTCATTGGATACACTACGTTGGTAGTATTGTAACAGAAGGAAGAGGAACAATAAATTTGGTACCGGATTTTACAAGCTTTCTTTCCCGCCTCATAAAAGCAGAAATAAAACTATATGGAAGTACTAGTAAATAAGCAGGTTTGTCTTTCCTCATGGTTACTTCATCTCTAATTGGGATATCTGCACCTATGACGTATTTATCAAACTTGAATGGGTTAGAGTCCGCAGCCGCTTGTATATCTTTGTTTGATATACCGCAATACTGAAGGATTGTATTGCCTTTGGTAGAAGCACCATAAATCCAAATGTTCTTCTTTTGTGACTGAATTTGCTTTATAAGTCTTAGCAAGTCTTTTTTTGTTTTTTTAACATGGGTCATAAAGTTATGATATGTCTGAACGTTATTAATCTCAAAATTTACCTCATCTTGCAAAATTCTCAAAAGACGTTTTGATTTTTTGAGTTTCTTGTTCTTTTTTCTCTTCACAAATATTCGAAAACTCCCGCCATAGACATCATTCAGTATCACGTCAAATACCTCAAGTCCACTATTATTCATGATCCATTCCATTGTTTGAGCTGTATAATATCCGACATGCTCATGCACGATATTATCGTACATATTCGTTTGTAACATACGGGGTAAATACGCCATTTGAATAACCCATACCCCATTATCATCAAGACACGATGCCACATCCTGAGAAAACCCTATTGGGTCGGAGAGATGATAAAACATCGCAATGCTAAAAATTAACTTTGCTTTTTTATCTGTTGATGCATTGTATATTTGTTTATTAAAGAAACTATTTATATATCGATATCGAGGGGATGTAAAGACTTGTTTTATATTTTTTGCCGGATCAATAGTCAAAAGATCAAGCCTTTTTCCTCTAAAAAAAGAAAGGAGTGTCCCATCGTTACCGCCTATATCAAGAATGAGATCTTCGTCTTTCAGATCAACATGTGAAAGAGCAGTATCTACGACATCACGTAAAATTGCCGGCATTGAAGAGTTCGTAGAGCTTGAGAATGGATATAACTCATACATTGATTCGAGATTTATATCATGTGCCAGTTGAAGAGTCCCGCAGGTGTTTTTCGTCTTTTTACATAAGACTAATTCAAGAGGATACGTCTTTGTATTTGTACGATAGCTCAAATCTGTAGGGAAAACCGAGGAAAGATATTGACGTCCGAGGTCAATGCATGATATCAATGATGTATTGAGACAAATCCTGCATGCATCAATCCTTATTGCCTTACTCATGTATTACCCCGCTTTCTTTTTTCATTCTCTTTTCTAAATACGATAGCACTTCTCTAGCATCCGGGAAGTCATGCGAGGGATTTTGGACTTCTTGGATATCAATACGACCCTCAAATTCTACGGAAAGCTTCAAATATTTCACAATGTTATCAAGTGAGATAGTATTCTTTGCTCCGACTTCAACTAAGCCTTTCCTGTCTAGATGTTGAGCAATCCACTGACAGACAAATGCAAGGTCTGCAAAAGCGTACCTGCTTTTTTCATGAACATACACTTTCTTCTCATTGATGATATCAATAAGGGCACCTTTTGAGAGAGTATCAGCGTATATCGCGGTAAGTCTGACAATTAAATTTTCGCCAAAGTTGCAGATAGTTTCTGCTGCGGCTTTGTGTCTTCCATAAACTCCATCTCGTTCAGTTCGGGCGGAGATAGTGCTTATTTGAATAAACTTCTTATACTTCCAATCATACACAATATCTGCTGTCTTTCTCACTGTTTCAACAAAATCTTCATATGGATTACCTTCTGCCCAAAAACGCGCAGAAGGCATCGCAGCGTTAATAACAATATCAAATGTATGTTTCTTCCAATAGAGATAGTTCTTACGAATAACCGCTTCTACTCTGAGGGATGTATCTTTACGTAACTCTTTAAAAAGAGCGCTGCCCACATGCCCACTTGCTCCAATTAATGCGATGTGTTTCACTAAATTATATCTATTCGCACTATTGGTGTTTTACAGTCATCCCACGGTTTTGTTAAAAGTGCGACGGCAGTAACGGGCGTTATGGCCTGAAAAGCATGTGCAACACCAGCTGGTGTCCGTACGCATGTTCCTTTGCTCATGTGGACCACATTTTCAGGAGTTCCTTTTTCTTCTTTATAAACCATTGCACCAGCGCCTTCAACTACCAAAAAATATTCAACGAATTCTGGATGATAATGGTTACCGCGTATTATTCCTGTATTGAAATACAAGAGATTAAATTCTTTAATATCATCTTCTGCCACCCAGGTAAAAATCCCACCGCGACCATCAAGGAGAGTTTTTATGTTACAGTTAGGTCGTAGTAGTCTCGGCTTTTCTCTTTTCAACATGCCTTATTTACGAAAACAGCACAAGTATAGCAAGTAACAATGGATATTGCAATTTTCTTTTCGTCCATAGCGTAAGGTACAAATCAGTGAGCTCATCCCATGTCTGTTTCTGTGCCCATACGAATCCTTTTTTCGTCTTCTCAAATACAACATGCTGGTTCTGCATACAAAACACTATTTCCTCGGAAAGCGCGTTATCGTCTTTAGTAATTGATAAGAAATCTGAAAATGGAGTCTCTGATAAGTAATCTTTTTTTATTTCATTATTGTACACCGCAAACACAAATTTTTTTCTTGAAAGCGCTTCAAGAATTCCTAAATAACGGGATGTAAAGACAAAATGCGATGCAAGAACATACTTATCTATATTTCTTACAAATCCCGTAAATTTAGCAGACAGCTTATTGCTCTGACAAAAGCGCTCCGCCTCTTTTCTTTTCGTTCCGTCCCCCAATACTATGAGGCTTATCGTAAATCCTCTCGCCTCAACTGTTTTTAATGCGCGAATGTAGACCATAATTCCTGTCTCCTCTTCCAGTCTACCTACAAACACAAAGGAAACATTTTGTCTCGGCTCAATTTTCTTATAAGAAATTGCGGCTTCGAGCGGATTTATCCCACCATACGAAACAAATGTTGGTCTTGTGTTATACCACTTCCGTAAAAACTCGCCGATACAGATATTGCCGCGAGATAGTTTCTCCGCAATCTTATGCATCAATATAGCTTTTTTCGAAGGAATTGAATTTCCTTCATATCCATGAAATGTGGTGTAGATTCTTTTTGTCAGGTACAAAAAACGGAAAGGCAAATACCAGAAAAACACATCATGGCAATGAATAACATTTGCCTGACTCATGAGTTTTCTGTGCATAAAAAGCCAGCGCCAGATAATAAATTTCTTTATCCATTCGTTTTTCCCAACAGGAATTCTATATACTTCCATGCCCTCAAATTCCTGATGCTCTACCGAATCCTCAACAAACTTTTCAGTCACAATCGTCACTTTGTGCCCCCTCCCCACCAACTCGCGGCTTACCTCATATACATGCTTTTCCACCCCACCGATGTGGGGATAAAATAAACGACAAAAGAAAAGAATTTTCATATTCTTATAAGCTTCCCAATTGGAATGTTAATTATTCTCAGAATTCCCTCTCCCAAAGCTGCAATGAATGTCCCATGGTATTTCTGAAAAAATCTAAACCGACTCTCTTCAAACGTTTTTCTCATCCACTTTTTATCTCTCGAGCTCCTTCCTATAAAATGAATCACATGTGCTTTTGGGTAATAAATAACTTTATAACCTAATTGTCTTACTCTATAGCAAAAATCAGCTTCTTCAAAGTACATAAAAAATCGCTCATCGAAACCTCTGACTTTCTCAAAGGTCGATTTTTTTACCATCATGCACGCTCCCCCAATGAAACCAACCTCGTTCTCTTTTTTCGTATCCATATTGCGTAACCAATACCTATTTGAGAATTTATTATTAGGAAACAGTCTGTTCAAAAAGGAAAATGCAAATAGCGCGTCTGGTAAAAAAGGTTGACCATTATAGCTTTGCAGAACTTTGCCGCGCTTGCTAGTCATTTGAGGCCCAATTACACCAATTCTTCCATCTTTATGTATCCTATCAGTCATATTTTTAATCGAATTCGCAGTAAAAATCGTATCTGTATTAGTAATAAGCAGTAGGTGCCCACTCGCAGTTTTAGCTGCTTGATTCATCGCCTTACCGTACCCATAGTTTTTATTATTGCGTGCAATCTTGACCCTAATATCAGAAGTCAACTTTGGTAGTTTTTCCACTGATGCATTATCTATAATGACTACCTCATACGGATATCCTCCTGCAGCATTGTTAACTGAATGTATGGAATCCCTTAGCTCTCTTGGAGTATTGAAATAAACGTATAAGACTGAAAGCATTTTACCCATCGATAAGTGCTGGGCTCTTAGTGGGCCCATCAGGATTCGAACCTGAGACCTCTTCAACCCGCCTGACTGGACTTTGTGGACCCGAGAGGTCTCGAACCTCTGACCTTTCGGACCTGCCCGCCATAACTGTGGCCAGTGAGGGATTCGAACCCCCGACTTCTTCAATGTGAATGAAGCGCTCTAACCAACTGAGCTAACTGGCCAGTGCAGGCGGGTGTGAACCGAACGCTCTACCGCTGAGCTACGAGTCCATTCAAAGTCGGGCAGGTATGAATGAAGCGCTCTACCGACTGAGCCATGAGCCCTAAAATCTCACTCATCTTACCAAAAACTCCTCTCATTGACAAATGAGGCTAAATCACGAATAATAGTAGGATATGTTTGTGGAAGTCCTGAAGAAGATTTGGGCTTTTTTTATAGATACCCTCCAGACCATCCTGCTTGCATTTTCTGTTTTTCTCATCATCTACATGTTCCTCTTCCGACCATTCCAGGTTTCAGGACTGTCCATGTTCCCGACATTTCATGATCGGGAATATATCCTCACCAACATCATCGTCCTTCGCTTTGAAGATCCAAAGAGAGGAGATATTATTGTCTTTCGCGCGCCGAATGATCCGGACAAGGAATTTATCAAACGGATTATTGGCGAGCCAAGGGATACTGTTGAGATCCAAAACGGCCACGTCTTTGTGAATAGCGAGCAACTTGATGAATCCTCCTATCTTGATGAGAGCGTGAGAACGACAGGCGGAGCGTTTCTCTCAGAAGGAGAGGTGAAGATAGTGCCTGAAGACAGCTACTTTGTCATGGGAGACAATAGACTCGCAAGTTCTGACTCTCGGGAATGGGGATCATTGAAAAAGCGCGCAGTTACAGGAATGTCCTTTGTCGTCTACTGGCCCGTAAATAAATTCCACCTTGTCAAGAATCCGTTTGAAAGCTAGGCGGAATGTGTAACTTGGGAATCTCCTTCGGAGAGAATTTTGTGGATATGTTTTAATCTTTCAGTCGTCATATTCGAATCACCCTTTATGAGAATCGTGAGTCGGGCCAGCTTACTCGTCTGGAATATTTTTACGTCGTCAAAATTATACTTTGTCTGTATCTGTTTTGCCATTTCGTCCTGTTCCGGAACCCACAGCCGATGCTTGGCATGAGATACATCCTTTTTCTGTACGTCTCCTTTTATTCTTCTTGCGAGCTCCTCAGTCTGTCGGACAGTCGCGTTGTCACGCAAAATCTTTTTAAAAAGTTCAAGCATTAACTTGGGGTCGCCAAGTGAGATAAGCGGCCTGACGTGTCCCTCTGTAATTACACCCGCAACGAGCGCGTCTTTTATCGCATCCGGAAGTGAGAGGAGACGGATGGTATTTGAGACTGTTGGAGCACTTTTACCAACGCGTTTTGCAACCTCGTTGGTCCCCAAGCCAAATTCATCAATTAATCTCTTATACGCAAGCGCTCTTTCAATAGGGTTTAAGTCTTCGCGTTGTACATTCTCAACAATTGACATTTCAAGCATTCCTTGTGGCGTTGTCTCCTTGATAACAACCGGGACTTTTGGCATCCCGAGAATTTTTGCCGCTCTCCAACGTCTCTCTCCAGCGATGATTTGATAGCCGGCCGGGGTTCTCGCAACGACAAGCGGCTCCAAAATGCCCTGTTCACGAATCGATTCAACAAGATCGGTTAGTGATTCCTGGAGGACTACGCCTCTGGGCTGTAGCGGATTTGACTGGAGTTGATTTGTATCCAACTCGTAGATTTTGTTATCAGTGTCATTCATGGGCTACATCAATGTATTTTCTGCTGCGAAGATTTCTAAATTGCACAATACCCGAATCGATTGCGAAGAGAGTAAAGTCTTTCCCCATAGAGACACCTTTTCCCGGATGGAATTTTGTTCCTTTTTGTCTCACCAATATGTTGCCGGGGATTGCCTTCTCTCCGCCAAACAATTTCACGCCAAGACGTTTGGCGATTGAATCTCTATTTCCTTTTACTGATCCTTGTGCTTTTGTATGTGCCATAAATTGGTGTGAAAAATTTTCTTTATATTACGCTATGTTTTCACAGATGTCAACCCTTCGATTTCACTCAGGGTTGATCTCTTCGAGAGCCTGAGGGCTCCTCAGAGCCTCGAACGGCCTGAGCTTGTCGAATGGATCAAGCGCTCTCTGTGGTTTTCTTTGCTCGTTCGCGCTTTGGTATGGTTTTTCCAACAGCTGCTTCTTTTTTGGATTGTTTCTCGCCGCTTCCGATTGACTCAATCTGAACCATGCTCAAAATTTGCCTGTGTCCTGTCACCCTTCTGTATCTGACCTTTGCTTTATACTTTGCGACTCGGATTTTTGGACCTTTTTTCTCCTCAATAATCTTACCGGTAATCAAAATATCGTTCAGCGTTGGCATGCCAACGCGCACTTGCCCATCGGTAGTATACAGCAAGACATCCGAAAAGATCACGTCTTTCTTATCAGACGGCACTTTTTCAATCGCGATAACATCACCTTCTGAGACCTTATATTGCTTACCACCTAAACGTATAATAGCGTATTTCATGTATTATAGTATAGCAAAAAAACTACCGTATTTCCAGCACGTGCTTGCTTTTTATCGCATTTCCTATTGACGAGACCATGCCGAGAAGAATAAAATTTGACAAAAGAGAACTGCCACCGAAGGAAAGAAAAGGTAATGTTACGCCGACTATGGGAACAATGCCGATATTCATGCCAATATTGAGAAAAACATGGATCAGAAGGAGCGATATTGTACCTGCGACAAATAGCTTACTGAAATTATCTGTAGAAAGAGAAAGAATCCGATACATTCGGTAAAAAAGCAACGCAAAACACAACAGTACGATAACCCCGCCGACAAAACCAAAGCTTTCAGAGAATGTTGCGAACATAAAATCCGTATGCCTCTCTGGTAAAAAGCGGAGATCTGATTGCGTACTTTCACTTATTCCTCTTCCAACCCATATGCCTGATCCAACCGCTATTACGGCTTGAATCGTGTTATATGATGCTCCCAGCGGATCTCGTGCCGGATTGAGAAACGTAAGGAGCCGCTGACGTTGGTAATCATGAAGAATTCCAAAGAGAATAGGTGCAGTAAGAAGAATTGGGAGCAAAACAATGCCAAACCAGAAAAGGGGAAAACCATAGATAAGCATTGTTAGCAATGCAGTGCCCCCATAAATGAGCGTATTTCCCAAATCCGGCTGTTTGTAGATGAGAAATACAACAGGTAATAAAAATGCAATCAAAAGAAAAAATGCGCGAAGTGACGTATTGCGGTTTTGCACAAGGTAAGAAGTCATAGCCAGAAGAAGGAACGGCTTTAATAACTCTGAAAATTGGAGACTGATGCCAAAGATAGTTATCCAACGGACTGCACCATGACTTTCAAAACCAAAAAGAAAAACAACGAAAAGAAGAAAAACTGAAACGACATAGAGTGGTAAGGAAAAATCTCGAAATGAATCTAGCGTTATCTGCGAAAACATGACGTATGCGATGATTGAAATAATAAAAACGATTAACTGGCTTTGAAAAAGCGCAGGATTGAGTGATGAAAGCATAATAAGTCCCAAGATAACAAGAATAACTGAAGGAAGTATTAACCGCCAATCAATGAGCAGGCCGAGTTTTCTCATTTGTTTTGCGAGACGCGAAGCACATCACCTTTTGTCAGCGAATCAACGAGCGCATTTCTTTTAATGTACTCTTCAAATTCCTTTGGCCAGTCCGGCAACGTAATGTTCACTTTCTCATCGATTCTAGTCCCAAGCTTTTTTCGTTCTTCCTGAATCTGTCGAACTAACTCCCTTGCCTCTCCTGCAACAAGATCTTGATTTTCAGGGTTTAGTATTTCTTCATTTGTTACATCTGACTCGTACATATCGCTCTTGCTTGAATAAGAAAGATTTTGTACATTCCCCTCATCAGCAACAATCTTCTCAATTTCCGCTGATAAAGGTTGTGGTCCTTTGTATGAAAAAGTTTTTAATGGTATTCTGACTTTTATATTATTTGTTTTTCTTTTCATAAGAATTACTGATGCAATCTCGCGGGCATTCTGCATTTCTCTTTGCAGATCTTCATTTATCAGCTCCAGATCATATACTGGCCAATCAGCTAGGTGAACTGATTCTTCGCCTGTTATATTCATATACATGTCTTCTGCAAGAAACGGAATAAATGGTGCAAGCAACTTTGTCAATGTAACTAACACGGTATGTGTTGTTCGATAAAAAGCATTTTTGTCTGTTTGGTCCTCGGCAGCTGGTCCAACACGATCCCGACTCCGCCTGACATACCACAGTGATAGATCCTGGACAAAGTTTTCAAGCTCCAACGACGCGCTTTTTGCGTCATATTTTTCCAAAGACTCGGTAACAATTTTTATTGTCTGATTGAGTCTAGACAAAATCCA
>CAYWEP010000037.1:0-11150 GCA_964457405.1 uncultured Gammaproteobacteria bacterium
TTTAGTCCCTTTGCAAATTATGTGGCTCCTTTGGAAAATCCTGAGGGATTACTTCTTGCTTTATTGACAAATTACGCTTTGAATCTTTAATATAATTAATTGATGGAAGGGAGGTGTTTCTGTGTGTTACAACTGTGGGTGTGGATTGCCGGATGATGATATGGGGCAGGGAAATGCCGGTTTAGACCCAAACGGCAAATCCATCACCAATAAAACATTTGAAGAAGCGGCAAAGTCACAAGGGATGAGTGTTGAAGACGCGAAAAGAGAAGCGTTGAAACTATTGAAAAAAGAATTAGGAGAACAGTAAATGTTTGCTATAATGCTGTATTACGGATGTATTTATGGCCCTAGGTCGCCTGCTGTATTTTTTTACTGATTTTCAAGGATATATCCTTGTGATCTCCCTCGCCCTAGTTATTTTTATTGTCGCAACAATACTAGTTTTTCGTTCACGCTCCTCAGAGCTGCGAAAGAGACTCTTCATAAGCCTCCTTTTTTCAGTGTTCTTTCTTGTCCTGCTCTTTGGTATGTTTGAAGGCTATTTTCGATATATCTACGATGAACCAGATGGCCTTGGTTTTCTGCGTACAAACGGTAAATGGTTTGGAAGACACGTCGTCTACAATGCCGATGATTTCCGGGATCGAAATTTCACAGCAGTGAAAAAACCCGGCGTATTTCGTATCGGTGCGATGGGAGATTCGATAACGTTTGGAGCAGGGATCGAAAATCCTGAAGATCGCTTCAGCAATGTGCTTGAAAAAAAATTTCGCGATGCAGGATATGCCGTTGAGGTGTATAATCTCGGCGTGCCAGGCTATGATACAAACCACCATGTAAGGCAATATGAGGATTTTGGAAAATTCAATTTCGATATGATTGTTTGGCAATATTTTCTCAATGACGCACAGCCTCGCGAAAGCAGGGGTGGAGCTATAATTGCAAGAAAACGTAGTCAGACAGAAATTCCACGAATGCTTTCTTCGTACTCATATTTTTATGATTATGTCTATTGGCATCTGAATGCCAAGTACGACAAAATTTTTATATCGCTTCGCACAGCAGATATAGACGCATATAGAAATAAGGACAATATAGAGCAACATAAAAAAGATATTAGTACCTTGAGTGAGGCAATGAGGGATGATGATAGAAAAGCACTTGTCGTTATTTTTCCTTATTTACAGATGATGCCAAACTATTCGCTTTCTGATATTCATTCACTGGTAAAACGCATATTCCACGACCAAGGTATTGAAACGCTTGACATAGTAGAATTTTTAAAAGGGAAGAAGAAAGAGGAGCTAGTCGCTGGTAAGTATGATAATCACCCAAATGAATACGTGCATAGCCTCGCAGCAGTAAAGCTGTACGAGAAAATACTGCCATTGGTAAAAGAGCATGCAGCATATAAAAAGATTAATTAAATCGGTTTGGAAAAAATGGCTGAAAGTTGTCCGAATCATTGGAAACTTCCAAGCAAGAGTGTTCTTTGGCCTTTTTTACCTCATCCTCTTTCTGCCAATCGGGGTTGCATTTCGGCTTTTTCAAGATCCATTCCACATAAAAAAACAGAAAGGTCAAAAAACCAATTTTCATCCCTGGGAACACCCGAAGGAGGAACTCAAACAGGCAAGAATGCAGTACTGAATTTGATTTTTAAGTGACTTAGGTTACTTATGTATATTCTCGGTATCTCCTGTTTCTATCACGAATCGGCTGCCTGTCTTCTCAAAGACGGGAAAGTCGTTGCTGCATCTGAAGAGGAGCGATTCAGCAGGAAAAAGCATGATGCGGGATTCCCGAAGCTTGCAATTGATTTTTGTCTCAAGCGGGCGGGGATAACCATAAGCGACCTTGCTTATATTGTCTTTTATGAAAAGCCATACTGGAAATTCCAGCGGATTTTATTGTCAACGCTCTCTACATACCCTTATGCAATGTCGTTTTTTACAAAAGCCATGGTAACGTGGCTGACTGAGAGGTTGTGGGTTCGATCGACTATTGTCGAAATCCTGGCTATTGCTCCAAAAAAGATTTTATTTGTGCCGCATCATGTATCACATGCTGCAGCTAGTTTCTATCCCTCAGGTTTTGAAAAAGCCGCTATTCTGACACTTGATGGTGTGGGTGAGTGGACGAGCGGTACCATAGGTACCGGCGATGGTAACAATATTACTATTCATGCGGAAATGCGTTTTCCACATAGTCTCGGATTGCTCTATTCGGTTTTCACTGCATTTTTAGGCTTTGAGGTGAATGATGGAGAGTATAAAGTCATGGGAATGGCGCCTTACGGGAAGCAAAAATATCTTGCGAAAGTAAAAAGATTGGTAACGCAGTTTCCAGATGGTACGTTCGCGCTTGATATGTCGTATTTTTCTTTCCACAAATCAGCGGATATGGCCTACAATGACAAGTTTATCGGTCTTTTTGGCAAGCCTCGCCCACGCGATTTGCATTTTTTTACCAAGCGGTCGGGGTACCCCTCATATTTTGGAGAAAAACCGGAGAATTACAATGAGCTCTGTGAGATAAATCAGCACTATGCGGATATTGCTGCATCCATCCAAGCATTTACTGAGGAGACCATTCTCAAACTCGCAGAGACCGTGTATAGAAAAACAAAATTAGAGAATCTCTGTATGGGCGGTGGTGTCGGGTTAAATAGTGTAGCTAATGGCATGCTTCTTCGCAAAGGTCTCTTCAAGCGTATATTTATCCAGCCGGCAGCTGGAGATGACGGCGGCGCAATGGGTGCTGCGTTTTACACGTACCATGAATTATTGGGAAAACCAAGAAACTATACGCAAACTACAAGCTATTTTGGCGTTGACTTTTCGGATCGTGAAATAGAAGCATTTTTGAAAAAGAGAAAGATACGGTATAAAAAATATTCAGAAGCGCTTTTGGTACAGTTTCTTTCCGACAAATTGATACAAGGAAAAGTTATCGGATTTTTTCACGGCAGAGCAGAGTGGGGGCCACGCGCACTTGGTAGTCGATCGATTATTGCAGATCCGAGACGTGAGGAGATGAAAGAGGTGGTGAATACAAAAATTAAATTTCGCGAGCCTTATAGACCATTTGCACCGGTTGTGTTAGCTAAGAAAGCTCAAGAGTATTTCGAAGTGGACAATCTTGACCATCGACACCTGACCAATTTCATGCTTGGCGTTTTTCCAGTTAAGAAAGAGAAGCGAAAAGTCGTTCCTGCAATAACCCATGTTGATGGATCTGCGCGTCCCCAGATCATCGCAGAAGAACAAAATGCCAGGTACTATAATCTGGTAAAGACATTTGGCAGAAAAACCGGCGTCTATGTACTGATGAATACATCATTTAATCTCAAAGGCGAACCGATCGTTAACACGCCCGAGAATGCCTTTAACACATTCAAGGCATCGGGGCTTGATTATCTTGCGCTGGAGAAATATGTCGTGGCAAAAGAAGACCTAGAAATTTAGAATTATGAGTTTAGAATTAAGAATTAAGTTAAGAATTTAGAATTTGTAAAATACAATTATTATTCGACCAAGCAAAGCCAAGTCTGACTTGGCGAAGCGCGTGGAGAATAATTAGGTAATTATTCTCGACAAGCTCGAAATACCTCCAGATTTACTATTTGCAAACTTACGAGTAACGTTGTACTATAAATCCTACATGAAAATAATCAAACAAACCGTCTCCCGTGCGACTGAATCAAACGAACTTTTGGCTTTTCTCTGGAAATCCAAGCTCTGGTTTCTCATCCCTTTTGTTCTTTTGCTCCTCATTTTTAGCTTCATTCTGGTTTTTGCACAGGCAACCGGCATCGCGCCATTTATCTACCCGTTATTCTAGACTTCATTGTTCTCAGAGAGAAAGGAATATTTGTCATGTGCTGTATAATAAATTATGAATGACGATATGAAAAATAAACCGGATGAATATTGGAAGCAAAAGCTCACGCCTGAGCAATACCACGTCATGCGGGAGAAGGGGACTGAGGCGCCGTTTACTGGAAAATATGTTGACAATCACGATTCTGGCATGTACGAGTGTGCTGCGTGCGGGCAGCCACTTTTTGCATCAGATACCAAATTTGATTCGGGTACCGGCTGGCCGAGCTTTGATAACCCTGTCAACAAAGAGCATATTGAGCTTCGGGAAGATACTAGTCACGGGATGAATCGGGCAGAAGTTGTCTGCAAAAACTGCGGCTCGCATTTGGGGCATCTATTTAACGACGGACCAAAAGGAAACCTGCCTGACGGCTCGCTTCGCCGCGAGGCGAGCAGGCAGGCAACAGGCCTTCGTTATTGCATCAACTCCTGCAGCCTCAATTTTAAGAAAAGTACCTGAGGTGTCAAGATGAATCCACCCTAAGGGTGACCAAACATCAATAGGGGGTTTGAGACGTTGACATTCGGGTATAGGGAGATAGTATAATCTTGAGTATGGAGAGAGGGGAATTTGGACAGGCGGAGTATGGAAGTTTCAATGGTGCACTGATTGAGCATCTGCCAGAGCCACTTAAGGAAATGGTTCAGGGCGCCGCAATAGTAGTAAAGGGAACAGGGTTTAGGCTGGGTATTGATGAAGATAGTTCGTTGTGGAAGTTTGGACATGCGGAAGTGGCGATAGCAGTTATCGGTAGCGACGGTGATTTACAGTATCTTCATTCATTCCATAGGTACGGCGGCCGGATTTTCCGAGTATCACTCGCGGGTTCAGGAGATCCTCGTGACATAAACCGTGTTGGCAGAATGTTCGGTCTTGAGGAAGCTATACATCGACTGCCGTCTCCACCCGGCACATTTGCTCATATCTCCTATTACGGATTAACAGTCACCACAATATGACGTTTCAGCAGTTGTACAAAAAACTGCCTTCAGTTGATAGCTTATCCGCTGCCCCTCGGCCGTACATCAATCACTCTGTCGAATTTAAACGTCTGTTTAGTACAAAAGAGCGAATTGCCATGCTTGAAAAAGTCGGTCTTAATGTATTTTTCTTCCCTTCAGAGATGATTACCGGTTGCGATCTATTATCAGATTCCGGCACGACGACGATGACCAATGAGCAGTGGGCTGCTTTGCATGTGGGTGATGAAGCATATGGGTCAAATCGAGGATACTTCTTGCTCTTAGAACAGATTGCAAAGGTGTTTGGTGAGGCGTTTGTTACGCAGACAAAAGATAATAAACCAACAGCATTTTTGTTCCATCAAGGCAGGGCAGCAGAACATGCATTCTTTAGCTTGCTTTCGAAGAATGATACGCGACAAATAATCCCTAGTAACGGACATTTTGATACGACAGCTGCAAATATTGAGGCAAATAATATGCAGGCACTCAATCTGTTTTCTCCGTTGCTAAAAAGCCGAACGTCAGATGTTCGGTTTAAAGGCGATATGGACACAAAGCGCTTATCGACATTCTTGAAAATATCACAGAAGCAAATACCGCTTGTTTATTTGACGATTACCAACAACACAGGGGGAGGCCAGCCCGTATCTCTTAAGAATATTCGTGAAGTCTCAACTCTTCTTCATCAACACAACATCCCGCTTTTTTTGGATGCGTGTCGTTTTGCAGAGAATGCCTGGTTCATCAAGCAATTTGAGAAAGGATACAGGGAAAAGACAATCCAGCAGATTGTCCGTGAGATATTCTCCCAGGCTGATGGATTCAGTATCAGCTTCAAAAAAGACGGCTTGTCCAATATTGGCGGTGGCATATTTTTCCGCAAAGACGGTTTGTTCGTCAAAAAATATCCTGATATTCCCGATAGACTGATGAATCATCAGATTCTTACAGAAGGGCATCCGACCTATGGGGGCATGTCAGGAAGAGACATTATGGCACTTGTCGTCGGATTGCAAACCATTGTTACTGAAGAGTATCTTTCCTTCCGAATAAATCAGGTACAGGAGTTTGGAAAAGGAATGCAGGAAGCGGGGTTGCCAGTAATCGCACCATTTGGTGGACATGCGATTTATCTTGATATGACGGAGTTTTTTAGAGACACTGACAAGAAGCCTTCGGACTTTGGTGGCATTGCCTTCACTGCAATGCTTTTGGGATTATACGGCCATCGAGCGTGCGAGTTAGGGAATTTTGCCTTCGGTTCATACAATCCCAAAACCAGAAAAGAATCCTTTCCTGAAGTGAATTTCGTTCGCTTTGCCGTGCCACGGTTGCGTTATGAAAAAGATGATCTTGCGTCGGTGGTAGAAGCGACAAAAGCGCTCTATCAGAATAGACAACATATTCCAAAAATTACTGTCATGTACGGATTGGAGCTTCCTCTTCGCCACTTCAAATCCCGCTTTGCCTTCCGCTGACTGTTTCATCACAAATTCCCTTGCCCTTGCAGAGAACAGACTTCTTAGATATAATTCCCTCTTGGAACTACCCTGGTTATGGCAAAAACGGAGATACAACCGCAACGATGGTATCATCCTGATGAACTAGCAGCTGCGATGCGGGCAGAGTACGGCCTTGCACCTGACCCCGCGCTCAGTAGATACAATGATCTCTACTATCAAAATGGCAGAACTCCTGCACGAGAAATAGACATGATCAGAAAGCAAGCTCCACAGAGATTTAGTTCAGATGGGCACGTTGCGGAACTTGACATTTCACAACTTGATATGCAATCAGGAGAAAACGATGCGCTTTTTCTCGGCATGCTTTCGAGCAGCATTACGCTTGAGCAAAAGCTGCAAATTACAAGCCGCCTCTTCGAGGCGGTTTTTCATAGGGAAAAGCTGCCAGAGGAGAAATCTCAACCTCAATGGAACTACAAATTCTTCCCTGGTCTTTGGTTAGAATCTGATAGTATGTTTTGTCAATCTTTTTTAACTCAATTTCCAGAAGGAAAAGGAGAGGTCATGAGTCCAGGTTTTGTTGAGTCTTGGCAAGAACAAAAAAGACTTATTGATGAAAACCTTGACGGTATATTGAAAAATAGAACACCTGCTTTTTTGGTTATGCATTCAGTCACTGCTTCCTTGGGAATGCTATCGCTAGCAGAGCGTCCAAAACTTCTTAGCCGGCCGGATTTCCACGTTGTAATGATCAATCCAGATTCTCATCCAAAGGAAAGGACAAATTATTCAAAGACCTTAAGAGAAAGATTAGCCAGAATTAAAGAAAAATTCCCTCGTGTTACTGACGAATGGCTAGAAAAGTTTCTCTTAAGTTTTCCTCAAGAATGGGATGAGAATATTCAAGAAGCATTCAGAGAATATGGTAGGAATAAAAATATATCTATTATTGTTGGTGAAGATGATGATATCGTCCCACCATCAGCATTGGGAGATAAAAAGACAAGCAATATATTCGTGATTCCACAATTCGGACACATGGATGGGAAAAACAGTCAGGAGGTTTTAACAAAAGTGCAGGAAATAATGCATGCGGCGACTGCCGAACAAAAACCACCACTTGACCAAGACCGCGTCGGCGCTTTCTTACGAACCGCAACAGAACTTTATAAAAATGAAAAAACACCCCAAGAACTCAAGGATGCTTTCTACCAATGTCTCACTCCCCAAGTACTTGAAGAAATAGCGAAGGAAAGCAGTGCAGAACGATGGTCTGCTGAAAATACCGAAGCTGCACTTCACGCATATTGTGAATTTATGACAATTGAACGTCGTTTTGGCGAAGAAAAAGGGCAAGAAATCTATAGGAAATTGGCAAAGATGTTTATCACAGCTCGAGAACTTGACGTCTGGGGAAATAGAGTCGGGAAGGTAACAACAGGAGAAAAGAGAGGAACAGCAATTTATCTCAGTCCAAAGGGTCAGGATATGGCAGAGTGCATATCACAGCTTGCTTTTACACAAACACGAGAAGAGATGGAACAGTTGTATGGAGAAAATGAAGGTTTTATGTCTGGGTACTACCGCAACTGGGATATATTAACAAATCTTGGCGATGAATTAGCTGACCCAAAAGGTCGTCTTGTTAGAATCGATCAAGCACTCGCAGAACTTGCAAGAGTAAAAGGAGGATTGGGCGGAGAAGGAATAGATTTGCCTGCAAAAGGCCATGTTGTTGACAAGGATGGAAAAATAACCGTCTCACGGGGAACTGCAAATGTTGGGGGTCATGTTGTTGATGCTGTTGGATATGCGAATGGACTAAGATGGAAACGGATACAAAGAGATGGGATTATTTATGATAAGCCAGAGCGAGCAGAAAAATATAGAGAGGTTCAACTCGATTATTCTGGTGCTGCTGGATTAATCATTGCCGGCGACGGGGCGCTCCATCACGTCAATGCTGGGCTTGAGTATGCATCTCTCTACAATTCACCCGCTATTTTTCTTCTTATGAACAATCTGATTGCAATTGGAGCAAAGCTGCCCGAATATACAGCGCAGACAGAGCTTTGGCAAAAAGGGCATGGCAGAAATGTACCAGGAATTCGGATAGAAAAGACTGATCCTGATCAACTATTTATGGCTATGCGTTTTGCGGTACTTCGTGCGTACCACGATGGGGGACCGACGCTGATTGAAGCGATGGTGGCACGACTTGATGCGCATTCTATACAACATGGTGATGTAACTACTGTTGAATATATTTTTGAAGCAAAAGAGATTCTTGAACGACAACTCACTCTGCTACCTAACCAAGATCCAAAGAGAGATGAAATTCGAAAGTACATCGATACCACGCTTACCAAATACAGCCAGAGCGTTAATCAACTCACCGTCGTCGAAAGACTGGTAAAACTCCTCGCAGAGACAGAATATGTCAGCGATAAAGGAGTAAGAATTGATATCCAAAAAATCATTGACGAAATTGTCGACCCGGCAGCTGTTGCACTTGAGACCTGGCAAGATAAGGGATATATCACTCCGCAAGAAGAAAAACAGTGGAAGAGCGAAGAAAAAACTAGGCTGGCAGCGATTACAGAAGAAGTCCTTGCAAGACCAAGACCAGATCCAAAAAAAGCAACTATGGACATGCGGTTTCCTGCCCGGAAAATCGAGAGGAAATACTCAACAGAGAAGCGAACAGTAGAAGGAAATTCAGAAGCATTAAGCTTAGCAACTTGTAAAGCATTAGAGAATCCACATTTTCTCGCAGGTGGTATAGATTTAGTCAAAGGACTCGATATTCATGATGGAAAATTTGTGTATGCTCAGGGATATTATCGTGAAATAAGAAATAGCTACGAGAGATTTGGCCATATTCCGATGAAAGTATTTAATATGCCAATCGATGAAGCGAATGATCTTAAATTCGCGATGGGCATGGCAACAACAAGAACAGATCCAGAAAGTATCAAAAAAGCACTTCGAATTGGACTCTTTTTATCATACGGAGACTATGCGTATGAGGCAATTGCTGCTTTACACATCTTAGCTAATAGGTATTACAGCACTGGCGGAGAGCTGACCAATCTTGTGACTCTTGTTATGAACTCAGGTGCGGTAGCAGGTGGTGGATTTATGCATTCTCATGAGATGGCAGCAAAAATGTACCAGACAAACCATTCAGTAAATATTGCATATGTCTCAGATCCAGAGAGCACATACAAAGTAGGAAACTATGTGTTCAATGAGAGCAATAATCCAAATATCCTTATTATTGACAAAAAGAAAATGTTTGAGCCAACGGCAACTTTTGAGGAAGGAACTGGCGTCATTGAACCAGGTGAAGGAAGGTTGGTGAAAGAAGGAAACGGTACGCAAATAATTTCATTTGGTCCTATGGTCAACACGTTCAAAGATGCGCTTGAATCTTCCGATATGCTTCCACGCTTCACAGAATCAACTGGACTCTACGATCTCCGTTGGATTCAGCCATTTGCGTATGATGGCTTAGCTGATTTTCTCGCAGATGGTACGGGGCCAATTATTGTAGCCCACGAAGAACCTATCGGAGTGACTCCATCTGAGAGAGGATCATCCAACCTTGAACCTATTATAAAGGGATTTGGTGCACAAATAATTTCACTTCTTGCCACAGATCCTCAGATGCGTGAAATTATTCAAGGAAGACCAATCATCCCGTTTGGTTCAAAGCCAGTTCCCGCTCCACCATGCGATGGGATCTTGATGGATGCGGTCATACCAACTGTTAAAGACGCAAAACGCGCCCTGGTGGAAGCTAATCGTTTAGATCGAGAGAGTTATCTTCGAGCAGAGGCATGGGATCGATTTGGACACGATAGAGATAAGAAGCGTGATCGCCACCTGAGATCACGACCTGCGACCGCGACCTGGAAGGCTTCGGCCGTGAGTCCTTCGACACTGAGCTCAGGACGAAATGCTCAGCCGAACGGCGCAAGCAATAACTTGGGTAAGTATAAGGGGTTTGAAGCTCAATAAAGAGGTTTTTTTACGCTGAAGCGGTTTGTAGCTCTTGAAATGTATTAGCTAACTCTTGCTTTTGGGAAACTGACAATACGCGATTAATGGTCTCAACATATTTAGTGATCGCATCTTTTGAGGCTGTTTCAAGGGCATCTTGCATTTGTGATGGAGTAAAATAGGCACCTAATGTACTCGCTACTTTATCAGCATCGTTTACATTAGTGGTAAGTTTTGTTTTAATTTCCTCTTGCTTGTCGGTGGGTAAGGTTGAGATTAAGTCTAAAAGAGATTGTAAGCGGACATTTTTAATAAATTCACTAATAAAGGCTTCTTTATCGTCGCTATAATCAATAACCTCGAGTATTTTTAATAGTAAATCGCGTGGTGTATTAATCATAAACTAATCTTTATTTGCGATGCAAAAGAATTGTATTTCGATATGCCTTGCAAGCTCGTGAAGGACAACCACTAAGCTAGATCCTCCTGCCACAAGACCGTGTACTAAAGCGCGGTCACTATCCCCTTGAGCCATATTTATGCCTGCTAAGAAACTTTGTGCACCGACATTTACAAAGTTTAACCCAACTATTACGCTTGCACCCCATCCACCTAAAAATTCTTTTGAGGCTTCGGTTGGTGTTTGTATTGGTTGCTCGGGTGTGCTTTCCACTCTATTCATTGTATCAATTGGTATCAAAAATCAATGCCAATTACCAATCGTGCCTATCGTGCCATACTTTTACGTAAAAGTCAAGTTATAGGCTCTAGAAACAGTTTTGTCATAGGAAGTCTCAATATTCGCTGATTTAGGAAATCTCAGTTTTCG
>CAYWEP010000038.1:0-10956 GCA_964457405.1 uncultured Gammaproteobacteria bacterium
TATTCCAGCCTGCTGTTGGATCGGGTGTGGCGGTAGGCGATGCGGTCGGCGTGAGGAGTGATGCTTTAGGCGTTGCAGTTGGGGTAGGCGTCAAAACTGCTGGGCTTGGCTGTGTAAGTGGGGGCAAATTCAGTGCTTGTGCTTTTGGCTGTATCTTTTTGTTATTTACAGACATAATCACAATTCCTGAGATGAGAAAAAGCATGACCCCTGCGTAGCCGACAAAAAAGCGACCAGTATTGTTTCTCAACACATCTTTGGCAAGTACCTTGATTTTCGCAAATGAAAGGTTGCCTTTCAAAAGATCGGAAAAAAAGAATTTTTGTGATGAAAAACCTGTCGGCTTTATTTCATCCGCACCCATACATCCATAATTTCACAGCCGTGATACGCTGTCAACTTCTATTGTATGGGTTTAGGTTTGGTTGTAGCTGCCAGTAAGGGTTTGGTTATAAGGCATGGTTTCTTCCCTATACCTAAGCCCTCTTACCATACAAGCTGCTACACCCAAAACTTATTACTACGACAACTACAAAAAGAGGTCTTTTGAGATGGATTCGCCCGTCTCGATGCGACGGATTGTCTCTGCCAAAAGCGGTGCGATGGTCACGATGGTTATTTTCCGGTTTTTCTTAACTTCCCGTCTATGCTGAATCGTATCAGTCACAATAATTTCATCAATATCTGATTTGCTTATCTTCTCAAGCGCCATGCCTGAAAAAAGTCCGTGTGTTGCTGCAGCACGAACACTCCGTGCTCCCTGCGCTTTCAGAAAATTTGCAGCATTCACGATAGTTCCGGCAGTATCGATAATATCATCAACCAGCAATATGTCTTTGTCTTTCGCATCCCCGATAAAAGAGAGTGCTTCTGACTTATTATTTACCGCAATATCTCGCTCTTTATAGACGAGCGCTATACCCAATGCATTCTGCAGCCTTCTTGCATATCCCGTTGCTCTTGTCATGCCACCTTTGTCAGGCGCGGCAATGACCAATTCCTTAAGATTTCGTGCATTGATTTCCGGAATCAGTGAATAACTAGCGTGGAGATTGTCCCAAGGGATTTTGACAAATCCCTGCTGCTGCTCCGAATGAATATCAACCGTAACAATTCTACTTGCACCGACATTGACAATCATATTGGCAACAGCCGAGGACGAGATCGGAACGCGTGGCATTTCTTTTCGGTCCTGACGCGAATATCCAAAATACGGCACGACAACAGTCACTTCCTCAGCAGACGAACGCCTGGAAGCGTCAATCATGAGGATAAGTTCCATCAAATTGTCATTTACCGGAACACTCGTAGGCTGGATAATAAAGACGTGCCGGCGACGCAAATTCTCAGGAATCCTCACGCGAATCTCGCCGTCTGAAAAAGAGGTAACCGGTTCAAACACTTCTTTGTGAAGAATTCGCGCGATATCTTTTGCAAGCGTCGGGTTGGAACGACCGGTCAGTAGGATAACATCATCGGGGTCTGGCAATAATTGCGGTGCTTTCCTCGGCATGACGAGCTTGTCTTATACTTGTTTTACAATAGTTGCATTGTACCAAAAAATACGGAGAGATTCAAAAAAATTCTTACTTTCCGCCCATGCCGCCAAGGAGGCCTCCAAGGCCGCCTGTCATTGCCTGTAATTTTTTCGCTGCTACTTCTTGTGATTTTTTAATCGCTTCATTCACTGCGTCTTTGATATCCTCATCTGACTTGCCGTTGCTGACAATTTCTTGAATTTTCTGATCACCCGTAATTCGCACATGAACACCGTGCTTATCGATATTGATCACCTCAGCTTGCAATTCTCGCTGCATTACCTTCGCTTGATCGCGCATTTTTTTCAGTTCCCCCAGTTGTCCGAGTGGATTAAACATCTATCAACTCACCACCTTCCTCTTATTTCATCTTCAATTCTACCTTAACTTGCACCGGATTTCCAGTAAGGTCTGATGCAATCTTATCAAGTATGTCTTTTGTCTTTCCTTCATCCAATCGTTCTCTATGGAATGTATAGGCGGTTTCTATGATGAGATGCTTCCTGTCAAAACTCGCAAGTTTACACCCGCGCAATACTCCTGCCAACGTATGGTTATAGTCTTTTACTTTGAGAATAAAGTTTTTCCAAAAAAGCACAAGCCATTCCTGACTCATATCTCCATTTGCACTGTAATGAAGCAGGCTCATACCATCGCCTACATCAGGTGTGCTTACTTGCGCTTTTTTCGGCTCCTCTCCCTGGCTCCACTCAATGACCGCTAACTCAAGCGGCAGTTGGGGCAAGATTGTGTATCGCATGTCGCTGCTTGCTTTTGTTAAAAGCTCAAACAGTTTTTTAATATCATCTATTTCTAACTTAGGACTTATAACTTGGGACTTGTGACTATCTTGTATTCCTACTTTTTCCAACAACATGCAATGCAATGCCTCAATAAGCTGCTCAAGAAAATACTTTATATCGACTCCTTGCTCTACCAGATTGCCTACTAGTTCTATTCCTCCCCTCACATCTTTCTTGCTCAGTATGTCAACCATCTCTGATACTTGATACGTAATACTTGATACTTGATACTTCTCTTCGACGAGCTCTTTTGTAATCTTTTTGTTATGGGAGGCAAGTTCTTCCAGTATCTTCGCGCCATCGCGAAATCCGCCGTCTGATAGTCTCGCAATCTGAGAAAGCGCATCCTGATCTATAGTCAGTTTTTCACCGGTAACAATTCTTTTGAATGAACGCAGTAATTCCTGAGAAGTCGCCCGTGTAAAATTGATATGAAAACATCGTGAGATAATCGTCTCCGGCACCTTGTGTTTTTCTGTTGTACAGAGAATAAAAAGCGCATGATTTGGCGGTTCCTCAAGTGTCTTTAAAAGCGCGTTGAATGCCTCTGTTGTCATCATGTGCACTTCATCAATAATGTAGACTTTTTTCGTTGCCCGAAGTGGCGAAAGCCTGATCTTATCTTTGAGGTCGCGGATTTCATCAATGCCGCGGTTGGAAGCGGCATCAATCTCCAGAACATCAAGGTTCGTACCATTTGCAATCGTCGTGCATTGCTCGCAGATGTTGCAGGGCTCAATATTCTGGTATTTTGTATTTAGTATTTTGTATTTAGTATTTGTTTCGGATTTCGAATTTCGTGCTTCGGATTTTCTACCGGTGCAGTTGATTACCTTTGCAACAATTCGTGCTGCTGACGTTTTGCCCAAGCCTTTTGGTCCTGTGAACAAAAACGCATGAGGCGGATCTTTAGACAGCACCGAATATAATGCGTCACGAACGTTTGTATTATCAAGCTCCGAGATTAATTGAGGTCGGTATTTACGATAATAGACCATAGCGTAATTTCAAATTTCTAATATCCAATTTCTAATTTCCAATACGCACCCTACGTCATTTGAAATTTGACATTTGAAATTGGTACTTATTTGAAATTTATCTCATCCGTGGTGCATGCCGAGTAGGTGCTGCATGCCGTGCCTTATAAGCTCTTCTATCTTCTCATCAACCAGCATCTCATCTCGGGACGCATCTCTTATGACTTGCGGGTATGACAAAACAATATCACCAAGTCTGTTGATATCTGACGGAAGATTTGCTGCTGTTCCCTCTTTCAACGGAAAAGAAAGGACGTTGGTTGTTGCGTCTTTGCCTCTATATTTGTTGTTAAGAGAGCGCATTTTTCTATCGCCGACAATAGCGACTGATATCTCAACCGCGCTTTTGACACCAACTTCAGAGAGAACATCCTGTATAACACGTTTGATTCGTTTTCTGTCGGCTTTATAGCGACTTTCAACATAGATGAGAACCTTCACGTCGTTATGCATCGGGTTAAACTATCCTCTTCCTATTCCGTCTTGCTTCCTCTTGCTTGAGTTTTTTCGCAAGCGAGGGCTTCAGATAGAATTGTCTGCGTTTGGCTTCATTGATAATTCCTGCATCAATAACTTTTCTGACAAATTTTCGGATGATTGCATCATCAGAATCGCCAGGCATTCTTCGAACGTATACCATAAAAATACAAACACCCCCTTCTAGAAGCTCTTAACGAGCTTTGCGAGTTTTTAGAGCTTCTTGAACCCGCCGCTAAAGCGCTCTTTGTAGCGTGTTCGAATAGAACTGTCCTGCGAAGCAGGATCCAGCTCCGCGGGAAAAAGCTACAAAGGAAGCTTAGGCGGGCTTCGCCTCTACCAAACTGCCAATTTACCGATTGGTAAGTTCCTATTTTACTCCAAATCCTCTCTCGTGTAAACAGTAAGTTGTGGCTGAGCTTGAATTAGATTAATTCGCCTCAATTGACAGGTGTATTCCTGTTTGCTAAGCTGTCTCGTGCTGCCAAGTATGCTATGAGCAGTGGATCAGAAAAAAAGCCTGTAAGAATACACCCAGGTTGGCTTATTAAACCTCCGACAAAGCTCAAAGAAACTGCACCTGAAATCCTTCCTGAAGACCCACTTGAGCTTAGCATTACAGATATATCTACAGGTAAAACAAAAAAAGCGCGAGTTGAATTTGAAGGAAAGAGTATTGAGGTAATTGGTGTTGGTGTAAATATACTTGAAACACTGTCTGGACAAACGCCAATGTCTGAGCTTAATGCTCGTTTTGGCTCGTATGCCGATGCTCCCTCTCTGCCATCAATTCCTACTTTTAGAATGCGGGTAAAATCGTTAAATGACTTCCATTTGTGGCGTATTGGGATACACATTGCATCGGATTCAAGTGAGATAAACGGTGAGATAAAAATGCTCTCTCTGAAAAGAGGCCTTTTGCCTATGTAACAGTAAGTTGTGGTTGAGCTTGAATAAAAAATATTTTGGTTTTTTATAGGTTATGAAATAAAAACCAGGCTGAAGCTACTGTTTGACTTATTAGGAACAATTTGCTAAACTACGGGCTGTTATAAGCGAAGAAATAAATTGATTTGCATATGGGTGAAAAAATAGCTCCACTACAACGACTACAGATAAAAAGAGCTGATAAAGCAACAGTCATTGACGAGCGTACTAAGTTGTTGGCTCGGATTGATAGACTGCGCACAAATCTTAAGGATAATATTGCAATGCATCAAGCACAGCTCCCAAACCTTGATCAGCAAATTGAAGAAGGGACGATTGCCGCTTTTGAAGATCACCAATACTCAGTTCGTGTTGGGCAGTGGGAAGTAACCCAGGTTGGCCGACTTCTTGATCGTGGTGATATTTTCGAAGGTGAGAATAAAGGGATTGTGGAAAGAGGCCTCTCTCGAAGAAAAGCTGAGCTGAGAGCTCTTATGGCCCAAGGCGAAACTGATCCTATCATAAGACAAGGACAGGAATTACTGCGACAACGAGAAGCAAAACCTCTCGAGGTGACCTCTCGGGGTGAACCTCTCGAGGAGGAACCAGCGCGAAAAGAAACAGCAGCTCCTCTGCCTCCCATGAGATCGAGAGTTAGGCGATTCGAACCGGTGTCTGGTGAAAAATTTGTAGCGCTTCCAGGGGAAAAAGCAAAAAGCGTCGAAACAGCAAAACCTGAGGAAGTAAAAAAAGAGCCTCGTATACTGTATATCCATACGAATTCACAAACAGTAATCCTAAAATACGAAGCAGGCGCACTACGAGTACAATTCAATAAAGATAATCAATGGGGGTTTGTTAAGGAGTTGATTAATCGTAGCGATACTGGTGCTGAATTTGATGCTCTCAAACGCCTCGCTGCGGATTTGCATATCACGAGTCGGTACCCTGTCGGTGATACGATTGATGATATTCGGATTAGATTCAAATACTTTGACAAAGCATTAGCAGATATTATCACTCGTACAGAGAGTGGTGGATACCGTCTTGATGCCATACCGAAATACATTGAGGATCGAAAAACTTTTGAAGCGATCGCTGACAATTTAGGCGCTGATAAAATCAGGCAGGGGAAACCGCAAGCACAAAAAGCTGAACCTGCTAAAAAACCAGCGATGGCAATACCCGAGCCCGCAGAAGCTGGTGTCTCTCCTGCTCCCGTTGCGGCAACTTCCGTAAGAAGAAGAGAGCGGGTTGAGTATGAGCCAGGCCCTGATGAAATGCTCACAGAGGAGGAAAAACTTGTTGTTCGGGCAGTCGTAAACGCTTTGAAAAGAGACCATATTTGGCCGAATGGCATAGAAGAAGAAGTCGCAAAAGGACTACAATCTGAGCAGAGAGCTCGTGTACGCGACCCGCTCCGCTATACATCTGCTAAATTGTTCGAGCTTTTTGAATCGGGTTACAGAAAAATGGATGAAAAACAGTCACAGAGCCCCAGGCTTCTTAAATATTGGACAAAAGATGATCTTATGCTTTGGGAGAGAATTCATGGGACAGATTCTGTGGTGAGGATGATAGAGCAGCTTCCAAAAGAACATGCAATTCGAGCACTCTGGCAAGAAATCATAGATGAGCATGATAACCAAAAAATTGGCGGGATTATGGTCGATCTACAAACGCAAACGAGCAGACAATTTTTAAATAAAATCATGCGAAAGATAAAGGAAGGTTTTATCTTTTATGACAGGGAGAGAAAAGAATGAATGATAAAGAGCCAAAACGCACACTACCTCGAATTGAAGAACGAATCGATCCGGCTCGCATGATCGATGCCGTAAGGCATAACTATGCTGATGCGATTAGTGCCTTTATGGAGCTTATCGATAACGCGGTTGATGAACGGATTGAAGGAAAACAGCTTCGTATTAACCTTGGAACCAAAGGAAACAGACTATTTGTTGGCAGTGTCGGAGGCAATGGATTAGATTACGATGGGCTAACGAGATTCTTTACCTGGGGTGAATCAGCCAAGCGTGGCCAGGCTGGGAAAATCGGCCGATATGGCGTTGGTGGAAAAGCTGCTATGGGATACCTTGGAAATAGTATGGAAGTTGTCTGTGCTACGCCAGGATCAAATAAAGGATTACGAGTTGTAGACGGAGATTGGACCGATCGAAAACCTGGTGAACTCAAAGTTTTTCAACCGAGTATTGTTGATGTCAATCGCATTATAGATAAAGACCCTGATGAAGGACTTTTTAATATAACAATTGGCAAATTACAACGGAAAATCGATGAGCGAACATTGTATCAGCGGCTCGGTGAGGTATATCGGCCACTCCTCATAAGCGAACACGGTGAGCATCCGAAAGTACGAATTATACTGAATGGCGCTGACGTGAAACCTATGGAGATTCGATATGTTACCGACGATCCAGAACTCGCCCCAAAAGCATATGATGTTGACGATACGCAAGAAAATCTCACCATTTTAACAGTTGGCATAAAAGAAACAGGACAGAATGATTTGGAGCCAGGTATTCGTTGCTATGCAAATGGGCGTCTTATTGCCAAAGGAAAGTTCTTTGGTATTCCGAGCCACATCCCAGGTAGTAGACGTCTTATTGGTGAAGCGGAAATGCCTTTCGTACCTATTACAACAAATAAAGTAGATTTTGACCATGACAGCAGAGAATGGAAAGCTGCTTTTGTGGCAATAGAAAAATTGTTGAGAGATCGTTGGCTGGAAAAACTAGAAAAACTTCAGGTAGAAGAAGGCCATCTTCCAAGCAATGAGGAACTCAACCTTGCTAGACGATTAAAAACTGAATTCCAAGACTTTCTTAGGAATACGAGATTTTTAACCAACAGTGATTTAGCTGGAACTGCATCTGGGAGACTGCCACCGACGAAGCCAGGCAAACCGCGTCCTGAACCTGAAGGTACCCATGCCTCACCAGAAGGAAGAACACCACCTGCAATTGAGGCGTTAGTCGGTAAAGACAAAGTGAAACGCTGGGGTCCGTTTGATGATTGGATCCCAAGCTCCCTTGGCAATGGTAGACAACGCTCAGATGTCATTGTTGAAAATGATCGCGAGGTCTTGCGTATCAACACAGACTATGCCCCATACCAATACGCACTAAGAAAGGGCAAGGAAGTCCTTGATCTCTACTTTATCGAAACAATTACTGATGAGCTAAGCAGCCGACTCAAACCAAATGCTTCAAGTGAAGAATATAGAACGTATGCAGATGAGATGCTTCGAAGGTTTATCGAATATCGGCAAACCCGACAAGGCGGTGTTATTTATAGCAGAAGAAAATCATGATACCTTCCAATATATTCATGATTGTACTAGTTTATGAAATTCGAAATAGAATCACCATCACTACTTGAAAGACGAGAACGGCTAGTTGATACTGCTGCAAATCAAGCGGCACGCATTGAGCGTCTTGATCGTCTCGTTTCGGGCACGCTTGGGACAGGACCGATTGCGCTTGATCTGAAATACGGCTTGCTGAAAGAACAAGTACGAGACAGAGAAATACATGCTAGGCAGCAACTTACAGAGGTCGACGCAGAACTTGCTCGACAAGAAGCAGAACAGGCGCTAACTACCATCACAATTGACCATGAAAAACGGCAGTGGGAATTTTCTGACGGTGGATATGCGACGTTCCGAGGGGCAATCAACTGGGCTGTTGCCTCGTATCTTGCAGATCACCCAAATCAAATCCTTTCTCCCCTTGTTATAAAACAGAGTGCTATCGACGCAGGATCTGCTGGTATTCCAGCAGCTACAATAGTCAGCAATCTTCGGGCTGTCATCGAAAACAATCCAAGTCACCCCGAACTTCTGGAAACTGTTAAAGATGACGAGGGTAAAAAAACCCTAGGATATAGACTCAAAGCCAGAATTTCTTACGCCGACGAAGAACAGCAGGTAGAACAAATCGCTCCACGCGTTGAAGTACCTGTTGAGCAACGTGAGCAAGAACAAAAGCGGCCGGTCATTACAGTAGATGAAAAATTTCATACTATTCAATTTAACGATAACCCACCTGTAATACTTGCCGGAAATCTCAGCTGGAATATCCTTATGACGTATGTTAGAAAATCAAGCAGTATACTTACGAGGGAGGAAGTACTGAAAGCAGGAGAAGGGTTCTCAACAGCAAAAAATGCAGGAGAACATATAAAACACTTTAGAAGAGCAATAATTCGTAGATTGCCTGAAGATTTGATTAACTACCCACTTATCAACACCATTAAAACTGAGTCGGGTGAAACAGTATATGAAGTAAACGCCGATATAATATTCATTCCAAAAGGAGAGCAGATGATATCATCCCTGCCGTTACCTGACGTGAATGAACTAGGAACTATTGATGATGAGCCTACACTAGTTGAAATTCCAGTTCTTCCTCAAGCACAACCAGTAATTGAGATACCTCCCTTGCGCTTGGAAGTAAAAACGGAAGCGGATGTTGAACGAGAAAAAGCAGCGCTGGTTGCCTCACTCATGCAAAGCCGAGTAGGCACATTTATTCAACTTACCGGAAATAGTGCGATGGAATTCTCACTGACTGGTGAGATAGGCAAGTTATTTGAAGCGATGGAAGCCGGGGTTAGGATCAGAAATGAAAATGATCAACCTCTGACACCTGCTGAAATGAAAGCAAAACGACATGAAGCTGTTGTTTGGCTGCGAGCGATTTATGAAAAATACACATCGTCAGACTATTCTCACCCCAACGAACACGTTGATAATCTTATAATAACACTGCATTTGATGGATGAATCAACGATGGGAGGACACTTACTCTCGTTTCTACTCGCTGAACCTACGAAAAAACTTGTTACAGACCGAAGGTATCAACAACCCAAAATAGTCTGGGAATGGCATGCGCCAGCGGAAATGATACGGAATATACGGGCGCGAGAAGAGGCAGAGCGGCAACGAGTGCGGCAACAGCAGCCTATCGAAGCTGAGACAGTTGTTGATTTTCAGCCTGCAAATGTGCCACAATTTCCTGACATAACTTCAGAAGCTTCTCCCAAACCGGGAACAGCTACCGTATATGTAGATCCAACAACCTATGACTATATGTCTGATCCTGATACCTTAGCAAGGATAGCTGCGCTTAGCGCACCAATAGAAGTACGAGATGTGCCTGAATCAAATGCATTAACAGATAAATCTGACAACGATAAAATGATCGTCAGAGGACGGGAAAAATTACTCAAACGCGATCCAAATATAGAAGAGAAGTTAAAAAGGGATTTACAAACCGCATTGAAAAATGTGAGAGTATTTCCTGCAACTTCTATGCATATATCTAACGGCTTAAGATTGGATGTCGTAATAGTCAATAAAATCATAGATGCATTAGGCCTAAAGAGTGCAGGGAAAAAAGATCGATTTTATACCTACGATGAAGTCGGAGTGGCGCTGATTGAGTATACAAGAGAATACTTTGGTATGAAACGAAAGACGGCATTTCTTCCTGAAGAACTTGAGGCATTAAAGCACTTGGCAATAGATCTCTACAGGGAATATCGAAAGAGCATCAAAGAAGCAGATGAAGCAAATGGCCGAAAGTAATTGAATCGCCTCCTACATCTGCACGGCTTTTCCAAAGGGTCCTGTGAGGTGGATGTGGAGATGATTGACAATCTGCGCTCCGCCGCCATTGACAATGAGGCGATAGCCTTTGTCTTGCAATCCTTCACGGCGTATCATCTGTTGGATAACGCGAGCCAGTCTTTCAAAGAGAACAGGATCAGCATCAAGAAAATCAGGAACGTGCTTTTTGGGCATAATAAGAAGATGCACCGGCTTTATCGGCTTAATATCCGAAAAAACCATAACATCCTCATCCCCGTAGATGAATTCTTTTAGGATCTGCTTGTTGGCGATTTTACAGAAAATACAATCATCCATAATTTGAAATTTTTAATTCTCAATTTTCAATCAAATCTCAATGTTTTAAATATTTTAAATTTTTAAACATTCAATGAAAATTTTAAATTGTAAATTGAAAATTTATATAGTTTCGAGTACCTTTATTATCTCATCTAATGTTAATTTCGTCGGTATCATCTTCGGATTCTTCACTGTCCCATTTAATAGCATTTTTTTTGATACATGTAAATACCATGTTGCAT
>CAYWEP010000039.1:0-10539 GCA_964457405.1 uncultured Gammaproteobacteria bacterium
GCCTGCAACGCTTTGCTTTGCATAGCGGGCAGGTGTCCAGGATCGCTCATCGTTGGAGATTCTGGATGCGCTCGTTCCTCGCTTACCAGAATGACGATTGGTAAACTCTAACACTGGATAAAACGGAATGTCGTTATAGTCAAGGTAGCGAAGAAGCCCTGTATCTTTGAGCATTTTTTCATTACTCTTCTCATGCAGCTTTTCTCCAAACCGCTCATCAACCATGCCTACACCCCCCGGGTGTAGCCTCATCTCAGTTGAGAAAGATTCATAGAGATCCCTAGGCGTCCTCCCTCCTGAGAGGTATAGTACGGTTGTTTTATCAACAAGCGTATAGAGAATATCTTCCACCAGTTTCAAACCACTGTATGTATTATCAACGTTACAGACAAGAATTCCTTCATTTGTATGTGAGCGGATATTTTTTTCTGCAAGAATCTTATGTAGCGCATCAAACATGAGATGGATTAGAACGTGGTCGGGTCATATTCTTTGTTTGCGCATTGTCGGGTTTTTCCTTCCATCTGGACGCAAAGCGTATACTGTGTTGGATCCTCGCGCAAGAAATAATCGTAAGGCTGAAATGTGCCAGGATCAATGGCTAGATCACTGAGGTACCCTGAATATAGCTCATTGAGCGACTTTGGATAGACTTTTTTATCTGCAAAATACTTTTCCAAAGCTTCACGAAGCAAAGCGATGTCGTTTCTGCGTTTTGCGTCTCTCGCCTCTGGCGTTTGTAATGAGACTGTCTGCTCTAGATCTTCTGCTTCCGTTGGTTCAGCGGTAATTTCTTCTGTTTGCTCATCAATTGTCTCTTCTTCTCCATCCTCCTCTTCCTGCACAATCTCTTCTTCCTCTGGAGGTTGTGATGATGATATGAACAGAACAATACCTATACCCAAAACGATTGTCAAAAATGCTGCAATACCAACCATCACCCACCTTGGAGGCATGTGGAATGCAAATCTCGGTTTGGGGTTTTCTTGCTGCGGAAGAGTCGTTATGCTAGGAGGAGGTATCGTATTTGTGAGAGGTATTGTAGCAGGGGCAACAGGAATTTCTGTTGATTGCGTCATGGAGAGAAGCGTAAAGCCTTCATCAATGTCAAGCTGTTTGTACCCTGCCTGCAATAGCGTCTGGATAATAACAGGATCCGGAATTTTCCGTTCGCGCTGTTCTGTTATGTATTCTGTTATTTTCTGATCAGGCATATACTCAGTCTGGCAAAGTTGACGTAGTATGTCAACAGAAATAAAAGTGGAGACAAAAACTGCCCTAGAAAGCTTCTGATACTTTTGATACTCTTACTTCGGCAGAAGTGGAATAATAAATTGGGAGAACTCTTTAATGGTTACAAGGAATAGCAGCCCAAGCAAGAGAATCATCCCCACTGTGTGCGCAATCACTTCGACTCGTTGATTCACTTTTTTGCGAGAGATAGCTTCAATCAAAATAAAGAGCAGCCGACCGCCATCAAGCGCGGGAATAGGCAAAATATTGAAAAACGCCAGTGCTACTGAGAGAAGCCCAGCCAAATTAAGCCACTCAAGGAGTCGCTCCTGTAGATCATGGAGTTTCCCGATGTCATTGAAAACGACAAAAATCCCAATTGGCCCTGAAACAGCACTTCCGACAGGCTCAACCGTTTTTTCTTTGAAAGATACGGCAATAAGATCTGAAAGAACGTCTACATTGTAGGACATAAGGTTAAAAGGATGGATAAAACCTGAAAGCGCCCGTTGTACCGGCGTCTGGTAAGAAAGGATTGTGACTGGGATAAACGCAACGCCGAGTGGGCCCTCTCCTTTTGGAGGATTTACACGGGGCGTCACCTGCACCGTGTATGCTTGATCTGTACGAAGACTCTTAAGGGTAATCGTCAGCTCTTTCCCTTTGTTTTTATTTACTAATTCGCTAAAGGATTTATTGTCTTTAACCGCTTCCCCGTTTACCGATACAATCTTTGATGGCTTTTTAATCCCCGATCTATCTGCAGGTGAATCAGGCACTACCAACCCGACAACAAGATCGGGTCGTGTCGTGTTGTAATTTGTTTGATTGACTAAGAAAAATTTGTGGTCGGTGATAAGCGGCAAATCGGTTTTGTAATTGGTCCATCCTAACATGACATAGTAAATAAGTGCTGCCAAAAGCGCATTCATGACTACGCCGGCGACAACGACTGCTGCGCGATCTCCAACGGGCCGTGCGAAAAATGCGCGTTTGAGATTACCGGCAACTGCCACATGGTTTTTCGTGGAGATCCGTCCCCCTCCTGCCTCATCTTCGCCATAAAGCTTCACAAATCCGCCAATAAGGACCGGGTAAAACGAGTATTTTGTTTCACCCCGTTTTAGAGAAAACAGCGCCGGCGTCACAGGAAAACCAAAACCAAATTCTTCTACTTTGATGTTTAATCTTCTTGCGATCAAAAAATGACCGAGCTCGTGAATCAATACCAAAACACTGAGGATGACGAGAAATATTAATATTGTCATGTTAGGTTTTCTATTATAACATCATTTACTCAATTTAAAATTTTCAGTTTTTCCTTCGATATACTCAGGATCCTGAGCTTGCCGAATGGACAATTTTCAATGAAATCTAAATATTTTAAATTTAAATTTTTAAACATTCAATGAAAATTTCGAATTTCAAATTGAAAATTTAATAAAGAGGTTTAAATCTGTAGGAGTTCCTTTTCTTTCTGCTCTCCCATCCCATCAATTGTCTGCATGGTCTCATCAACGATTTTCTGTACTTCTTTTTCCATCCTATGCATGTCATCGTCTGAGATAGTTTTATCATCATGTGCTTTTTTAATAACAGACATTTCTTCGTGTCGCACTTGACGGACCATGATCCGACCATTCTCGAGCTTGTGACGCATAGACTTTATAAGCTCTTGTCGTCTCTCCTCAGACAAAGGCGGGATGGAAATGCGAATGATCTGCCCGTCAACAACAGGACTAAGACCGATATTTGCCTCCCGAATGCCTTTCTCAATTTCCTGAATGACCGTATGATCAAATGGTGTTATGACGAGCGTGTGCGGATCAGATGCACCGATTGTAGCAAGTTCCATAACTTTAAGCTGCACTGATCCGCCGTATGCTCGCAGGACAACATTTTCAACCAACGCGGGTGACGCTTTACCCGTACGGATAGTGCTGATATCGGTTTTTAAAACATCAAGGACTTTCTGAATTTTCTGATGTAGTTCATTGAGAACTTGTTGATCCATGAATGTATTGTAACAAAAATTCGATTATTCGCCTATTGCGAAGCGCTGAAAGCGTTTGACAGTAATGTTTTCGCCGAGTTTGCCAATGACTCCTTTAATGAGATCTTGGACAGTTTGCGAGGCGTCCCGAATGTATTCTTGTTTTAGCAGTGTTTCGACATCAGGCGGGTTCATTGCTGCGACTTGCATTGCCAGTTCGCGCGCGAGCTTGGCAAATTCATCGGTTCGGGCGACGAAATCGGTTTCGCACAAAAGCTCAACGAGAACGCCAACTCTCCCGTTTTGATGAATGTATGATGCAATAATGCCCTGTTCTGTTGCCCGATCTGCTTTTTTCTCTGCAATGGATAACGCATTTTTCTTTATCCACTCCAGCGCTTTTTTGTAATCGCCACCTGAATCTTCAAACGCTTCTCTGCAATCTGCAATCGATGCTGAGGTTTCGTTGCGGAGTTTTTTTAGTTGATCGATGTTTACATTACTCATAATTTATGATGTGAGAATTTGGATGTGGGATGCTGGATAAAGAGGTGTGAGGTGGGAAATTTATCTCACTTCTCACATCAATCTCTAGCTTCACATTTCTCACTTCTCATTTCGTGCTTCGGATTTACTCAACTGATACTTTCTCCGGCGTTTCTTTCGTCTCCTCTATCTTCTCCTTCGCTGTACTCACTGCCTTTCTTGTAGTAGTTTTTCTCGGTTTCTTCTCTTTAACCTCTTTTGCTTGCCCCTCGGAGCTCTGCTCTTTGCTCTTTGCAGCCGCCTTTCGTCCTTCAATCCATGCATCAATGATAACTGATGTGATGAGTTTAATTGATCCAACAGCATCATCATTTGCTGGGATTGGGTAATCAATAATTGTCGGATCCGCATTGGTATCGGTAATGCCAACTGTCTTCACGCCTGTTGCCATCGCTTCACGAACCGCCAAATGCTCAAGATGTGTATCTATAATGAAAAGGGCATCTGGGATTTTCTGCATATCCGCGATTCCGCTATAGAATTGTTCTAGCTTTTGCCTTTCTCTTTCCCATAACGAAACTTCTTTTTTCGTATATTTAGCTCTTTCTTCCGGATCTTGTAACCGATCTGATAAGTATTTGAAGCGTTTGAAGTTCTTGGTAATCTCAGGAAAGTTAGTCAAAATACCGCCGATCCAGCGGTTGGTGACATAAAAAAGACCATCAATATTTTCTTTGTGGACTCTCCCCACTTCTTCTTTGACAATATCTGCTGCCTGGCGCTTGGCGCCTAGCACTACTAAACTAGTGCCTTCTTTGGAGGCCAAAGCTTTGACAAAAGCGACAGCCTCATCCAAGCCTTCTTTGGTCTTCTCAAGGTTAATGATATTGATGCCGTCTCGCGCTTCAAAGATATAATCTCGTGCTTTGGGGTTTTGTCTTGTGACCTGGTGGCCAAAATGGCATCCTGCCTCAAGCAGTTCTTCAAGTGTAACTGTTCTCATACTTGTCCTTTATACCACCATCTGACTGTTGTAGAAAGCAAGGACAAATGTCAGATGTGCGTGATCTTGGTATATTATATCGAATTGCAATTTAGATTGCAACTTGTTAGGATAAAAATACCTATGCTGCCTAAAGTTTTCAAACGCAAGCTTCGCATTGTTGTTGCCGGAAAAACGCTTTTTCAGCAGCAACGAGGAGACGTCGGAACATTTTTTGTCATCCTCATTATGGCAACGATCATTGGTGGCAGCTACTTTCTCGTCAACGGCATTCCCTCAAAGTTCCTCATCCAAGACCCGCTTGACCCTGATAAAGATACAACCTACAGCCTGAATAAGAAGAAAATTGCCAAAGGCAAAAAAAACGCCCTGCAGCTTAAGGATATCCCATTCGTCTCAAATACGCCAACTCCCGCACCTGAAAGTAGAGAACCAAATGAACCCAGAGATCGGCCTGGAGAGGATACAACAAGGCCAAGACGACCAACACGACAACCGGATGAAAATGGAGTCGTTATTACACAACCGCCTGCAGAACCGCCTGATAGACCGCGTGGTAACTCTTGCGGCATTTCAAGCAGTCCGATTTTAGAATTAGGAGAAGATGAGTCTGGTCGGTGTTGTGTTATGGACGGCGCTGCACGAAATGTATCTGAATGCTGCCCAGGAGTTTACTCGTGTGATAATAAAAACCCCAAACCTGGTCAGCGATGTAGTGCAAATTACAATGGCGAGGAGATCGCAGATGATTATCCCGTATGGTGCGACGCAAAACCGATTATTTACCTCTACCCGACCAAGCCAACGCTTGTTGATGTTGTCTTGACGGTTCCGGGAGAAGTTGTAGTGAGTGATCCACTGTATCCAGTGGGTGGCTGGAAAAATGTTCTTGCTTATCCGGATGGACAATTGATATATAAAGGAAAAACATATAAAGAGCTTTTTTATGAGGCAGCTATTACCCCTATTGATATTCCAAAAAACGGAATCATTGTTGAAAAAGAGCAAATTCAAGCGGAGTTGGAGAAGATTGGGTTCCGTCTTGGTTTGATTAAACACGAATTAGCAGACTTTGTCAGCTTCTGGACTGATCGCCTATCAAAATCAGACAGTCCTTATATGATGATTTCTGTTTTTTCTCCAGAGGATAAAGAAAAAATTGACAAAGTAACTATCAGCCCTACGCCAGATACGTTTATACAATTTATTATGTACTATAAACCGCTAGAGCATCCTTATCCTATTGCCCCTCTTATATTACCTAACGAACCTCCAAAGCGTATAGGCTTTACTGCTGTAGAGTGGGGCGGAATCCTGGACGATTAGAGTTTGACGATAGATGATAGAGTATAGAAGATGGGTTTAGAAAATAGAAGGTGGAAGATGGATTCCCGTCTATAGTGCTCCTTCCAGCAGCGTCACCGAGTCGAGGATGTTTTGGAAGAACTGCTCTTTCTCCGCTTCTTTATCACCCTCATAATACGCATACGTAATAATATAGAGATAGCCGGCATTTTCAAAGAAAATATAGGATTTGAGTACGGGTTTCTTTACTGTTGTCCCATTGGGCTGAATAGGCAAAATGCCAGTCAATTTTATGGCCGAGTGACCGAGAACGGTCGTTTCTGAACGTTCTACATCAAGGTTCGTACTTAACCTATCTACCCTCTCTTGCAATGAATCACCTTCTTGAATCGGACCAGCTTCGATATGAAAGCGAGGAAATGCTTCCTGAGTGCTACCTGGTGTTATCGATACTCCGTCCCCGCCGCCTCTGAGCGTATATAGTTGCGTGCGCCAGCCGTCAGGATACTGAAATGTAAAAAGTGCTGACTCGTATGTTTCTGCAAGCTCTCCAATCTTTGTATCTGGACTCTCTACAGGGGGTGTTGGCTCTGGTCGTTGTGGTGCTCCGCGTCCTATGATTGCGATAACAATGACAAGAACGACAAAGAGAAGACCCAAAATGACAACAGCTTTCCGAGGAGGGGCCTTTGCCTTTTGATTGTTCTCTTCCAAATCTTGTAGCTTAGACGCAGTATCTTCCATAGTATGTATAGTATGTCATTGGGAGACTCGTTGTGTCAATTTCTGATAAGATACATCTATGCGTGGCAAAATCTCCTATTACGTCCTCCTCATCTTCGGCATTATCGTTGTTGGGTCAATCATCCTATCAAACGGCATTTTCCCGTCATTCCCTATAAATCCGCTTGAGCGTTTGCAGTTTGAAATCGGTAACGTTGATAAAAAGGGTAAAAACAAAAAACCGGCAATACAGTTGAGAGTTGCAAAGATAAAATGCCCAAAGAAAATCGGCGCGAGTTTTATCGTTGATACCTCAGGATCCATGAAGCAAAATAAGCGGATGGATGCGGTAAAAACTGCGCTCAGCGAATTTGCATCTGATATGCCAAGCGACGGACTCATCAATCTCTATGTCTATAACGATTCTATTGTCGAAGCCGTATCGCTTGCTCCGTACGAGGATACAAAAGAGGAATTTGCAGAAGCAGTCGCGCAATTGACGCCGCGATCTGAGACAAGAACGCGCGATGCGCTCAGTTTTGCCAGACAGCAACTCAACATCAGGCGGCAGCAGTATCCAGAGCATGAAATGTCTGTTATTCTCATTTCAGACGGTATCCCCGAAACTGCGGAGAATAACAAAAGATTGGGGAAAAACCATCAGTATGACGCGTCCCAAGACCCGACAGATATTGCAACTGCTTTAAAAAATGACGGGTATACTGTCTATACTGTTGCTATTCCTGATACGCTTGATGCAGCACAAAACAAAAAGCATCAGGAAATCATGAAAGCCGCTGCATCAACGCCTGATGATTCCTATATCCCGATATACAATGAAGATCTCACAAACGTCATTACCAAAATCTCCAAAAAAATGTGCGATTAGCCATTGATACAATCCTCTTTATAGTCTACTGGTGCGTTCTGACAATAATCCCTCTTTTGCTTATCTGGGAGGTTAGCCCGCTTGAGCCGGTAAGCAATCTGACGAAAACAGTAGCTATTTGAGCCACGGGCTGCTGATGCGCATACGGAAATAACATTATCTCGAAATTCAGGCGATGACGCCATCATGGAGCCTGTAATTTGTCCTAAGCATTTGTCATACATCCCCCAATCTTTTTCAATAAATGGTTCACAGACGCGCGGCAGATCAGATGCCTTGAAATCGCTGAAAACAACCATATTGCCAGCGCCATAGATGTAGCACGCCTCGCGAAAATTCTTCTGAGAAAGACCGTAGCATTTCTCATACAATCCCGCCGGATCCTCATTGCTCATTGATATATACATATATGATATTTCTTTCCAACACGCTTCTGCTTGTTCTCCGCTATGCTGTAAGCAAAGAGCCTCAATTTTTTTGGTATTTTCTACATTCCACGGCAATGGTTTAGCCAACTTGTGATCAATTAAGTTTAGCCTCGTTAGATTTTCCATAAAAACGCCGCTCATGCATTCATATCTCGCAGCGTTGTCCACAACGTTTTTACAGACCGAAAGCGCGTAATCAATATCCCCACCTGTTTCAACCAACAGTAAATGTCCCAGAATATGGTTGCAGCTAAGCACCCCCTGCTCTTTAACGATGCTACAAATAACTGGAAATTGATCTGCGGTTAGGGCAAATTTCTGGTCAACCTGCATATGTTTTTCCAAAATGCCGTGCATAAATCCGCCAGTGCAGAAGTTGGGATCTTGTTGAGACAGTAGATCCTTCCATTTGCTCGGATCCTTCTCCATTTGCGCATAGGCTATTTTGTGCGATATGAGGTGACAACCCCGTGCGCCCCTGGGATCTTTTTTCTGCAAAGCGACTAAGACCTTTTTCGCAAATGTCAGATCTGTTTTTTGGGACAGCGTATAAAAACCATCTGCATAGCACTGCTCTTTACGAGAATATCTTCCACACGCTGCATAGAACCGCTCGACCTCAGATGAAATCCCAAGTGGTTTTTCTTTCTGAGAGGATTTTACGAGCTGGAATGAATAGAGATAAATAATTGTCAAAACAAGAACGAGTGCGGAAAGAAAAACTGTCAGAACGGTTGGAAGTCGTTTCGGCAGCTTAAAGGACATAAGCATAGTATAGATGATTTTTGCTATTATATATGTGCTCTATGAAGATTAAGAAAATACATCTGGCAATTATTATATTACTCTTTCTTGCCGGATTTCTTTCCTTTGGGATTGTGAGAAACTACCAGACAATCAAAGCAAAAAGCACAACAATCGCAGCGGAAACAACGGACAAGAATGTGCCAACTCCGCCACAATCTCTGCTTCCCCCGCCTCCTGCAAGAAATGCGTCGGAAGCAGATAAAAAGAAATACCGCGAGCTTATTATGTCAATGGCGCAAGAGACAAATATCTTAGTCTTTGGAGAAGGCTGCACCTCCTCTCTTCCGGTTATAAGTATTGAAAGTGGCAAGTTGTTGATTCTTAAAAATAGTGATAACAAAGAGCACACATTTGTGGTAAATGTTGCACACACATATACTATTCCGGCAAATGGAGAGAAAACTATAACTGCTGATCTTGGAAAAGGGAAAGGGATTTATGATTACGCGTGTGATGACTCCCTGAGGGTAAGAGGATTACTACTTGTTCGCTAGTATTAGCCTCCCACACAAAGCTCTTTGTAGTCGCCTGGCACATTGGCACAATATCGCGCTCTTCCATCTTTGGGAAGGTATTTTGCCAAGTGTTTCCCAACACTTTCATAACAGCTTGAAAGATCTGAGGTTGGCATTGTTTTACAATACCCGATTGCGCGCGTGCTAAATTCCGGTGTACTTTTAATAAGTGAGCCTATGACCCTGTTAACACACCCCCAATATTTTTCATCATCTACGATATATGGTTGGCAAAACAAAGCCGATGTTTCGTTCCTGAAATGAGACGTATGAGAAATAATACTCAGGCCGTGCTCATAACACTCATCTATACTTTCTTGGGATTTTCCATCTTGACACCGAAGGTACAGTGTACCTGGATCATCTTTATACACGAAAGCAATCATGTGCGACAACTCGCGCCAACAACCTACATGGGCAGGGCCTGTGTATTGCATGCAAATGTCAACTTGCTTGGCAATGGTCTCCTCATCCCACGGGAGTTTTTTTGCTAGCTTATGCGCGATGAGGTTTTCTCTTGTTTCATTCTCCATGAATACACCGCTATGGCACTCAAACTGCATTTTTTTGGGGAGAGCAGCGCAAATTTTAATTGCTTCATCAATGTGAGCGCCCGTCTCAACGAGGAGTAAATGTCCCATGATGTGCGCACAATTCCCATCCCGCGCGTCTTTATTATTTCTTATTGTTAACGCACAGATCTGTGGGACTGTTTTTGCGTCAAGGACAAACGCATCATCAATCTTATATCGCGCCTCAAGCACTCCATGTAAATATCCGCCAGAGCACGCATCAGGTGACAATTTACCGAGTAGTAACTGCCACTGATCCGGATCCTTCTCTGTCGCGGCGGTCGAGATGTTGTGCGCGATAAAATGACACCCCCTCGCTTCCTCATCAACTGTTTGTAACGCAGTAAGCGTACTGACCGCATGCTCAAAGCTTGTTTCTTTGGTCAGCGCCCCAAACTCCCGAGCATAACAGTTTTCCCTATCACCTGTTGTCTGACATGCCTTAAAAATCGCATTGCCTGACTTTTGTGTTTCCCCAGGAATACGCTTGTCCTGAAATATACTCTTTTCAGGCTGTTTGAAGAGTGCATAGGGTGGAAAACGAGAGGAGATGAACCAGTTGAGCGCAAACCCGCTGAGAAATGT
>CAYWEP010000040.1:0-10147 GCA_964457405.1 uncultured Gammaproteobacteria bacterium
GGTATTGACAGTCAATATTTCATATGCTATAAAGTATGTACTCTAAATTTCAGTTTTGAGATACATGGGGGAACCCGTGTATCTTTTCGTTGTTGTATAGAGTGATCTGCCTGAATTACCGACTCTCTCATGCGCAAGATAACTCAGATTAAAGACAATCAAAAAACACGCAGACACAGTTGGGGAAGATCGTACACGACATTGCCGAAACTTGATTTACTGGCAGTACAAAAAGATTCCTATAAACGTTTCCTCGATACGATGATCGGAGAAATCCTCCAAGAAATTTCCCCTATTGATGATTTTACCGGCAAAAACTGGAGTCTGACGCTGCAAGAATACCGCATTGGCAAACCAACCATTGACCCGAATACCGCACTCATGAAAGGTCTGACATTTGATGCGCCGTTAAACGTCAAAGTAACACTCCTTAATAAGAGAACAGACAAGAAGTACCAGACGGAGGTCTTCTTAGGAGATATCCCCCAAATGACTCTTCGTGGAACTTTTATTATTAACGGCATAGAACGCGCAGTTGTCAATCAAATCGTCCGGTCTCCGGGCGTTTTTTTTACCGCAATGGTCGACCAGGCAACTGGCAAGACGCTTTACACCGCAGAAATACGACCGGTGCATGGGTCATGGCTTGAATTTTCAACCACACGTTATGGAACAATTACGGTAAAAATTGATAGACGACGTAAGTTCCCTGTGACGACATTCCTTCGAGCAATCGGCATCTCATCAACAGAGTCAATAAAAGATCGATTCAGTCAATTGCCGGGAGAGGAGAAGATAAACTTTATTGAAAATACATTGGGGAAAGATGAGACGATAAGCGAAACAGAAGCAAATATAGAAATCTTCAAAAGAATGCATCCTGGTGAACCGATCGTTTTGGATAAAGTAAAAGAAAACTTCCTGAATCTTTTCTTTAATAACAGAAGGTATGACTTGGGTGCAGTAGGACGCTATAAGACTAATAAAAAGCTGCAGCCAATTCCTGGCTATCAGCCGAATGATGCTCGCGTTCTGACTATTGATGATATTGTCGGGACAATAAGTTATTTAATGTTTCTTCATCAAGGTATTGGAAATGTTGACGATATCGATTCACTGGCAAACCGAAGAATTCGGCGTGTTGGCGAGCTCGTCGCGACAAATGCATTCCGTGTCGGAGTCCTTCGTCTTGAGCGATCAGTCAAAGAACGCATGAGTCTTATGCAGCCTGATGCGCCGATTACTGTTGCCAACCTTATTAATGCACGGCCAATCATGGCATCAATCAACGAATTTTTCAGGACATCCCAGCTCTCAACGATTCTTGACCAGACAAACCCACTTTCTGAAATTGATAACTTGAATCGCTTAACCGTCATGGGAGCAGGAGGTATTTCGCGTGAGCGTGCAGCCTTCTCTATCCGGGATATTAATAGTTCTCAGTATGGCAGAATTGATCCTATCCGGTCGCCTGAAGGACCGAATATCGGCCTTGTTACGTATATGGCACTGTATGCCAGGGTCAATGAATATGGGTTTTTAGAAGCGCCATACAGGAAAGTCGCAAAACAAGGCAGCGGAAAGCATGCGAAAATGTATCTCACAGATGAGATCGAATACATGGATGCTGATGATGAAGCAAGTCACTACATCACACATGCAAGTATCAATCTCTCAGATTCCGGGGAAATTCTTGATGAACGGGTTCCTGCGCGTTATCAGGGAGATTTTATTGAAATAGATCGCGAACTCGTTTCATATATAGATGTCATCCCACGCCAGGTTGTTGGCACAAGCGCATCACTTATTCCGTTCGTTGCGCACGATGAAGCAAATCGTGCGCTCATGGGAACACACATGCAGTGTCAGGCAGTGCCTTTGGTCAAACCGGATAGCCCGGTTGTCGGTACGGGAATGGAAGCGACGATCGCTGATGTAATGGAGCGGGTGGTAAAGGCGCCATTTGACGGTACCGTTACCTTCGTTGATGGCAATCAAGTCGTTCTGGAAGGAAAAAACGATAAAGCAGCATTTGCCATTGATTCATTCCGCCGTACTTCACAAGCGACGTCATACACACAGCGGGCAGTCGTCACTGACGGGCAAAAAGTTAAAAAAGGAGACATTTTGATTGATGGCCCGGCTGCGGATTCGGGTGAGCTGGCACTAGGGCAAAACCTTCTTATTGCCTATGCGTCACTCGACGGGTTAGGCTATGAGGACGCGATCGTCATCTCAGATAGACTGGTCAAAGAAGACATTCTTTCAAGTATCCATATTGAAAAGTACGAAGCATCAGTCGTTGAAACAAAATTAGGTCCTGAGGAGACAACGCGGGATATCCCCAATGTTGCTGAGGAAGATTTGGCAAACCTTGATGATAAAGGTATCATAGCGGTTGGTTCGGAGGTAGGCCCTGGTGATATTCTGGTTGGGAAAATTGCGCCGAAAGGCGAGACAGAGTTAACAGCTGAAGAGCGATTGCTCCGCGCCATCTTTGGGGAGCAAGCACGAGAAGTCCGCGACACATCACTTCGCATGCCCCACGGTGAGCGAGGAACAGTTATTTCGGTTCAGATTCTTGATCGCAAGAAAGGCGATGAGCTTGAGCCGGGAACGCTTCGCAAGATTATTGTCGAGGTTGCTCAATTCCGCCACGTCGTTGTCGGTGACAAGCTCGCAGGAAGACACGGCAATAAAGGTATCATCTCAAAGATTCTTCCTGTTGCAGATATGCCCTACCTTGCCGACGGAACGCCTGTTGATATTATCATCTCCCCTATCTCGGTACTCGCCCGTATGAATCTCGGGCAGCTTCTTGAGGCGCATTTGGGGATCGCCGCAAAGAAAATGGGGATGAAAATAGCGGTACCGGTGTTTGAAACTATTTCGGAGAAACGAATTATTGAACTTCTTAAGCAAGCAGGACTGCCGGTTGACGGGAAAGTAGCGCTCTATGATGGTCGGACTGGAAGAGCGTATGAGAATCCTGTTGTTGTTGGTATTGAGTATATTATGAAGCTTATCCATATGGTCGAGGATAAAACGCATGCTCGGTCAACCGGTCCTTATTCGCTTGTTACCCAGCAACCACTCGGTGGTAAAGCGCAAATGGGAGGCCAGCGCCTTGGTGAGATGGAGGTATGGGCGCTTGAGGCCCATCGTGCACGACACATTCTGCAGGAGATGTTAACGATTAAGGCAGACGATGTCGTGGGACGCGCAAAAGCATTTGAAGCAATCGTCAAAGGAACAGATATCCCAACGCCGAAAGTGCCGGAGTCATTCAAGGTATTAATTAAAGAATTACAATCCCTCGGTCTGAATGTCATTCCGGTCGGCGCAACGGTATACAAAGAAGCAGAAGAGGCAAAATCAGAAAAAGAGTCTGAAGAAGTGAAAGGAGAAGTAAAAGATCTTCAGGAATCGCTTGAAGCAACAGATGTGATTGAACAACCAAGCAGAACAGGAGGGACAGCTTGATACAAAACACCAATAAAAAATCTTTAAAAGACCCGACAATTCTTGATTTTAAGTCACTTCGTATACTTCTTGCAAAGAAAGAAGATATTTTGACGTGGTCATATGGTGAAGTGACGAAGCCTGAAACGATTAACTACCGAACGCTTCGACCGGAAAAAGATGGATTATTTGATGAGCGAATTTTCGGGCCGACAAAAGACTGGGAATGTTATTGCGGAAAGTATAAGAGAATTAGATACCGAGGTATAATCTGTGATAAATGCGGTGTTGAAGTAACGCTTTCTCGCGTACGACGGGAACGGATCGGTCATATCGCTCTTGCTTCCCCTATAGCCCATGTGTGGTTTTTTAAAGGCTCTTCATCGCCACTGTCACTGCTTTTGGATATTTCGCAAAAAAGCCTTGAGTCGGTCATTTATTACGCATCGTTTCTCGTTACAAAAGTAGACGAGGAGAAGAAAAAAGAAGCAATTGACGTGTTGAACAAAAATATTCAAAAGCGGAAAGACGTGCTCAAAGACAAAATGAAAGAAGATGAAAAAGGCATCCAGGAGGAGATGAAGGAGAAAAAAGAGGAGGCAAAAGCAAATGTTAAAGGCGAGCAAAAACAGCTGATCAGTGAGGAATTGGAATTGCAAAAGCGTCAACGAGTGGTACGACTGAATGAGAATTATGTGACAGAAACCAAAAAAATCGATGAGATTGCCGATACGCTGGTGAAGCTTTTAAAAAGCCTCAAAGTATCAAGCGTTCTTTCAGAGGATGAATATTTTAAGATTCTCGAGTACGAAATCCCGGTGTTCTTTACGATAAAGACAGGGTCTGAAGCGCTACTGGAGCTTGTCAATATGCTCGATTTGTCAGAGCTCATTGCCAAGCTTCGCAAAGAAGGAGAAAAAACCTCAGGACAAAAATATCTCCGGCTTGTCAAACGCTTGCGCTTGATTGAGTCAATGCGAAAAGCAAATGTCGCTCCCGCATCAATGATTTTTACCGTCTTACCCGTTATTCCGCCTGATCTTCGACCGATGGTGCAGCTTGCCGGCGGGAGATTTGCAACCTCTGATTTGAATGATTTGTATCGACGGGTCATCAACAGAAATAACCGCCTCAAGCATTTGATGGCTTTGGGTGCGCCCGAGATCATTCTTCGTAATGAGAAAAGGATGCTTCAGGAATCGGTCGATTCACTCATTGATGCGACACAGCGAGGTAGCCAGGTTGTCTCCTCGCCGCTTCGATCATTATCGGATATGCTTCGAGGCAAGCAAGGGCGCTTCAGGCAGAATCTTTTGGGAAAACGTGTTGATTACTCCGGCCGATCAGTTATCGTCGTTGGACCTGAGCTGAAGCTCTCACAATGTGGGTTACCCAAAGAAATGGCACTTGAGATGTTTAAGCCATTTGTCCTTCGTGAGGTCATTGTTCGAGGCCTCGCAACCAATATCAAATCAGCAAAACGCTATATAGAAAAACGACCACCTGAGGTGTTTGATATTCTTGAGGAGATTACGAAGAACCATCCCGTACTCCTTAATCGCGCACCGACGCTACACAAGCTTGGCATTCAGGCTTTTTACCCTGTCCTTATTGAAGGGTCGGCTATCCAACTGCATCCATGCGTCTGTACGGGGTATAATGCCGATTTTGACGGCGACCAGATGGCAGTACACATTCCTTTGTCTGAAAAAGCACAGGGTGAGGCAGTAAAGCTCATGATGCCGATGCATAATTTGTTAAAACCGGCTGACGGGAGCCCGATCACGCTTCCGAATAAAGAAATGGCACTTGGTATTTTTTATCTTACCTCGCTTGATGAAAATTTGAGACATGAAGAGTTGCAGTATTTCGAGTCTCCACAGAGTGCGCTTTTGGCATATGACCTTGATAGAATAAAACTTCGAGAACCGATCATGGCTCGTGTTTCGCAAAACGGAAAAGGTGCACTGGTTGAGTCAACGGTTGGACGGCTCATGTTCAACGAAGTACTGCCAAAGGATTTTCCGTTTATCAATGAGGCGGTGACTGCATCCGGTATTAAAAAGCTTATTACAAAAACAATGCGTGATGCAGCATCAGACGAGGTCGTTGCAGAACTCATTGATAGAATCAAAAACCTCGGATTTTACGGAGCAACCATTTCAGGTATAAGTGTTTCGGTATTTGATAATAAAATTGTTTCTGAAAAGCACAGCATGATAGATGAAGCGGAAGAAAAAATTGTCGTCATTGACAACGAGTACCAACGAGGACTGATCACACTTGAGGAGAAAAAGCGACTGTCGAATGAAGTATGGCTTAGGACAACCGATGCAGTTGCCGATCTGACATGGAGTAATCTCCAGCCGACAAACCCGATTAAAATATCTATTGATTCCGGTGGATCGCGGGCAGGAATAGAACAGCTCAAGCAGCTTTCGGCGATGCGTGGACTCATCGTTGATCCTCTGGGAAAGATCGTTGAATTGCCGATCAAGTCGAATTTCCGCGAAGGCCTCTCAATTTTTGAATATGTTGCATCGGCTCGAGGATCAAGAAAAGGACTGACAGACTCTGCACTTAAGACTGCGAATGCAGGGTATCTGACAAGACGCCTGGTGGATGTGTCGCATGATGTTATTATCATGACTGAGGATTGTGGTGCGACTGAGGGCATTACAATCACGGCGAATGAGCCGGAGCGGACAACGCCGTTTGCCGACCGCATTATGGGGCGGATTCTTGCGGTACATGCAGTACTCAAAAAATCGAAAAAAGTAATTCTCAAGCAAAATACAGAATTAACAGAGGAGAATGTAAAAAGGCTTATTGATAATGAAGTTGATGAGGTTGTCGTCAGGTCGCCAACGACGTGCAAGCTTGCATATGGGTTGTGCAAGAGCTGTTACGGGTGGGATTTCTCAACAAAGAGAAATGTTCAGCCCGGAGTTCCTGTCGGCGTGATTGCAGCGCAGAGTATCGGAGAACCCGGTACGCAGCTGACGATGCGTGTTCGACATTTCGGAGGCGTTGTCATGTCAGACGTGACGCAAGGGTTGCCAAGAATTGAGGAGCTATTTGAGATGCGAACACCAAAAAACCTTTCTCCCCTTTCTGAAATAACCGGTAAAGTCAAAGTCGAGACGACAGATGACGGGTATAGAATCTCTGTCAAGAATACCCGCATCAAGCCTATTGAGGTCCAGGAGTATTTTGTTCCGCTCGCTGCAACCGTAACCGTCAAAGACAATGAAGAGATTATTGCCGGGACACCGTTTGCAGAAGGGTATCTTGATCCAAAGGAAGTCTTAAAGATTGGTGGTCTGCTTGCGGCACAGCGATACATCATCACCGAAACGCAAAAAGTATACGAGGCGCAAGGTATTGCCATCAATGACAAGCATTTTGAAGTAATCTTACGAAAAATGTCAGACAAAATTATTGTCGAGACGGTCGGCGATACGTCTCTCATCCCCGGCGACTTCATAACGCGCGCACGATTTGAAGAAATCAATGCAGAGGTCCTCTCAGAAGGCGGAGAACCTGCAACGGGTCGACAGGTAATCCTGGGTATTACCAAAGCAGCCCTTTTCTCGGATTCATGGCTTTCGGCAGCGTCATTCCAGGAGACGACTAAAGTGCTCACAGATGCTGCGCTTGAAGGACGGGAAGACAAGCTCATCGGTCTTAAAGAAAATGTCATTATCGGTCGGTTGATTCCGGTTGACGGAAGAACCGAAGAAGCACCACCAGTTGAGGCAGTAGAGCCAGCTCCTGTATCGGAGGCGCAAGTAGCAAGCGTTACTACATAAGTAACCTAAGTCGCTGAGGTAACGTAGGTTACTTATTATGATATAATCCAGGAGGAAATTTATGCCTACCTTATCACAATTAGCAAGACATGGGAGAAAGAGAAAGACCAAAAAGACGCGCGCGACAGCATTGCGTCGGCTTTTTAATGCAAAAGATCGTGTCTATTCTGAGGAGTTTGCTCCACAAAAGCGAGGCGTAGTTACTCTTGTGAAGACCATGACGCCAAGAAAACCAAATTCCGCTTTGCGTAAGGTTGCTCGTGTGAAGCTATCCAATAAAGTTGAAGTTACCGCGTATATTCAAGGTGTCGGACATGCTCTTTCAGAACATGGTATTGTGCTGGTTCGAGGCGGCAGGGTGAAAGATTTGCCAGGCGTGAAATACCATATTGTTCGCGGAAAATTTGATTTACAAGGTGTTGAAGGAAGAAAAACGTCACGCAGCAAATACGGTACCAAGAAAGGAGGCGGCGGCGGGCCAAAATCAGCTACTCCGGCAACGGCTCCAGCTCCAGCAGCACCCCCAGCCTAAAATATGCGACATAAAAAAGCGCCAAAGCGAAAAGCGACAGCAGATTTAATACATAATAGTGTATTGGTTGGTAAATTCATCAATCGCGTGATGCGAGATGGAAAAAAGACCGTTGCGCAAAACAATGTCTACGGCGCATTTGCCATAATGAAAGAAAAAGGGAGTGACCCGATTGAAACATTTGAAAAAGCGATTGCCAATGTTGCACCAAAGGTTGAAGTCAAAGCACGACGGATCGGTGGCGCCAACTACCAGGTCCCGCAAGAAGTCCGTCATGAACGAAAAAACGCTCTTGCAATCCGCTGGCTTATTGAAGCGGCAAATAAGAGGTCAAATAAAGAGTTTAGAACATTTGCTGATAAATTAGCAGCAGAACTCCTCGCCGCTGCAAATCATGAGGGAGAGGCAACCAAGAGGAAAGAAACCATGCACCGCCAAGCTGAGGCGAATAAGGCGTTTAGTCATTTCCGTTGGTAAACCACAAAAATTCTAACAGTAGGATAATAAAAATCATATAGTTGACTTATAGTATCTAATTTATTACAATGCTCAATATGGCAGGAGAACAAATTGGTATAAATCCAGTTGAAAAAATTGTTCCAAGTGAATCAATCCAAAGCCCGTTAGAACTTCGTCCTGTTGATAGAATCTTAAGAGGACCTTTTCCTGAGGAAATAAGTAGAGGTCCTGATGCTGCACGACTGGGTGTTTGGTTTAAAGTTATTTTTCCAGGTCTAGCATGGGATGCTTCTCAAGACAGCATGAGAAGAGTCCTAGAACAAGATGTTAAGCGTATAAAAGATTACAGTGAAAAGAGTGGTCTACACTGGCCACAGGATGCTGCCTACTACGCAGCGTTACTGAAAGCTTTTTCAGGATATTCACCATTTACCGTTGAGGAAACTGATACTGCGCTAAACCATCTTTCTCAAAGGGTCGTTGAAGATTTAGACAGACCTCATCTCTGGATGACAGTTGATGGTAACACGAACCTTGCAGTACATTCTGCGGTAGCTTATAGGGTTCTTTCAAATGGCAGAATACGTTGGACTGATGAGCACAATGCAAAAATGCTGGATTATCTGGAGAGATTCACTACAGAGTATCTTGGATATTATCATGAGGACACTTATTTATTTATGCAGAGTAGTGATTTAATTGGACATATAGCTCGATCACAAGCTAGTCATCTGATTTTAAATGCAGAAATTATTCGATTTACTCCTAGAGGAATAGAAGTTTTATAGTTTCATAGGTTGTCAAAATCTATTCCAAAACACCTGGTTAATTACTTCATGGTGAAAAACAATCTCTGATGCCTTAACAAGTGTGCCGAGTTCTCTCGGGCTTCTATCTGCAGCGGCTTCCTTAAAGGAGACATATTTTTCTTTATTCAGCTCACTGAGGATCTTTCCCATGAAATCACTCGCCTTGTAGATGCGGATCGCGTCGTTAATATTTCCTGGTAAGAATCGTACTCGTTGTCTTCTAGTGTTGTTGATTGATAATTTCTTTCCCTCAAGCCCAGTTCTTATAATTGTGTAGAGCACAAGGTATGGATTGGCATCTGGTGCAACAGCCCGGACCTCGATACGTGCGGTTTTCTCATTTCCAACAGGAATTCGTATCATGGCTCCCCGATCAATTGCTGAGACTTTAATTTGATTCGGCGCCTCAAAATGTGGGTCAAGTCGTCTGTAGGCATTAACACTTGATGAGAAGACAAGGCAAATCTCAGGTGCGTGGTTGAGAAGCCGTGAGATAAAATCCCAGGCAAGTAGAGAAAGCTCATCGCGGCCACCTTTCTGGTAGAAAATATTTTTTCCTCCTTTTGCGAGTGAGAAGTTCGTATGCATGCCACTACCATTTATATTTGCTACTGGCTTTGGAAGGAACGTTGCAGTCATACCCATATTGTTGGCAACTTGGCGGCAAACAAGCTTGTAAAGCTGCATCTGATCAGCTGCACGGAGCGCTTCGGTGTAGGAGAAGTTAAGTTCAAACTGGCTGGGTGCTACCTCGGGATGATCTTTCTCATTCTTAAAACCCATCGCGCGTTGTGCCTCAGCTGAGGCATCAATGAAACGCTTTAGCTTATCCAAAGGTAGTGCATGGTAGTAGCCGCCTGCTGAAATAAGTCGAAACCCGCCGTTTTGTTCATAGTTAAGTTCTGCGTCAGTGCCATCAACGACAAAGCCTTCAATCTCAGCCGAGGCATAGGCTGTAATGTTCTGTTTTTCTTTCAGCCTCTTTGTGTGTATTTTCAGGAGGCTTCTAAAATCTGACTCATACGGCGTTTTATCGCGGTTCATAATATTGGCAAACATGATGACTTTGCCAG
>CAYWEP010000041.1:0-10137 GCA_964457405.1 uncultured Gammaproteobacteria bacterium
GCAATAAAAGCAAAAGAAACAGGTAAGTAATATTTATGAGAGCAATGAAAACAAACGGTGCAAAGAAGAAAACAACCTCAGCAACACCCCATGGGAGGGTATATATTACCGCAACCTTCAACAATACTCTTGTCACGATAACAAACGAAAAAGGAGATACGGTTTCATGGAGCTCATCCGGCTCGCGTGGATTTAAAGGGACGAGAAAATCTACTCCTTACGCTGCGACACTTGCGGTTGAGGCAGCAGTAAAGCGTGCGATTGAGCAGGGCATGAAAACAGCTGATATATATATTAAAGGACCGGGAAGCGGTCGGGATTCATCGCTTCGGGCGATTAAAAGCGGTGGGATATCAATAGCGTCAATTGCGGACGTCACACCGATCCCGCACAACGGACCTCGGCCAAAGAGCAAGAGGAGGGTGTAATGGCTAGGTATACTGGACCAAAACATAAATTAGCACGAAGAGAAGGGGTTAATATCCTCGATAAAACCACAGGAACGCTCCAAAGGCGGCTGAATGTACCGCCCGGCGTTCACGGGAAGAAGATGAGAAGGAGACTTTCAGAGTTTGGTCAACAGCTTCGGGAAAAACAAAAGGCAAAAGCCACCTATGGAGTTTTGGAAAAGCAGTTCAGCCGGTTGGTGAAGATAGTGGGGCGACAAAAAGGAGATACGGCAGAGATGCTCCTTTCTCTTTTGGAGACCCGGCTTGACAGCCTTGTCTATCGGTTGGGTTTCGCCAAGACTCGCTTTATGGCACGCCAGTTTGTGTCACACGGTCATGTAAAAGTAAACGGTAAGAAAATGACAATTCCTTCCTACCAAGTAAAAGAAAATGATATTATCAGTATCTCAGACAAGATTCAGAGAAATCCCGACGTTGCAGCGCTTTTGAAAGAAAAGCTTGATTTGCTGCCGTTTCTTGAAAGACAGGGAACACAGGGAAAGCTCACCCGTATGCCAAAACGGGAGGATATAGAAGTTCTATTCAATATTCAACAAATTATTGAATATTACTCTCGTTAATGGTACAATCAGGATCTTAAGTAATGAAGGATTTGAGTTTTAAAGTTAAAGAGATTACCTTGGTGCCTGACTATGGCGAGTTCGCTATAGAGCCGCTCGAGCCAGGATATGGGTATACAATCGGTAATGCGCTTCGTCGTGTTCTCTACAGTTCAATTCCCGGCGCAGCAGTCACATCAGTCAAGATTACAGGCGTTAAACATAAATTTTCCACAATTCCCGGGCTGAAAGAGAACGTCGTTGATCTCCTTTTAAATATTAAGCAACTTAACCTCAGACTCGCAGAAAGTAAAGCAAATGCTACTGTCAAGCTTTCAGTAAAAGGATCAAAAGATATTACGGCAGCTGACTTGGAATTACCGGATGGTGTGGAAATCGTCAATAGAGATCAGTACCTTGGATCCCTCTCCGGGAACAAAGCCAAGCTCGATATGGAGCTTACTGTTGAGCGGGGCTTTGAGTATTCATTGGCTGAGGACAGAAGAACAGCGACGCTTGGCGTTATCCCAACAGATGCAATCTTTACACCAATCAAGCGGGTAAACTATTCTGTTGAAGCAACCCGTGTCGGACGGCAGACAAATCTTGATAAACTGGTTTTAAAGGTTTGGACCAACGGAACAGTAAACCCCCGCGTCGCACTTGACCAGGCAGCGCAAATTTTAGCTTCTTCGTTCCTCCAGGTATATCAACCGAAAGAATCAGGTGTTTCAGAGAGCACAAGTACAACACCGTCAGTCCCGGAGACACTCCTTAATGTAACTGTTGATGAGCTTGATTTACCAACACGCATTTACAACAGCCTTCGCAATGGCGGCATAGAAACAGTCGGCCAATTGCTAAAGACTCCAAAGAAGGACTTAATATCAATGCGCAATATGGGAGGGAAATCCATCTCAGTCATAGAGGAGAAACTACAAGAGCGGGGAATATCACTGTCTGTTTAATCGATAAGATATTAGGATACTAAGATATTAAGAGAAACTTCTTACTATGTGCTTAATATCTTAATTACTTAATATCTTTTTTTATATGAGGAAGCAAGTATTTGGTCGACAATTCAAAAGAGATATAAATGAGCGCAAGGCCTTATTTAAGGGCTTAGCGTCTTCTTTGGTGCTGCATGAGCGAATCACAACAACAGAAGAAAAAGCAAAAGCGATTAAAGGACACGTTGAGAAACTCGTCACTAAAGCAAAAAGAACGGATCTTCGACATGCCCAAAGCCTTCTTGAGCCGTATTTAACAATTGAGGCGGTTGAGAAGGTACTTCATGACATAGCACCCCGATTTGCCAATAGGCCGGGTGGCTATACGAGAATTATGCGCGTTGGAAGACGTTTCAATGATAATGCGCAAATGGTTTTTATCGAGTGGGTGGAAAAAAGTTCAAAGTTAAAAGTTCAAAATGCAAAGTTAGATGCCAAAGATAAAGGAGAAACAGTGAGTGCGGATGCGGCAGTGGCAGCGGCTCTACATGGGGGAAAAGAGGAGAAAGTTACAAAGAAACAGAGTGGAAAAGTTGCAAAGAAAGAAACAAAAAAGACCGCGAAAAAGGAGCATAAATAATGCAACATATGACACAGGCGACAAAAGCAGCAGACATCAAAAGAGAATGGCATCTTGTTGATGTGAAGGGTAAGACATTGGGAAGAGTAGGAACAGAGATTGCAAGACTCTTAATGGGGAAAGCAAAACCATACTTTGTCAGACATCTTGACTGTGGGGATTATGTCGTCATCATTAATGCAAAAGACGTTTCAGTTACGGGGAAAAAAGAAGGAAAAAAAATCTACTACCGCCACTCAGGCTACCCAGGTGGTTTGAAAGCAGAGTCACTTCGGGATCTGCGTGAGCGAAAACCAGAAGATATTATGTACCATGCTGTTAAAGGCATGCTGCCGCAGAACAGACTGCGTGATAAAATGCTGGAACGATTAAAAGTATTTGCTGGCGCAGAGCATACCTATGAGGATAAATTTAAGATAAGTCCTAAGTCTTAAGTGCTAAGTCCTAAGTCAACTTACTTAGGACTCATAACTTATAACTTTTGACTGAGGAAATAATAATGGCTGAAAAGAACGTAGAAAAAATAAATAACGACAAACAAATTAAAACACAGAAAAGAGACTTTGTCTTTGCAGTCGGTAGGCGGCGGGAAGCGGTCGCGCGTGTCAGATTATATACGACCGTGGAAGACGGGATGGTATGGAAAGGTGTAGCCGTCAAAAAAGGCGAGATTCTTGTTAATAAAAAGCCAATTTCAGAATACTTCAAAGGCGAGACAGCGCGAAACATCTACTCAGAGCCACTCCGCGTTTCGAATGCACAGAACAAATATACCTTTACTATCCAGGTTGATGGCGGTGGTCCTCAAGGACAACTACAAGCTGTTGTACATGGCATTTCCAATGCCTTAAGCGCCGTTGATCGCGATCAATACAGACCTACTCTTAAGAAAAAAGGCTTCCTCACCCGCGATGCCCGTACCAGACAACGACGAAAAGTTGGCATGGGTGGCAAATCCCGCCGCGAAAAGCAATCTCCAAAGCGGTAAAGTTTTTAACGAAATCCTGTAGAATGAAACATCAAAGCTTCTTGTAGAATCTCGATCCGCACAATTTCTTTTGCTTTTGTATTATTTTTCTCCCATTTCTTATGCGGCTTGCATAGTCCACACGTTGATTTCCGTTTAACCATATGAAGCTATTATATATTTATTGATGCAGATTTGTCGTATAATGGACACGATTATGGACCAGATAGTAAAAGAGATTATAAAAAAAGCGCTTGAGGAAGACTTGGGAAATGGGGATATTACCACAGAGGCGACTATTCCAAATGATAAGTCCGCAACGGGTGAGTTTTTGGTGAAGGGCGACGGTGTTATCACTGGGTTAACCGTTGCAGCTGAAGTTTTCAAGCAAGTAGATAAAGAGGTCAAGTTTGAGCTTCTATTTACCGATGGAGATCAGGCGAAGAAGGGAGATATAGTTGCGAGGGTATCTGGGAAAGCTCGTTCATTACTGGTTGCTGAAAGAACTGCATTAAATTTTCTTCAGCGCATGAGCGGGATCGCTACAGCAACAAGAGAGTGTGTTGATGCGATAGCGCACACGAAAGCAAAAATTCTTGATACAAGAAAAACTGCTCCTGGTTTGCGCTTGCTTGATAAGATGGCGGTAAGAATTGGCGGAGGAGAAAATCACAGAATGGGTCTTTTTGATATGTTTCTTGTTAAAGAAAATCATATTGCTGTTGCCGGATCGATAGCAAAAGCGGTTGCAGCATGTTTGGCGTACAAAAAAGCAAACAATCTTGACGCGAAAATAGAGGTAGAGACAGAAAATCTTGATCAGGTAGAAGAGGCAGTAGCAAGCGGCGTAGACTGGGTCATGTTTGATAATTTTAATGTTTCGGAAATGAAGAAAGCAGTAGAGTTAGTGCATGGTCGCGTAAAAACAGAAGCGTCTGGTGGTATGCATGTACAAAATGTAAAAGATATTGCAGAGACAGGCGTTGATTATATTTCTGTTGGCGCCCTAACGCATAGCGTGAAGGCGCTTGATATCTCTTTTGACATTGCTTTGTAGATGTTTTCGTCTTTTACTCTTTGAGCTTTTCCTTTTTTTGAAATACGTTATGCTCTTTTTAAGTTTATGGAAGAGAGAATAAAGAAAATTGCTTTACATGCAATTGATGAGAAAATTTTCCCTGGTTGTGTTGTTGGAGTTATAAAACAAGGAAAACGCATTGTCTTGCCATTTGGAACGTATACCTATGATCATGATGCAAGACTAATGCATACGGATAGTATCTTTGATATTGCCTCGATTACAAAATCAATCCCGACTGCTTCACTTACGCTATTTCTTATCGATCGTGGGGAGTTGCGACTTGATGACAAGCTTGTTACCTATGTTCCCGAATTCCAAAATCGTGATCGCGAACAGGTACTCATACGACATTTGTTAACCCATACGCTTGATTTTGATCTCACGCTCTCCTCACTCAAAGATCAGGATCCCGACAAAATTCTTCACCGCATTTTCACCGCGTGGTTTAAGAGCAAACCAGGGACAACATATGCGTATGTGAATGCAACAAGTATTTTACTGGGGTTTGTCATTGAGCGAGTCAGTAAAAAACCACTGGACGTTCTTGCAGCGGAGGAGTTTTTTACGCCGCTTGGTATGAAACGAACAACATTCCACCCGGGTCTTTTTCCGAAAGAAGAGATCGTCCCGACAGAGATTGATTCGTGGCGGGGACGGTTGATTCAGGGCGAAGTGCATGATGAGAGCACGTATGCCCTTTCAAAAAAATATGTTGTTGGATCAGCAGGCTTATTCTCAACAGCACCTGACCAGCTGACGTTTTTGGAAATGTTGTTACAAAGCGGTACCTATAAAGGAAGAACGTATTTTTCAGCAAGGAGCATCGGTCGTTTTGCCGGTTTGGGGTGGGAGCTATATCAACCTCGTTTTATGGGAAAGTACGCGACGAAAAATACATTTGGTAAGACAGGTTTTACCGGTTGCTTAGTCTTGTGTGATCCAGAGAAACAGATCGGTATTGTTATCCTTTCAAATTTTACCTATCCAAAGCGAAAGCCAGATAAAAACATCAGAGACAGAGTTTTTCGAGAGATAGCAGATAGTATTTTGTCTCATTGATCTTTTGCTATAATCCATCTAAGTATGAACATCGCAGTATTAGGAGGATGTTTTGACCCGCCACATATAGGGCATCTCTGGGTGGTAAAGCAAGTGCTGGAATTTCGAGCGGATATCGATCGCGTGCTTCTCATGCCTGCATTCAAACACCAGTGGAAACCGATTATTGCATCGCCGACAGACAGAATACAGATGCTGCAAAGCCTTACAAACAAGAAAGTAATCATCTCTGATTTGGAACTAAAGCGCAAAGGAGTAAGCTATAGCGTGGAAACGATTGCAGAGCTAAGGCAGATGTCAAAAGACACCATTTACTGGATTGTCGGATCAGATATTTTATCAGAATTTTCGCGTTGGGAAAAAACTGAAACACTAACAGAGCTTGCGACATTTCTGGTTTTTCCCCGCGATCCGTTTAGTCTTCCAGCAAAACTGCCCTCTGGTTTTGAAGCGATAAGAGATAAGGAGTTGATTACAACCAATCTTTCCTCAACGCTTATCAGACAGCGAATCAAACAAGGAAAATCTATTAGCGGATTCGTGCCGGAGAAGGTAGAGGAATATATAAAGGGGAAAGGACTATATAGACAAATGACCTAAGTATCTTAGGCAGCTTAAGTAACCTATGTTGCCCGCTATAAATCCAGAATACGAAGTTAACAGAATAGGAGAGTTTTTACGACAGACTCTTAAAAAAACCGGACTTTCAAAGGTTGTCATCGGTTTATCAGGTGGCATTGATTCAGCAACTTCTTTGATGCTCGCAGTTGGGGCGTTGGGAAAAGAAAATGTTCATGTATTATTCATGCCGTACAAAAATACTCATCCCACGGCATTTAAGAACGCTAAAGCAGTGGTAGCTTTTTTACAAATTCCGGAGTCTAAAGTTGAAATTGTTGACGTTGGTTCCGGAGTAGATGCATTGGCTGCAAGCTTGGGTATTTCTCAACAAGATACAATGCGACTTGGGAATATTATGGCGAGGGTGAGGATGATTACGATTTTTGACCGTGCCAAAAAATTGGGAGCATTGGTGTTGGGGACTGAGAATAAATCAGAATATTTACTTGGGTATTTTACCCGCGGTGGTGATGAATTGTCAGATATTGAGCCAGTACAACACCTGTATAAAACACAAGTCTATGAGTTGGCAAATTATCTTGGTTTGCCTGATAATATTTTGAAACAAATTCCAACTGCAGGGCTTTGGGAAGGGCAAACGGATGAAGGGGAATTTGGATTTTCTTATAAAGAAGCAGATCAGGTGCTGCATTTATATTTTGACAAAAACTTTTTACTCGATGACATAGTAAAACAAGGATTTGCAAATGCAGAAAATATTATCGCGTATGCAAAGAAAAATCACTACAAACATAAAGTCCCATACTCGCTTGACTTCTGAGTAATACTTTATGTTAGACTGGGTACATGCCCAAGAAAAAAGCTCATAGAAAAATATCACCAACGCGAAAAGCAGTAGTTCCAGTTATCGTACACACACGATTTGTCATCTTTTATGTATGTGCAGCGTTGCTATCATTTGCTTTTTTTTTCATGCAGACTAGAGAATGGTATTTTTTCATATCTGGGAAAGAAAGAGTAGATTTTGCGAACGAAACAGGGGAGTATGACCTGTCAGACACGGTGGCGTATGTCAATGGAGAAGAGATTTCAGTCCCGCCCCCGTATGCGTATACATATAATCCGACAGAAGGACTGAATCGCGTATTGGGAGATACGACTTCGAGCAACAAGCGGATCGAGATTGATCTGACGAATCAGCGCGTTTATGCTTTTGAAGGAAGTACAAAGGTATATGACTTTCTCGTATCAACCGGCTTGTGGGGCAGGACGCCAACCGGAGAATTTGATATATGGGTGAAGTATCGGGCGACAAAGATGAGTGGAGGAAGTAAGGCGCTTGGGACGTATTATTATTTACCAAATGTTCCTTATGTGATGTTCTTTGCAAATGCACAAGTTCCCAGGTGGAAAGGATACAGTTTTCACGGTACATACTGGCATAGCAACTTTGGTCACCCGATGAGTCATGGGTGTATCAATATGAAGACTGAGGAGGCGGCAATTCTCTATTATTGGGCACATCCCGATTTGCAAGGAAAGCAGTCAATTACTGCGTCAGCGGACAACCTGGGGACAAAAGTCATCATCTACGGCACCGCCCCTGCGAGTTAGACTTTGTTCTGCAAGGAGATGTCCAAGTATTGCATGTAACTGCCTGAGGTTTGGCAAAAGAGGATTTAGTACATGTGTTCTGTTCTCATATGTCTGGAACGCATTAATCATCATTCGACTGCGGTTCAGTTGGTCGACAGGTCCAGCGCTTAGTTTAGTATATGCTTTAAGTCCTTTTTCTGCGGTGTCATCAATTATATCGCCCAGATTGGATGTAAAGTCTGCAGTTTTAATAAGGACAGTTGAAGGTGGCCATTTCTGCATATCTTTTATCTGTTGTATTTTTCTTGCTAACCAATCTCCTACTTCTGGTCCTGCATTCATCTGCGTTGGTTTCTTTTCAGTAAGTTGATCTACTATCCTCGCCACTCGCGGACCAAAGGCTGCCTTAATCTGAAAAAGTGACATGAGATTATTTTCTGGAAAGTCATGGAGGCATGCCGCAGTAATTTCATAAGGAAGGGCATATTGTGCTATGAGAAAAACTACGTCTGCAATATGGATAAATTCGGATCTTCCGCTTACTTTTCTTGGTATATCTTTGTGTTTTATAAATGCTAGCTTCATAGCAGGGGGTACCTGATCCGTGTATTTTCCTTCCGCCCTTAAAATGTCGCATAAAATGTCATATGCAACGTCTGGGTCTTTTCTTTCAGGGAACCGTTGTATTGGGGAAACCACCAACTCTTCTGTCAGGAGGATCACTCGCTGTATCGAGTCGTCGAAAGCCAGATCGCCATCATGAGAAGCTGTTGTATCAGCGGGAGTACCTAAGGTAAGATGAAAAAGTATAGGTGGGTATGGAATATTTTTTGTCTCTGCACGTGATGACATAAAAATAATACCGATTTGGATCGATCGGCAAAGGCTTCAGGATTATATATGCTTTTGCTCAGTTTTCAAAGAAGTAAATGCGTATTGACGCTAAGGAGAATTAATCGATGATCATTTCTTTGGCAAAGAGGTAGCCCCAGAGGATGCTTGCGGGAAGAAATCTATCAAACTTTTCTTCATCGAATACCTTGTCTTTTATGGTAAAACGGCGTTTTTGCCGAATAACCATTAATTGTGCAAGAAACATATTCATCACTTGGTCAATTGTTTCAAGGATGACCGCGCCATCAAAGAGGAGTTTGGTCACTTTCTGCTTGGTTTCTTTGACTGATTTTCTGTCAGTTACTATTTTGTAGTAGGGATAATTTTTTACCATTGACCGTTCTTTGAGATATATCTGCACGCCACACATCATGGAGAGTAAAAAGAGCGTGTACAAGCGAGACTTATACGCTTCCTCTGGTTCAAGAAGCGGCGCGTAATGAATTTGCGCAAAGATTGATGCGGCTGAGCGACAATGCGTAATAAGCTCTTCAGGAAGGTAAAATTTGGAAAGCACACTGTCGTGGGTGTACTGATCCATAGATGCAACGACCGTGTGCCAGATAGTCTGCGCAATGGGATCAATGTATTCAATTTTTTTGGGCAGTCGCTTCATTCTTACACAATCTTCACTTTCAGTATAGCATACCCCTTAAAACCTTGTCTTAATTATTATGTTTATTAAACAATGGGCGTTTGTCTTTGGTAGTTGATACTTTTTTCGTTTCCCAATTATACTGTATCGGCTTACCAAACGTATATATTGCGGCGTATTTTGCCCGCTCATCAACGGATTGGTCTGAATGGAACATAAACTGTTCGATAATATTCTCGTTCATGGAAAGATATAAAGGCAGCGTCGCGTTGAGATGCCATTTGCCGGTGTCATCAAGAAATGTTGGGGTAACAAGTAATTTATAGAACTGGGGTGTTTTTGCAAGGGGTTTAAACGTTCGTAGTCGATCGAGGCTATCATAATGATGCGTGGGACTCTGCCAGAATTCACGGCGCAATGGATATAGTGTTGCAAAGCGAAGAGGAAGCAAGATGACGTGCTGCAGTATCGTAAGCTCTCCTGATATTCGAATTTCCGAAACTGCTTCTCTTAAGATCTTTATTACCTCATCAAGGGACCTGTAAACAAATGTCATCGGGTATGGATCAAGCACGCGTGCACCTTTTATGGGATTGAGGAATATCATGTATGCAGCGCTCGGGTAGTCTGGTGCCAGTGTGCAGTATTCAGTTTCCTCAGCCATAAGAACATCATGATTTATACACTATTCTGTGTCGTATTGCAATTCGTTGTACAGGAAGAGGACATCGGTAAGACTTTTGTTTTTAAGACTTGCTCAATAT
>CAYWEP010000042.1:0-10071 GCA_964457405.1 uncultured Gammaproteobacteria bacterium
CCAAACCTTTTGACCAAACCAAGTTCAGCTTGCCTCGTATCATACATGGAAAATTTCATCTTGACAAGAGATGAGCCTTTGTAATATAATAAATCCTATAATAATGAGCGATTTATTTTCACAATTTTGTTGGTACCGTTTCTTTAGCCTGACAGGCTGAGGAGATTGAGAAAGTAGTAAAGACCAAAACCAATCTCCTCCAAAGAGGAGATTTTTTCTTATATGAAACCTGGAGGACCAGAAAGATTAGGAGCAACAGGAATACAAATGCGAGGGTCAAGAAGAGCGCATGGCGGAAGATCGAGTGGCTCTAATGGAGAACATGGCAACAATGGCAAGCATGGAAAAAGAGGTTTAGATTCAGATCAACGAAAGGTATTCCGATACGTTGGGGAAGACCAGCCTGGACTTGAAGAGTATATACGTACTGGAAAAGTCCCATACTTTGCTGGTATGATTCCATCTACACCGGATGTAATGGGACACGGAATGCCTAGTGCTGTGGATGCAATGCCTACAGGAACATTTGGTGGGTCCGTTGCGGAAACTCCAATCGCAGAGATAGATCCAAGTAAACGAAAAGGTAGCCGGCCAATCATCGCGGATGCAAGCCCCTTCATTACCGACCCAGAAATAGCATTCAAAGATGTCTTTCGTTCAAGGGAATCTAAGGAAGCTGAAGGATTAACCCCGCCCGAGCATGTCGATATTGCAATGTTCTCATATGCTAGTCCTGAATTCTATAGATACATGCAACAAATGTTTGGTTTACCTGAGAACTTCTGGAGAGATCAAGAGCTGCGCATGAAGATAATTGATGCGACAACACCTCCCCACATCGCGCTCATCGCCAAAGAAATGGGCGTGGAAACTCCAATTTACCTTAAGACCGCAAGGCAAATTGATGACTATTTTTACGGTATGTATGCAGAACGATTCGAAATGCCGTACGAGACAGAAGATGATCGCGAAAATGTAGAGAATTTCTTTTTCGAAAATCAAGATTATGCGAGCGATGCGATGCATGATTTCCTCATGAAAACAATGCCGAAGCGCGTCAATCACTTTGATGAGCGTACTGAAGTACGATTGAACAAACGTCGTCCGTCCGACTTGCTGCATTACCTTTTTTCACCAGATGTTCACCCAACACTAAAGTTTGAATTACAACGACAGCTCCTTCTAGCACATGTCTCGGCAGAAATTGCTATGATGGAACGGAGCTATAAACTCGGAAAAGCACTTAAAAGGATGCAAGATATGTTCGATATTTATCTTTTTGACGGAAAGATAGGAGAGGTAGGACCGCAGATTACCATCCGTGCCCTTCATGACAGAGATACGAACGAAGCAATTGCGATAGGCGGTGCTGTACCACCTGCAGTAAGGCAACCGAAAAACACAATTGAAAAAGAATATCCGTTCCGTATGAGAAGGGCAAGAGTGCCTATTACGGAAATCGATCCCTCAACAGGAGAGAAGAAAACAACCATACGGCTTATAGATGTACATACGCATGCACACAAGAAAGACCGGGTATCGGCAATTCTCAAGATTGTAAGACGGGCGGAGGAGGAGCGGAAAAAGGAAAGACAGGGCGTACTTGATCCCGCAATACATGTACAAGATATGATCAGAATGCGTTTTATCGTAAATGGAGATGAAAACGACCTTTCAGTATTCAGAAAGCGCGTACACGAAATAGTTAGGAATCCGATTTCGCAGCAGTTTATCGGCCGATTAAAGCCCGAACCATACGATATTATCGACGACAGCAAAACGAATGGGACTGCAGGACAATCACCAAGCTATAACTGTAAACGAGATCTGGTCCACTTGGCAGAGCTTCCAAGATATATCGAATTTAAGTATTTCACACCAAAGGATCATATCGATGCACAATACGAAGTCGGAACGAAGGTTAACGATAGGTGGAGTGGAGCATCGTGGAGAATAATGAAGGCGTATGAACTGATGGAAGTTCTGGACACTCTACTCCCTAATAGATTTTACGGTCATATCCCTAACCCCAATTATCTACGCAATATTGTCCTCGAGCATGTTGATGATATAGTAGAACAACAGCGACACGAGCTTATTGCAACATGAGTTAATTTCCGCCGAGCGCTTTGAAGTCTTTCACCTTCAATTGTAATTTTTTATTTCCATTCCACACATTCTCATCAATAGTATAGACAACATCAATAGTGCTCCCTGGTTTTACTTCATTTGCCCGATCCCCTATCCCAAAAGCTATAGCTTCGAATCGTCCTAACGTCAGTCTGGCAAGCGATCCTGAGTTTTGTCGAAGGAGAGCGCGTCCAGAATCGCTTTCGCTCTTGGAGATTCTGGAGTCTCCACCATCCGCCAGCTGGCGGAGCGGATCCCCAGAATGACGAGGTGTTGGATTATGCTGAGAAACAAGAAGCTTCAGATGCTTTCCGTCTTTCCCAATGTATCGCACATCCTCAACCGAAACGCCATACGAGACAAACGTCGGCTCGGGATTTCCCATGCCAAACGGGGACAGTTTTTGTAACGAATCATACAGCTCTTGACTGATAGCTGAAAGCGGTAGTTCGCAGTCTATCCGAAGAGTTCGAGTCAACATCTCATCGTCTACCATCGACTCTGCCAGTTCTTCGATCTTTTCCTGTAACGCTTCAATTTTTTCGGTCTCAATCGTGAATCCCGCTGCCATCGGGTGACCGCCGACATTGACAAAATAATCAGACAGAGAGCGCAGAAATTCGATAACATTAAATCCGCTTACTGACCGGACTGATCCTTTGCTTACTTTTTCTCCCCTTGCAATGACAATAGAGGGACGATAGTACTCCTCAACCAACCTCCCGGCGACCAACCCGATAACACCCTCAGGGTATGAGTCGTGCGAAACAACGAGCATTTTCTTTAAAGCCTTTTTTGCCTTGACTGAAAGGCTGGCATGCTCTGTCGCATTCAGCATGACCATTTGCCTCTCACGATTTGTTGTTCCTAATTTTATTGCCAATGCTGCTGCCCGCTTTTGGTCTCTTGTACATAAAAGGCGTAAACTATCCATCGCCGACGTCATCCTACCCGAAGCATTTAATCTTGGAGCGATAATATGTCCTATTTGATAGACGCCTGCAGATGCTTGGTCGCACGCTGCTTCTTTAAATAATTCAACAATTCCCGGACGTTTTGTTGTGCACAGCTTTTGCAAACCAAACTTTACAAGGGTCCGATTTGCTCCGACAAGCGGCACCAGATCCGCAATCGTCCCCAACGCTACTAGCTCTAAATGGGTGTCGTCCTCGCTGTCATTTCGAGCTCTAGTGAGAAATCCCATGGGATCTCTCACCCCTTCGGGGTTCGAGATGACACTCTTTTTTACCTCGCGAGACAGCAAATATGCCACGCCCGCCCCGCATAATTTCGTCGTATGCACGATTGCAAAAGCATCAGGAGGGATCGAGGATGGCGTATGGTGGTCAGTGATGATAACATCAATCCCCTGTTTGTTGGCAAAATCGACCGCTTCATTGGCAACAATCCCATTATCCACAGTTATTATCAACTTTACATTCTCAATTCTTGATTCTAAATTCTTAATTCCATTTATCGAAAGGCCATATCCTTCATCCACTCTGTGTGGAATGTAGGGAATAACGTTTGCGCATGCATCATGGTAGAGTGTTTCCCACAAAATCGCAGATCCTGTTATGCCATCGACATCGTAGTCGCCAAAGATAACAATTTGCTCTTTCTCATCAATAGCTTTCTTTATCCGTTTCAAAGTTTTGGACAACTGTTGCTTATCAATCCCCACACTCCCAACAGTTATGTCTTCCAATTTAGGATCAAGAAATGCAGTAATTTCTTTCTTTGTTTTCAATCCACGGTTTTCTAAAAGGACGTCAACTAAATCCGCAATTCTTAATTCTAAATTCTTAATTCTAAATTTGTTTAGTATCTCCCATTTCTTCATAACAACATCAACAATTTAACAATGAAACAATTCAACAATCATTCTAATTTGCTATACTATAGCAGACCTGCTAAAACCTTAACAAGCTATGGTAAAACAAATCCCCGAAGTCGTCCTGCAAATTAACAAAAAGCTCAAAGAGGCCAATTATGCGGTCTTTTTGGTTGGTGGCTGTGTCAGAGACATGCTTCTGCAAAAGCCAGTTAAAGACTGGGATTTTGCAACGAGTGCTACGCCTGAGGAAATCCTCAAGATTTTTCCAGATGGATTTTATTACAACCAGTTCGGAACAGTAGGCGTACCCATCAAAAAAAATTCTTCAGATTCCTCCCCTCTCCTTAAAGGAGAGGGATCAGAGGGTGAGGTCTTAAAACAAACTAAAGAGGAAACCGAAATTGTAGAAATAACGACCTTCCGAACAGAAAAAGGATATAAAGATAGACGACATCCGGAAATTGTCGAGTGGGGAAAAACGATTGAGGACGATCTTTCCCGCCGCGATTTTACTATCAATGCTATAGCATTAAGACTCGAAAATGTCATTGCGAACGAAGTGAAGCAATCTCAAGAAGAGAAGATTGCCGCGGGCTCTACGAGCCCTCGCAATGACAACAAAAATGGTTTTGAAATCATTGACCCATATGGAGGCCAGGAAGACTTAAAAAACAAACTCATTCGCGCTGTCGGCAACCCGAGTATTCGATTCAAGGAAGATGCACTACGATTAATGCGCGCAGTAAGACTCGCGACACAACTTGGGTTTACCATCGAAGAAAATACATTGCAAGAGATAGCAAAGGACGCAAGTTTGCTTTCGGCAATAGCCAAAGAAAGAGTGAGGGATGAGTTGATGAAAATTCTTGCAAGTGAGTATCCATATGAGGGCATTATGCTCTTGAAAAATACCAACCTTATTGCGTGTATTTTGCCCGAGCTTCTAAAAGGAATCGGCGTTTCTCAGGAGCGACCCGGGCGACATCACACAACTGATGTCTTTACCCATAATGTCATGTCACTGAAGCATTGCCCATCCCTTGATCCGATTGTCCGGTTTGCGACATTAATGCACGATATCGGCAAGCCATATGTAGCGGCAAAAGACGAGCACGGATTTGTCATTTTTCATAATCATGAAATTGTCGGTGCAAAAATTGTTGGCGAGATCTGTGATCGGCTACGTTTTTCTAAAAAAGAGGGGCAAAAAATCGTGACCCTTGTTCGTTGGCATATGTTCACCGTTGATGAACATATCACAGACAGCGCTATCAGGAGATTTATAAGAAGGGTAGGCGTTGAAAACGTAAAAGACATGATGGATCTTCGCATCGGCGATAGGCTTGGTGGCGGTACACAAACCGCAGAAAGTTGGAGGCTTAAGCTTTTCAAAAAACGCGTGGAGGAGCAACTAGCTCCAGCTCCGTTTTCTATCAATGATCTGGCAATAGACGGAAACGATATCATGAAAATACTAGGTATCAAGCCCGGGCCAAAGATCGGAAAAATTCTCAATACATTATTTGAAGAGGTGGACGAGGACTTATCAAAAAACAACAAAGAATATCTGTTGTCTCGAATAAAACAACTTCAAGAAAATCAGTCTTGATCAATTAGAAAAACCAAAAATACGGTACAACGATACTATACAAAGACCAATGTCAAGCCCTTTCCACAATTCCACAATGAGAGTGGTTGAGGAAGAAGTAAAAAATGAGTAAATTAATTAGTTTCGTTGACTAGACTATGATTTTAAATAATCTTTAAAAGCTTGCGGAAAATCCTTTTTGCAACTATAATGAAACTGTTGAGTTGTAAAACTCAGAGTTTATCCAACGTTTCCTAGTGCCCGATTTACGCATGCAACAATCACTTCTTAAACAGCCAAACGTAAAACGCACAAACCTTCGGTAAACCTCGGTTTTCTCCTCAATATAATTTTTTTATGAACAATCATGTTTTAGAGGTAAAAAACCTCAGTAAAAAATTTGGTAAATTTATTGCAGTTGATAATATTTCCTTTTCGCTTAAGGAGGGTGAAATACTGGGTTTCTTAGGACCAAATGGCGCAGGGAAAACGACAACGCTTCACATGCTTATGGACATTTCTGATCCAACGAGCGGTGAGATTAGCTATTTTGGAAAGCCTCTCAAAAAGCATCGCGAAGAGATAGTAAAACATATTAACTTCTCATCAACGTATATAGACCTTCCATGGTTATTTACGGTTAAAGAAGCGCTGAATCTTTTTGCAGACCTATACGAGATACCTAACAAAGTAAAAAGGATTAAAAAACTGTGTGCAGAATTTGAACTTGATCACTTGATGAAGAAACAATTTTATATGCTTTCAGCAGGAGAGAAAACGAGACTTTTATTAGCAAAGGCGTTTATAAACTACCCTAAAGTTATTCTCCTTGATGAACCAACTGCAAGCCTCGATCCCGATATTGCTGTAAAAATACATGCATTTCTGAGAAAGGAGCGGGAAGAATACAACACAAGTATTCTCCTTACATCACACAATATGCCAGAAGTTGAGGAAATGTGCGATCGAGTCATTGTCATAAATCATGGAAAAATTATTGCTGAGGACACGCCTGAAAACTTAGCAGGAAATATTACAGAATGCGAAATTGAATTGGTAATTAAAGCAAAGATGAAACAAATGGTTGCACTGCTTGAAAAGCTTGAAATACCGTATGGAAAAAACAAATATCGCTTCTCGATTACAATTGATGAAAAAAGAATTGCTGAATTCCTCATGCTCTTGGCAGATGAAAAAATAGAATACGAGGAAATAAGCATCAAAAAACCAGACCTTGAGGATTTCTTTTTACATATTATTCAGAAAGGGGAAGACAATGAACCTAAATAGAGTCTTTGCAATGTCATATCGCTATTTTCTTAATCTTAAACATAGCTACGACAGGTTAACCGATATGTTTTACTGGCCTGCGATGGACCTTCTCCTCTGGGGTCTGACCAGCCTGTATCTTGCAAGTACTAATAATCAGCAAAGTGTTGTAATGATTATCCTATCAGGAGTTATTCTTTGGAACGTGCTTTGGCGCGTGCAATATGAAATCACCGTCAACATCATGCAGGAGTTTTGGGATAAAAACTTTATCAATATTTTTGTGTCCCCACTAACCATTTATGAATGGATGGCTTCATTTGTCATTGTCGGATTGATAAAATCAACCCTGACACTCCTATTTACTGGAGCGCTAACAATCTTCTTGTATAAATTCAACATTTTTCAGTATGGCCTCTCTCTTCTCCCTTTTGTATTCAGTCTCCTCTGCACAGGTTGGGCTATTGGATTTTTTCTCTCAGGCTTTCTTATACGATTTGGTACAAGAATACAGACACTTGCATGGACAGGAATTGCTATTATTACGCCATTTTCTGCTCCATACTACTCGCTTTCTATCTTACCTGAATGGGCAAGAACCATCGCGTACTATATTCCAGCAAGCTATGTTTTTGAAGGAGTACGTGAATTGATACTGGAAAATAGATTCTCGACAGATAAATTTATAACAAGTATGGGGCTGAATTTTATATATCTTGTTATTGGTATTGGATTTTTCCTCTGGATGTATAAGAGGACAAAAAGAGTTGGGTTTGGAAAATTAATTTAGCAAGAGTTGAAGAAATAGTAAAAGCATACTACAATACAAGCATGACAAAGCAGCAATTACAAGAAGATTTGAAAAAATCAATGTTGGCACGGGATGCGGATAAGACATCTGTTCTTCGCATGCTTCTTTCTGCAATAAATTACTATGAAATTCAAAAAGGCGGCGCTGGATATGAAGCCACAGCTGAAGATATCCTTTCTGTCATGCAAAGAGAAGTCAAGATGCGAAAAGATGCAGTGGAGCAGTTCATGACCGCAGCCAGAGAAGATCTTGTGGCAAAAGAGACGAAAGAAATGGCAATCCTTGAGGCGTATTTGCCCGAACAAATGAGCGAGGAAGATGTCAGAATGCTCGTCAAAGAAGCAGTCCAACAAACAGGCGCAAAAACTCCTCAAGACATGGGCAAAGTCATGGGAGCACTCATGCCAAAGGTAAAGGGCAAAGCAGATGGAAGCTTGGTCAGTAAGCTTGTAAAAGAAGAACTAAGTAAGTGAGTGAAATACTTCTTCCTTATCTAAAAGAGGTTTTATAATCTTTGATGCATTAAGTATCTCAATCCCTAATAGCTCACCTTTTTTCCCTAGCTCTACACTTATTCCTGGCGATAATTCCTTGTACTCAAATTCTGGACCACTCTTAACGAGAAGCCAAAGAACGTCAGTTTTTTTATCATAGTATATTTTTTTGTTTATTTCTTTTAAGTTTCTTCATACTTTTTCCACCTTCCCGATCGCACTTTATTTTCTATCTCTTTCTGGGAAATAACATGTATATACGACTTACGCATTTTTTGTCATCCTGAGGCCATTGCCGAAGGATCTAAGATTCTTCGCGGAGTTTATCCTGAGCGAAGTCGAAGGGCTCAGAATGACAGTTTTTGCGTAAGTCGTACTTAGTTGGAAAAGCTATTCAAAAAGAACTATGCTTGCCAATTCTAGTTCTTCATCCATTAGTATGTCTTCTCTGAACTCTTGCATTCTAATATTTATATCTTGTCCTTCCCATAAGTACAACGTACTCCCCGGAATGTCTGGTTGTCCAATATTTTGACCTAATTCTAATCTCGCATCACCAACAGGTTTTCTCCATTCGTCTGTAGGTGCCATATCGCCAGACACAATCATGGTTAGATAAATGCTGCCGAAATGTTTCATCTGACTAAATGCAACACCCATAATCTCTGGAACCGCAGCAATTCTCCCCAGAAATGGCGGTATGTGAACTCCTCTCGGGTCGTCATCTTCGGCGACAATGTTACCTTCTAAAGCTTCTTCTCTTGATATTCTGACCGGCTGCACAGAATAGTACGGAATCAACAAATCTACTCTAAGGTTTGACTGATCTTTTTCAGGCATTTCTCTTTCTCCTCTCATCAATCTCTTGCCAGAGGACTAGAAGTGGGGCGGCGTTGAAGATGGATGAATACGTTCCGGTCGCGATTCCGATAAGAAGCGCTACAATAAACCACCGAAGCGTCTCACCTCCAAATAGTAACAGAGTAAACAAAACAAGCATTGCGGTAAGAGACGTATTTAATGATCGGGTCAGAGTTTGCAAAATAGAATCGTTTACCGTCCTTGAAAAATCCGATCCGGGATTTCGAAGCAAATTCTCCCGTATCCTGTCAAAGACAACAATAGTGTCATGCACGGAAAAACCCATCACAGTCAAAAGTGCAGTTAAAAAAAGTGTGTCAACTTCAATCTTAAAGAAATGGCCGAGGATTGAAAAAACGCCTACCAAAACAAGTACATCATGCAAAAGCGTGACAATCGTCGTGATACCAAATCGCCAACTACTCGCGGGTTTGGGTACTTTACGAAATGACCAGGCGATATAAAGCATGATAAGCACTGAACCAATTGCAATAGCCTTTAGCGCATTGAGTGTAATTTCTTTTCCGATCGTCGGGCCGATCGTTTCAAATTGCTCTTGCTTGAAATCACCTACTTTTTTGTTTTTATTCAGCTCTGTCAGCAGCACCGTATCTTGCTTTTCAGAGAGTGGTTTTGTTCGGACAAAAACTTCTTTTTGCGATGTCTGAATGGTTGAGATTTCTATTTTTTGCTTCTCAAATGTTTTTCTGATCTCCGCCACTTGCGTTTGCGAAACAGGCGTATGAAACAAAAGCGTGATTCGCGATCCGCCTGTAAAATCAATGGAAAGACGCAACCCATACAGAAAAAGCGAGATAACTCCCGGGATAATGATGAGGAATGAGAAAAGAAAATACCAGTTTTTTCTACCGATTATATTCCACATATTAGTGTCTATATGCCATCCGCAAAAATGTACGCGTTACCGTGATTGCCGAAAACATTGATACGAGAATACCAAGTGCAAGTGTCAAAGCGAAACCTCGAACAATACCAGTTCCAAAATAATACAATACAACGCTTGTGATAAGGCTTGCGATATTTGAATCGCGTATCGATGTCCAGGCCCTTGAGAATCCGA
>CAYWEP010000043.1:0-9966 GCA_964457405.1 uncultured Gammaproteobacteria bacterium
TATTGTCGTTATCCTTCAAAAATGAAATCCCGTATCCTTTGTATGTCTTTGCGATGATCACAAACGGCTTCCCACTCTTATTCTCTTTTGCAGCTTCAAAGGCCTTAATAATCTGTGTATAATCATGTCCGTCAATTACAGTAGTTGCGAAACCGAAAGCATTGAAACGTCTCTCGTATTCATCCAAGCGGTGTCCAAACATCGTCTCCTGACTTTGACCCAGACGATTGATATCGGCAATTGCTATCAGATTATCAAGCTTGTAGTATGAAGCAAAATTACATGCTTCCCATACCTGCCCCTCTGCCAATTCTCCATCACCCAAATGTACATAAACTTTTGGAGAATTTCGAATTTCCGCACGAATACCATAGGCTAACCCAGCTCCCACAGACAAACCTTGCCCTAATGAACCTGTAGCAGCGTCTGAAAAAGGGAAGTGCGGTGTCGGGTGTCCTTCAAGCCGACTCCCAAATTTTCGAAGTGTTTTCAATTCGTCAAGCGGAAATGCGCCGGATAACGCGAATAACGTGTACAAAAGTGGGGCTGCATGGCCTTTGGAAAGCACAAAGCGGTCATTGGTGTAATTGAGTGGATCTTTGAGATCATATGCAAAATAACGATCAAAGAGTACTGTTGTCAGATCGGCAGCTGACAGACACGATGTCGGATGCCCCGAGCCTCCCTCGGTGGTCGCGATCATCGACCATTTACGGACTAATTTAGCTTTGTTTTCAAGTTGAGAAATGTCAACCATATACGCGTTTAATCATATCACATCTCAAGGCTTCTCCATAGATACCGACAGGCGATTGTTCTGTATGGACGCCATTTTTCTGAAATCTTATCCGCTTGTTTTTGCGTCGGTTCTTTTTTAAAGTTATATAACCGCTGTATCGCTTTTCTGATGCCCAAATCACCGTAGGAAAAAACATCGGGTCTTCCCATATTAAACATCAAAAACATCTCCGCAGTCCATTGACCAATCCCTTTTACTTTCACAAGCTCTGTAATAATTTTCTCATCGGTCATGATCTCAAACTGTTCAAAGATAATTCCACTTTCAGCCGTCTTTGTCGCCAAATCTTTTATATAGGAAATCTTCTGATAGGAAATTCCAGCTGTGCGAATCCTCTCCGTATCCATCTGCATAACAGCCTCAGGCGTGATCCCTTTTTTGGGAAAAAGTGCCTGGAACCTGCCCCAGATCGTATCTGCTGCCTTTATAGAAAGTTGTTGGGAGATAATCGTTTCAACCAGATCGAGAAAATAGTTACTACCGACAATCCTTCTCTCAAGTAGTGGTATTTTCGCAATCACGTCTGCCAAAACAGGATCTTGTTTCTTCAAATGGACAATTGCTTTTCTGTATTTCCCATTTCCTTCCATAAGTTGATATAATAGACCCATGAATATTAAAAATCTACAGGAAAAAATAAGAGTTGCTGATGAAAAAACTCGTCCCCGCTACAAGCTTTATTCGCAAACAGAAAAAGAAATTTTGACAAAAACCATCAAACTAAATGAAGAGGTCGGGGAGTTATGTAATGACATTTTGTCTGTTCTCAAATTACAGCGGCGGTCAAAGCTTGAAAAATTCGACAAACGCAATTTTTATGAAGAATTTGCCGACGTTATCATCACCACCATCCAGCTTGCCAATTCCGCAGGTGTAAATATAGAACGCGCGATCGGTGATAAGTTAAAGAAAATCGAAAAACGCTATCTTAAAAACCACATAAAATAGAGAAGAGTTTACAATATTTTTTCAGACCAGAGGAAAATATACATTAATCAGCGCTAAGATGTTCCACTTCGCTATCAGGGTAAAGAACTTGCCTAACTTCTTCCTGTATTTTAGCCAGCGCTTTTGTTGATGACTCTTTAAGATAAACTTTATGTTCGTTATCACACTCATTCCCATCATCCCTATAGAGCCAGTTGTAATGGGCCAGGGCAACACGTAACGCTTCGCCCTTTAAGAAACGGGTGCTCAAATTCCACTCTTCTTCAAGATATGGATTATTACCTACATCTCTATCTACTTTTATCTGCATAATACCTAATGTTTCATCTCCGGTATATCCTGAGTGCCGCTGTCCAAAACGATCGTCATGCCCGCGCTGGTACTGTCTGACAAGCGCTTCCACTTCTCCCTTATCCCCAATAGAGACACGATAAAGATGTGAATCTATAACGTATCTCTGTATAGGTATTCCGCCCAGTCCATGAAAATTTTTTGCGCCGCTCGTTGAGAGATCCAACACGTCAGAAAGGAGAGAGGCACGGAGGACTCTGTCTTGATCTACTACTTCTCTAAAAATAGCTAAAGACTCTGGAGTATCTCGAAAAGGTAAAGCTACATGACCCGGTAAGACTATATCACAGTGCGAGACAGGACTTAACTCATTCATATTATAGGCTGATTATACTCCTGAGAAAACAGTAGAGCTTGACAAGTACCTGACAGTTTTAGCCTCGCCTAACGGGGAAAATTACTCAACCGGGGTTTCGGTGATTGTAGGAGTGATTGTAGTCGTCTTTTCTGTTTTCGGGGGTAATGAAAAGTCTTTCACCTGCACAACTTCTGTTACGGTATTATTTGATTTATCCCACAATCCTTTGATCCGCACCCTATGGCCTACCTGGAGGTCGGCAAAGGTGATTGCCTGCTCGCGTCTGTTTACAAGCTTTGTCGTTACCGCAAGAGTTACGGTTTGATCGCCTCGATGCACACTGGTGATGATAAAACTATTGTCTCCTAGTGATTTTATGGTTCCGAAGAAAGCACCGTGCCGTTTCATAATAGACAGATTTCTGATCATCTTTGCATTGATAGTTGTCTGTGTCTCATCTGCCCACGTGCCCCAAATATTGACCATATTGCCTATAGAAAACTCTACAAGCTCGGATTTTCCCCAGAAATGTCTCCTGAATTTAGTTTTTATATCAGTATTCACTGTATAGGTTTTTCCGTCTTTCTCAACAGTAATCGTATCACCGCCAACCGCAGTCACTTCTGCCCCAACCAAGTGTACTCTATTGCCTTTTCCAGCAAGCTTTTTCATAGCTCCCTGTCCTCTCTTCCTCATGGCATCATTTCGCTTATCTTTTATTGTTCGGAAAGGTTTCTTCCGTCCAGTTGCAGGAGTTGATGTGGATGCAGTAGACTCCGTCGGTGTTGCAGTCTCTTCTTGCGCATACGCATATGCAGCAACAAAAAATACGAACATGCAGAGTGAAAATGAACCAAAAATAAGTAATTTTTTCATGGTCAAATTATTACACTACTGTGCTGGTTCATACGTAACGGTAATCTGCTTTTCAGCATAATTCCCATCCGCATCATTCGCAGAAACAGCAATGGTATTTTCTCCCTCATCAAGCGTGACCGTCGTTGAAAAATTCCCGGCACTGTTGGCTTTCAATTCCGCATCATTAATAAAAACGTCAGAAAGAGGCGTCGTCGTACCCGAAACTGTCACAGTTGCAATGCTCACTGTCGTCTGGTCGGCAGGCGATGCAATAGTTATTGTCAGTCCTTCTGAAACATCTGTTTCCTCCTCAGTTGGGGTTGGCGTTGCCTCTTCTACGACAGGCGTCGGCGCGACATTTACCGGTTCCTGATTCGTATTCCTCAAAAGAGCTGGAACAACAAATGCGGCAATCACAACAAGCACGACTAAGATACCGATGATAACAAAAATAGTATAGGGTTTTTTCTCTGAAGCCGGCGCAGGCGGAACGGATGCAGCAGGTGGCTGACTTGGCGGAGGAGACGTAGGTGGTGCTTGAGTCTGATCTGTATTGTCCATAGTGCTATATTGACTGTTTTAACCATATCATATACACGACAATTGTCAAGAGCAAACAAAATTTCAAATTGAAAATTATTACGTTATCGGATTTGCTATACTACAAAAGCTATGGATCCTTTTAATCTGCTAGCCAATGTAAAAACTATTGCGATTGTCGGCTTATCCAACAAGCCCGATAGGCCAAGCTATGAGGTCGCGTCATACTTACTGTCACAAGGGTTTAAAATTATTCCAATTAACCCAAATGAAAAAGAAGTCTTGGGAGAAAAAGCCTATCCCGATCTCCTGTCTGTACCGCTTGATATGCAAATAGATATTGTTGACATCTTCAGGCGTTCTGAAGATGTCATGCCCCACGTGAAAGAAGCGGTCGCCAGAGGTGAAGTAAAAACGATCTGGATGCAGGAAGGCGTCATCAACGAAGATGCGAAGAAGTACGCTCAGCAGTACGGGTTAAACGTTATTATGAATTTCTGTCTGATGAAGACACACAAACGTAAAGTCAAAGGTCAAAACTCAAAAATCAAAACCTAAAAGATAATAGTAGAAGAAAATAAAGCTAAATACTATCAGTAAAATCATGCTCGAAGCACCAAGGTCTGCGTCTTGCCTTTCTTTCTCTCTGAGTGTCCGTTTGGCCACATAGTTTCTCTTTCTTTCTCTTTCCACTCCTGCTCCAACCGTGAAAGGGCAAGCATATAGGCTGCCTCCCGCAGCGTCACCTTGTTGCTTTTTGCAATCCGCAACACGATCTTTGTGGCTTTTTCCATTTTTTCCCGCAATTTGCGAAATACCTGGACCTTTGTCCAGTGTCTGCTATGAAGATTTTGAAACCATTCAAAATAGCTCACCGCCACGCCGCCGGCATTTGCCAAAACGTCAGGGATAACGATAACGCCCTTCTTCCGCAAGATCGCATCCGCCCCACTAGACGTTGGCCCGTTTGCCATTTCCAATACAATCTTTGCCTTGATATCCTTCGCATTGTCCCGCGTTATGACATTTTCTAGCGCAGCCGGGATGAGGATATCAACAGGTAAAGCAAGAAGCTCTGAGGGAGTGATATCTCTTCCTTTTAGTCTGTCTTTATTGGCAAGGTCACAGACTGATCCGACACAATAACATCCGGCCAAATACCCTTTTTCTTTTTTGCACCGCTGTACTTGTTCTATATCGCTGATCCCTGAAGGGACATAGATACCACCCTTTGAATCAGAGAGCGCGACGACTGTAAATCCTTGCCTTTGTAAAAATAAAGCAATGTTATATCCGACATTTCCAAACCCTTGCACTGCGACGGTCATACTTTTCGGTTTCTTCTTTAACCGCCGTAACATAGCCATCAAGACATACAATCCGCCAAGTCCTGTCGCCTCGACTCTCCCTTCAGAGCCACCTTTTTCTACGGGTTTTCCTGTAACGACTGCGGGTGTTGGATTGCCAACTACCTTACTGTACTCATCAACAATCCATGACATAATTTTCCCGTTTGTATTCACGTCTGGTGCAGGAACATCAGTATATGGCCCGATAATATCAGAAATTCGTCTGGTAAAGAGTCTTGTCAGCGCCTCAAGTTCCTTTTCGGATAACGTCTTTGGATCTACCGTTATTCCACCTTTACCACCGCCAAATGGCACATCGACAACGGCGTCTTTAATCGTCATCCAGAAAGAAAGCGCTTTCACCTCATCCTCCGACACGTCCTGATGATAGCGAATCCCACCTTTATATGGACCCAAAATATTGTTATGCTGCATGCGGTAACCGGTAAAGACCACTATCTTTCCTTTCTCTGTCCGCATCGGCAAAGAGACGGTGATTATCCGATCATGCGAGAGCAAAGACGAAAGAAAGAGAGGATCAAGCTGCATTGCAGATACCGCTTTGCGTAATTGCTCTTTTGCTTGTAACCAAGGATTATTCTTTTTCATATGCACCTATTATCGAAAAAAATATATAACCTGCTTGACCGAAACTGCACATCTGCATGACAGAAAGCTGATGGGCAAATATATTCCTTACCTTTTTTTCTCCTTCGCCTCTTGGATGTCTTGATGCAGTTCTGTGAGTATTCTTGATGCGGTTTTTTTAATTTTTACTTGGATATCATTGACCTTTTTATTCAGATGTCTCCAGATAGCATTATGATCATCTAAAGCCGCAAGACGCAGAAAAATTTTTTTATCCTCATGAGATAATTCAGAAAGGATTGTGTCAACAACGCTATGATGAATATTCGAATCTGCAAGCGATAATAAGTGCTCTTTTTCCTCCGGTGATAAATCCATTGCATCAAGCTCTATCTTTATCGTCTCCATCTCAACGACATGACTATAAAAATGCTTTTTCATGCTGTAAAGCTCCAAAACTCAAATCCCAAATAACAAATAAGTTTCAAGTTTCGAAATTCGAATTTTGTATTTGTGATTTATTTGAAATTTGATATTTGACATTTGATATTTTTATTGTATATCTACCGGTCCCAACGGAATTGTATCATTCGGGTCATCGATAAAAAAGTATAGCACCGGGCCTCTCCCTTTTCCATCTACCCGCTCTAGATACTTCATCACCTCAGGTGATCCGCCCAGAGACTTCCCCGTCCATTCGGCAGGTCCGGCATCGCCGATATCTGCCACAAGTGCTTTCCCATTCTGATGGTTAACGACCAGCATTTTTCTGTATTTAAAAAAATTAAAATGATCTGAGATATTTTCTGCAAAATGTGGTGCCAAAAAAGTCTGTACCGCAATATAATATTTCTCACGATCGCTATCCAGATTCGTCATCATGTCTCTTGAGAAAGCAAAATATCCCCATGCACCAAGTCCCGGCGCCATGCCGGAGGAATAAAATTTTTCCGCATCTTTTTGTGTAGCAAAATGTGTGGCCATGCTATCTCCAGGATAGCGAGCCAAGTGCTGCTCCGCGCCGATATATCCATAACTTCTGTTCAATCGCTTTCCCTCAAGCTCTGGAGCAACTTTGAAACCAAAGCGGGTTGAGAGAATGGAAGCAATACGCTCCTCCTCTTCCGGCCGAAGTAGCCTCACTTCCCTTGGGACAACATTGGCTAAATCATTAATAAGAAAAATATTCTTACCAAGATCCGCCGCAATCGCCTCTTTGGCAATAAATATCTTAGGAATAGTAAATGCTTGTACCGTGGGTGCGCTTGCCAGCATTAAGCTACTCAGCGACCCGGCAATAAGATGCTGCTTGCCCGGCAGATGCATGGCAAACCAATGCAGGGCATCTTTATGCTTTTCCCAAAGCGATTTTTGTAAACCCTTCTGCCGATCAAACCATTTGTTTTTTAGATGCTCATAATGGGGCTTATATTGCTTCTGCGCCATATATTCATCGTGTCATGTTTCCGAAGTTTAGTCAATTATTCTTGCTTCAGTTGTGAAAGTCGCGTGGATAAATTCTGTATGATGGGGGCAAACGCCGGATTCCTTATCTGATTATTTTCTTCAGAGGGATCGCTTAAAAGATCATAAAATTCCCGTCCCCCCCTGTTATATTCTATATATTTATACTCTTTCGTACGTACTGCCGATCCTGTTGGTGACGTTTTACTCGTGCTCCATACTTCTAAAAAAATCGTATCTTGCAAAGAAGTATTTGCGTCGGTCAGCAAAGGTACAAAGCTTTTTCCATCAACCTGTGTAGGGATAGGCACACCCGCCAACTCAAGAATGGTTGCGACAAGATCAAGATTTGTGACCAGCTGATCACTCGTGAATGCGGAAGCTGTCACTTGTGGATATGCAATAACAAGCGGTACTTTTGCACATGGGTCGTACAGACAGTTCTTGCCGGTATAGCGATGTTCTCCCCACGTATATCCGTTATCGCTTGTAAAAATGACAACGGTGTTATTCAGTCGTTCCTCCCCAACCACATCCAGCATCTCATTGATTGCCTCATCAACCGCTTTTAGACTACACACCTGCGCTGTTGCGAATCGTTCTATATCGCGTTTCTTGTCCGCGCCTAACTTGTTTTTCTCGCGAATCCATTTTGTTTTATCGGAAACTGGTGATTCATTATACGCTCCGAGATTCTTTGGCGATATAGGATCGCATGTCCCTTTGTGTCGAGCTGGAAGGTCTGGGTTATTCAAACCGTCTTCTTGCCCTCCGCCGCCGTGAGGAGCTTTGGGCTCAAAGACGAGGAAGAAAGGCTCAGTGGTTGTTTGCAAAAACGTTTTTGCTTTTGCTTTTAGGACATCTGTCGAATACTTGTCGTCATTTTTGCCATAATGGTTTCGTGAAACAGCAACATTTCCGCTTTGACAGTCTGTGCATTCTATCAAGTTATAGTCGTAATACTGTGGGTCCGAAAACACATGCCAGTCATCCCATCCCGGAGGGATATGATTGTTTCCCCCATACCCGTTGAGGTATTTTCCTATATACGATGTTTTATACCCCCCATCTCGCAGCCATACCGCAATAGTATTTGGATCGTGATTTTGCTGCATAAATGTGCTGTAGCCACCATGCTGATCCTTATTGTTGGTCAAAACACCGTGATTATGTGCATACATGCCGGTTAAGAAACTTGTTCTACTGGGGCAACACAGAGGCGTTGTCGCAAAACTATTGGTAAAGGTAACACCCTGGGACACAAGCCTATTTTGCACATTTGTCATGTACGAAAGTGTATCGGCTCGTTGATCGTCTGTCATAACAACAATTACGTTTGGGCGGTTCACCTCTCCTCTTGCTCGCTCATCAAAATACTGCGAGCGGATGACGCCAAAAACCGTTATGGCGAGTGAGGTAAGGATTGCGAGAAGAAAAATAGACTTATGAAAGAGGGGCTTGTTACTATATCGCCTTGTAGTCCCTCTCGCATCTCTATTTCTTTTTTTCATGATGTATATACTGTAAGCCACTAGAAAAAGGATTGTCAAGTAGAGACAAATGCTCCAATGCGGTCAAGACCTCTTTTTATCTGCTCCATGCTTGTTGCAAAACTGAGACGAATATACCTATCATCGCCAAATGCGACTCCGGGCACGACTGCAACATGAGCTTTGTTGAGTAATGTATCGCAAAACGTTAAAGAGTCTTTTATAGAATCTTTGTACAACTTTGAAACATTAGCAAAAATGAAAAATCCTGCCTCAGGAGTTTGGAAAGAAATTCCTGGCATTTTTGAGAGGCGTTTTACCATATAGTCCCGCCTTTTGACATACTCTTTTTTCCAAAGCGGTATATTTTTCTGTGGACCACTCAATGCAACAATCGCAGCTTTCTGGGCAATACTATTGGGGTTTGCGGTTGTATGATCTTGTATCCTACCTGCTGCTTGAATAATCTCCTCCGGTCCGGCGCAATACCCGATTCTCCATCCGGTCATCGAATATGTTTTTGATACGCCGCTCACGGTAATTGTCAAATCTTTTATTTTCTGACCCAAAGAAGCGATGCTCACATGCTTCTTCCCGTAAATCAGCTTTTCATACACCTCATCGCTAATAACATAAATCCGTTTCTTTATACAGATGTCTGCAATCGCTTCCAACTCTTTTTTGTCATATACCATGCCGGTTGGATTTGCTGGGGAATTGAGGATAAGCGCTTTCGTTTTCCGGGTAGCGTGTTTTTCAATCTGTTTCGCATCAATTTTTAACCCTTTCTGAGGACTTATAAAAACACTTTTTCCATCAGCCAACTTGACCATCTCCTCATACGAAACCCAGTAAGGAACAGGAACAAGCACTTCATCTCCGGGATCGATTAATACTTGCAGCATATTGTAGATACATTGCTTTGCCCCATTTGATACCATAACTTGCTCTGGGCCATAGACAAGTCCATTATCTTCTTTAAACTTTCGACAGACTGCCTCTTTTAACTCCGCAATACCGCTTGATGGTGTGTATTTTGTGAACCCTGCCGCAAGCGCAGCAATTGCAGCTTTCTTAATATGTTCCGGCGTATCAAAGTCAGGTTCTCCCGCGCCAAATGAGACAACATCTATCCCTTGTTTTTTCATTTCCAAAGCTTTTGCCCCAACCGCCAAAGTGGCCGAAGGAGCGATACGTTGTGCTCGTTTTGAAATCATACGCGTGGACCTGCCTTAATAACTGATTTCGGAATATCAGAGTATTTTGTAAAGTTTGCTAAGA
>CAYWEP010000044.1:0-3074 GCA_964457405.1 uncultured Gammaproteobacteria bacterium
ACAGAAAGATAAGTGTAACGACAAGGTTCTAGGTTCGAGTCCTAGTCACGGAGCATAGCCTTTTTTAGTATAACCTGCTGATTATCGCGCAGTGTCGCGAAGATCGGAGTTGGGACAGTCTCCAAAATAACCTTATTTTTGACCATCACCTTCTCGTAAAAGAATCTCAAGTAGTGTCTCTTCATAAAGGGCGGTGCGTCCTTGTAAGTCGCGTAAATGTCGCGCGTAAAAGCGAGAGTTTCATCGATCAAATCAACGTCTATTTTGCAACGATCATCGACATCCTGTAGTTGAGTATCCGTGTGTAGTATTTGATTCTGTAGCTCGCCATGTTTGCGCTTAAACGCTTCTCGATCGATTGTTCCATCTATCAGCGCGTCCTCCAGTTTGTTGCGCTTGCTCTCCAAAGCAATCTTTTGGTTCATTATGCCTTGTTTGACACTTGTCGCGTTTGCGCGACTTTCCTCGAGCTTTTCGCGGGTCTTTCGCACTACCGCTTCGACAAACTCCGGCGAAAACTGCATATTCTTGAACTCTTCCTCGACTAAGCCTTCTATGTCGCTCATTTCAACAAAAGGCGCGGTACAACCGTTCCTTTCGCGCTTGGGGCAGTGATAATAGGCAATCTTTCCGCCTCGCGCGCGGAGTTTGCTCGCATTATGATGCCATTCTGCGGTATATCGCTGGCCACATTGCGCACAATAGAGGAATCCGCGCAAGAGAAAGTCGTGAATGCGACGTCGCATGAGGAAGTTGCGATGCTTTGCGAGGACATATTGGCAGGTGTCGTAGATATCTTTACTGATAATAGGTAAATGGTTTCCCATCTTTCCCTCTCCATGCCAGCGGATCCAGCCATAATAGAAGGAGTTGTTGAGGATTGTGCCAATGACGCTATGTCCGAGTCCTGTCCCGGATCGCGAGACAATGTTGCGCTCAGAGAGCCAGTCTTGGATTTCAATAATGGAATAGTTGCCTGTCGCGTAAAGTTCAAAGAGTTCCTTGATGATTGGCGCAGCATACGGGTCAGGCTCGCAGGTTTTGCGCTCCCGGTCGCCTCCAACGCTTCTATATCCGATCGGTGGCGGAGTTGGCTGCCAGCCTTCGCGAAACTTCTGCGTTAGCGCGTCACGCGTGCGCTGGCCGTTCACATCCGACTCCCATTCAGCGACACTTGCGAGGATATTTGCGATAAGGCTCGATCCTTGCGTGACATTGCCTTCCAAAACAGAGATCATTTGAAGCCCTTTTGATTCTATTTCCTTTCGGGTGTCGCGAAAGTCAGATACATTGCGCGCAAATCGGTCGATTTTGTAAATAATCAGCGCGTCAACCTTAAACTCCTCGACATTTTTGAGAAGCTCTTGAAAGGCTGGTCGTTGAGTAGTGCGACCGCTTTTGCCGTCGTCGAGGAAAATGCGCTTTACATGATAATCGTGGCTCGCCGCATAATCGGTGCATGCGCGCTTCTGGTTTTCTAACGAGAATCCTTCTGTCGCTTGTTCGTCGGTAGACACGCGCAGGTAAATGTAGCAGGTTTTCATCTTTTTAGCTTCGTTTGTCATAGTAACGCTCTGTTTTATCATATAGTCAAGTCTCATAGGACAATTGTTCAACGATTTCCTCTATACCTTGCCGAGTTTCTGTCCCACTACTATAGGAGGACATAAACTCTGTAGGGCTTAATAACAAATAGTCCCGGAATCGATCGACAACTTTATAATCTCTCGCTATAGATCCTGACCCGGGTATCTTTTCGAGGACTTTTAGCGCAGTAAGCTCTTCAAGAAGCCTACGGGAAGTTTTTGTAGATTTATCGGCAATGTCAGACAGTTCCTTTGCATTAATAAAACCTTGATGCTTCATTATTGCCCGTAACGCTTGAGAGCGATCAGCGGGCATGGAGGATATAACTACTTCTTTGACGATGCCAAGTTCATCTGCATCAACGGTCGATTTGCCCATTACAAAAGCCAAGTTCTTGGCTAAACAGAGGAGTTGCTGTACCGCTCTCCATGGCAGCTCCATCTGAACGTCTAAAATCTCATAATATTTAACCTCTTCACCTTTCTCGTTTATGAATGATGATGACTGCAGTATAACAATACCTCGACAATTGGACATCAGCTCTGCTGCGGTTTGTAAATACCACTTAACTTGATCTGAGAATACTTCGATATTGAATTCTGTTCGCGAAAGTTGATCAAGGTACGATGAGGCATAAAGCCGGGCTTCTTTTTCAAGAAGTGAACGATCTTGATTTGAGAATATAATTTCATAACTTACCTTCCCCTCGTCTTCAGAAATTGACGGCATGGTGTAACAGAGAAACCGCGGACCCACCATATTCATGTAGTTTGTGTGCCGATTGAGTGTTGCTGGAGTTATACAACCAAGCTGAGAGAAGGCGCTTGTATAGCTAATATTGCCCCGGCGAGAGCTAAACTTTGTGAACTCCTTGTCATAAATACCAACTAAGTCCCCAAGTAGTTTTTTTGTCATCTTTTCATCCAGCGAGAAAATGGATGTCCAGTCTTTGATGATCAGACACTTTTTGTTAAGTAGGGGAAGCAAGTCATAAACTTTATTCCCCTTTGTTTCTCTTTCTCCTGATATAAAGGCGTTTTGAGTAAGGTTGTCGAGGTAATAACTAATCTCAGCATCTTTAACAAGTCGAACGAGGTCGGTTTTACCAGAGGACGGCACTCCCACCAAAAGCATCCACAGCATAACGTTATTTTTAAATACAGTTGAAACCGCGACAGCCAGTATTATTTTTAATGCAGTTGCAGAGTTCGGTAAGAATAGTTGTACCTTTTCCTCAACCTCTTGATAAGAAACAGTAGATGATAGGAGAGGAGCTTTTTGTATACCGTGTGGAGTTTGTGTCCCGGAATATCCTTTAGGTTTTGATCGTTCGCGTCTGGAAATAGAATCAAAAACAGTTCGTAGCTCTCTTTCAGTGAGTGGTGGCGTGTTCCTATTGTTCCAATCTTGAAGCTTAGGCCAACCTTTTATTTCCCATTGATCTTCTAAGAGATTGCTGAGTATTTTGCCTGCAACAGAAGCGGCGG
>CAYWEP010000044.1:3084-8719 GCA_964457405.1 uncultured Gammaproteobacteria bacterium
TAAGATTGTTTTATCCCAACCGTTTTTTATACCATTTCCAGTGGGGTTGTTTAACCAATCTTTTACAAAATCTGGGAGAGGCAGAATTGTATTAGATGGATCAATTTCCCATTCATAGGCATTACCAGTCTCGTGAATAGAAGGAGGGAGTATTACATAACCGCCTTCACCCCTAATATCAAAGCCGTCCTTAACATGTGCGCGATTTGAAATATCTGGTTCATAAGTAAAATAGTAGTGCCACCCGCCACCACCAGTTTTTACCTTAACGGTATATACATCTTTGAAATCATCAGTGTGTCCGTTGTGACGAGGGTCAATATCTACGACTATTAAGTTCGATACTTTCCCTGTGATTACTGCGATATTTGCTTGAGGATACTTTTCAAACCATGCGATTATTTGCCCATCCGTTGCTGGCTCTTTTTGAAACCGCGTCCACTTAATAAGAGGTCTTTTGTTTTTTCCAACAGGAATAATGCTCCAACCTTTTTTGGAAAGTTTGAACGCTTGTTGTAAAATATGGTTAGTATTTAGTTTGTTCATATTTAGTCCTCATCGCCGGGAGCGTAGCGGAAACTACACACCCGGAACATGAAGATTAAAAAGGAATATCTTTTGACCCTTTGACCTCGGACTCTTTTGTGACAGCCGGGCCCTTTTTCTTTTTACGGATGACCTTGAAGTCATGGTACTGTCTACCTGCTTCGCTTTCGGACATCCCTTTGTACGAGATTGTTATCTCGTCACCGATGTCTAGCTTTGCAAACTTGTCTGCCAGAACGGTGTTGTCCCAGACGCCAATTTCTGAACCGTCTTCCTTTTGGATGTGGTACAGTACTGAACTATGCTGTCCTACACCTTCTTCGCGGGAAACATAAATACCTGATAGTTCCTTTTCCTCTTTGTAGTTCCACGCAGGACTTACTGCACCGATCTCCTCCCATTCATCGTTAGTGTTAGCCATTTCCATCACCTCCTCTCCTTTTTTTGACTTTTAATAGATTGTTGTATTTTCGATTTACTGCTTCATCGTCCTTCATGTTTTTATAAAGAGCTTTAATCTCTTTTTTAGAGAGATTCACAAAACCCGGCCAGCCGGATTCCACTATTTGTGCAAGCCAGTCAGTGTTCCAATCCAGCCAAGTAGGAAATTGTCTCTCAATTAGTTCATCGATCATTTGCTGTTTGTTCATGGTTGTTTTGCTTTTGGCATTTTGTATTTCTTTTTTGATAACTTTGTCTTGATCAATTTTTTTGCTCTCACATGGGCAAGCACAAGGTTTACCCATTGTTCAGCGATCGCATCAATTTTCTTTTCGTTATTACTCATCATTTTTGTGCAAAAAGCCTGTCTTTTAGTGACCGCAAAGCTTCCGAGTAACGTTTGGCGTCGAGCTTCAAGCTCCCAGCCCAATACTCATTAGCCAGTTGTTCACAAAGAGACTTGTCAGCAAAAACGAACCAGAAAAATTTACTTTCTTTTTGAAGTCTTAGAAGTTTTGTAGAGGAACATATGAGCCCAGTTGCTTCGCCCAGATCTTTTGTAAAATACTCATCCTTATACGCCTTATCCATATACAGATATCATCTGTCATCTGGATGAGGTTACCTACACGAAGCAACAGATTCTTTAGCCTTAATTTAGAAGTAATTTTGAGGTTATTTGAGGTTGTTAAGAAAATTCTATTGGAGAAGCAGGTTTGATAACCACCGCGCATTTGATACCAAAACCTTTATCAACATTAAAGAAATCGCTTTTTTTGTTTCTTGTAAGTTTTAATTTTCTTCTAATTGTTTGGATCGTATCTCTTACTTGACGATCCGGTGTAGACTTTGCTCCTTCGCGTTGCCCTCTATCTTTACTTATGTAAGTTACTATTTCTTCAGGGGTAAAAATTTTTCCGGGGTGTTGAACCAAACAAGATAATAATAAATAGCCATAGTCTCTTGTACCAAATTTAGCCTTATGCTTTTCGCCTAACTTGTCTATGTAAATTACTGCACCACTATTTATATAAAACTCTAAAGTGTTATTTTTAGGATTAATCGTCTTTGCAAGTTGTTTGCCTAATTGGCCGTCGTTATCCATATACATCTACATTTCCGGACAGGAGATCTTTATTTTATCAGATGAAGATTGCTTCTATACCTCTAACTTTTGGTTGCTGCGGTCTTGCTTCTCTGTAACCATGAGTTCTTTTTAAGAGATGAATTACTGCTCGCGTGTTACCTTGACCTGAAATACATAGTTGTAGAAGCGCGAGTTCCTGAACTGTCATCAACATTTCTCTGGCATAGTTGAGGTCTTCGTTTTGTTTTGCCCAGTGGTAAAAGGTACGTTTACTGACTTTGTTTTGAATGCAAAACCATTCAATCCAAGGAATGCGATGCTTTTCGTAACATTCGTCAACGTACGCGTTTAATTTCTCAGCGAGAATAGGTCTGTATTTGGTTGATCCTTTGGGTCTGCCGCCTGCGTGTCTCATCTCTTTTTTATAGAGTGCAAAAAACTACTTCTCGCACACCTATATTTTACATCATTCAGCGACAAAACCCTCGTATTTCCCTGTCTTATTTTCGTGGTAATAGCGCGCGATTTGGTATCCGTGCGACGTTTCGCGAAGCTCGACAACCAGGCGCGACACGTTCGCTACGTAGCCAACCCACTCGCCGCCGGAGGCAATGGTGCGCAACTCATCGACTATAACGCGCACATTCGCGCCCTGTGCGCCTACGTTGCGAACGTAATGCGCAGAAGTGGAGAAGTTATAGCTCGATGTGGTAAAGAGCCGCGCAAGCGGTTTCGCGCTGTCGCGCGCATAGTCGCTACCGAGCATGAAATCAAGGTCAGATTGTTCCTCATCTGTCTCCGGTTTGGAAAAGAAGCTCAACGCTTTATCGCTGTCGCGCTGCGCAATCGCGCGCTCAAAAGTATCAACGAACTGGACAATACGATCTTTCTCCTCGTTACTGACTCCCGTTGTGATGACTTCGCGCCATTCCATCGAAAGTTGTTTTGTGTTTATCGGAGTTTGAACGTCAGGTTGTTTAATAATCCCAACGGCTTTTACCAAAATAATAAAACACACCAATCCCAATAGCGCGTAAATGATTGCCTTGTTAAGTTTAAGTTTCATATGTTCATCAGTTTATATTGATCCAAGTTGGTATAAAGTCCCACTCTTGACCGCTTCTATCCTCCCCGTTACAGACTACGAAGCGCGGTTGATCTGTTAACTCACTGCCAAACTTACATTCCAAATCAAACACGTCTAACTGCTGTTCAACGTTAATGCTTTTATCAGGATGAACGTACTCACTGGTTTCTTTGATTGTTTCAGCTGACTTAGAATCACCAGCCATCATCGCATTAAAATACGCTTGTTTGAACTCCTCCTCTGTTGGCACGCCTTCTGTCTGCTCTTTTACCTTTTTGGTAACAAAATAGTTGATACGCGCTTGATTGTTATCAACCAACTCAACTTTTAAGCGTTTGCAGTCACTGCTGGTATAATCTGGCGCTTTGCATACCTGAACTTCCTCTGTACCGCTCCAAAAAGGCTTTTTATCTGCGAATAGGTAAAACTCCTTATATGCCTTATCTGCGATCCACCATCCCGCTAAGACTATCAGTATTATAGCTATTATTGTTCTCAATGTCAGTTCACCTCCTTGATCGGTTTTGATTGCGAGGGGAATCAAAAAGCCCCCCGCGAGCGATGACTTACGTCACCTACCGACCTTTCGGTCGATAACCGATCAAGGATGCTCTCACGAGAGGCTTACTGCCTTGATCGGTTTTCTGTGCCATGCCTCGCTTGCGCGAAGTTTAGGCAAAATATTCAATTGTTAATGCATTGTATCAAATTCCGTCTCAATTATGTATAATCTTGTGTAGTTTATCAAGTACATCATGGCCAACAAACCGAAGTTGCTTAAAATCCGTGAAGCGGCTGAGATGCTCGGGGTCAACCCGGAGACATTGCGCCGTTGGGATCGTGACGGGACGTTCAAAGCCGTCCGTATTGGTAAACGCGGTCACAGGATGTATGAAGAGGGAGAAATATTAAAACGAATAACTGGCAAACAAAAATAAATATGGCAAGTAAATCATTAAATAAAAATTTACGCAATGCAAGTAAAGCGAAAAAGGATGAGTTTTATACTCAACTTACTGACATTGAAAAAGAACTTCGACACTACAAAGAGCAGTTCAAAGACAAAATAGTTTATTGCAATTGTGATGATCCATTTGAAAGCAACTTCTTTAAAAATTTCGCTGCCAATTTCAACGCCCTTGGGCTAAAAAAACTTATTACTACTAGTTTCGATCAATCCTCAATAGCCGGTGGGCAACTTCCGCTTCTTGAAATGGAAGGCTTAAAGCCTAAGGGAAAACAGCCTTTTAAGATTGAGATCAGTGATGTACCAGACAAAAATACCGATGGCGCCATTGACTTAACAGACGTTGAGTGGCTTTTGAAGCGAGATGCTAATGTATCAACTCCTCTTAAAGAAAATGGAGACTTTAGAAGCAAGGAATGCATTGAACTCCTAAAGGAAGCCGATATTGTTGTTACCAATCCACCATTTTCACTTTTCCGCGAATATCTATCTCAACTCATGGAATGCAAAAAGAAATTTTTAATACTCGGCGATCAAAATAACATAACCAAAAAAGACATATTTAAGTATATTAAGGAAAATAGGTTATGGCTTGGTTATGATAATGGCGGTACAAAGTGGTTCCAAGTGCCCGATGAATATGATATCGCAACCGAGTCAAGGAAAAAAATTGTAAATGGAGTCAAGTATTTCAGTATGGGGCGTATTTTGTGGTTTACAAATCTTGATACCACCAAGAGACATGAGAATATGGTGTTGTATAAAAAATACACACCGGAGGAATATCCTAAGTATGACAACTACGATGCTATAAACATAGACAAAGTTTCTGAAATTCCAATGAATTACAAAGGAGTTATGGGCGTGCCTATTACATTTGTTGATAAATATAATCCTGAACAGTTTGAGCTATTGGGAATTATGAATACAGGCGAAGAAAACATAGGTATAAGATACAAAGGAACGCCTCATGGGAGGCCACTTGTCAATAGTGTTGAAAAGTATCTTCGTATTCTAATAAGAACTAAAGACTAATATGAAAATTGAACTACATAAAATAAAGGTATGTGAGGTGTTAGATGGATACAAAGACAATGCTGAAGAAGGTGTTGTAGCATATGGTGGCAGGCTTGATATTCGTCCTAAATACCAGCGGGAATTTGTATACAAAGACAAACAGCGTGATGCAGTCATAGATACTGTCAGAAATGGATTTCCACTCAATGTGATGTACTGGGTGGTGCGTGACGATGATGGATACGAAGTACTAGATGGACAACAGCGTACCATTAGTCTTGCACAATATGTAAATGGTGATTTTTCCATCGACTTCAATGGCAGACTTGCAGCGTTTCATAACTTAACTCCAGATGAACAAAACCAAATATTAAACTACGAGCTGATGATTTATTTCTGTGAAGGTACAGACAAAGAACGCCTAGACTGGTTCAGGATTATTAATATTGCTGGTGAAAAACTCACTGATCAAGAACTTCGAAACGCTGTT
>CAYWEP010000044.1:8729-9767 GCA_964457405.1 uncultured Gammaproteobacteria bacterium
GCTGTTTATACAGGTCCCTGGCTGTCAGATGCAAAACTTAAATTCAGTAAAACAAACTGTGTTGCATATCTACTGGCAACCGATGGTGGCGCGCTTCTTAGTGGATCACCCATAAGGCAAGAGTATTTAGAAACTGCAATCTCTTGGATTAACAATGGTGAGATTGAAGATTACATGTCCAAACATCAACATGATGAAAATGCCGATGAATTGTGGAATTATTTCCAAGAAGTAATAGCATGGGTGCGAAAGACTTTCACTAATTACAGGAAAGAGATGGCAGGTGTGAATTGGGGCGAACTTTATAACCAATTTAAGGATCATAATATGGATTCCAAAAAACTGGAAACAGAAATAAAAGTGCTGATGCAAGATGAAGATGTGACTAAAAAATCAGGTATTTATCCGTATCTTTTGACAAAACAGGAAAAGTATCTTTCAATTCGTGCCTTTACCGACAAGATGAAGCGTGAGGCATACGAAAGACAAAATGGCATATGTCTTTTTTGTAAAGACAAGTTTGGAATAGATGAAATGGAAGCAGATCACATTACGCCATGGCATGAGGGTGGAAAAACTATTGCAGAAAATTGCCAGATGCTTTGTAAACAAGACAACAGAACCAAGTCTGGCAAATAAATATGGATAGTAAATATAAAAAGGGGTCTGAGTGGAGAAAGTGGGATTTGCATGTCCATACACCTAAATCCATCATACAAAACTACGGCGGAGACACAAAGGCTATATGGGATGCTTTCATCCAAAAACTAGCATCTTTACCTACAGAAATTAAAGCAATAGCTGTAACTGACTACCTGTTCTGTGATGGCTATGAACATCTACTTACGCGTCGAAGCGAGATTCCTAACATTGAGCTTATCATTCCAAATATTGAATTTAGACTAAATACTTTTAGTGGTACAACAAACAACATGAAGCGCCATAACTTCCATGTTCTTTTTGATTCGTCAGTAGCTGTTCAAGATATTCGTGACCAGCTTTTGAATGGTCTTTCCACTGGTTACAAAATTCAAGACG
>CAYWEP010000045.1:0-9743 GCA_964457405.1 uncultured Gammaproteobacteria bacterium
ATTTTTTGCCGGCACAGTTGTATTGTTTAATAAGGTTCAACCTTTGTCAAGCTATCAAGGCTGAACCTTAAGGTTATTGAAATTAATCTTATTCCTAAATGATACTTAGGGAGCTTTATGCTGACGCTGATAGCTTTTTCTTTACCCAAAACCCGAATGTAAAAGCATTCAGAACACCGGATACTGCCTTTATCGTCATCAAGTCCAACTGGGTACGAACCCTTGATCCGACCGTCACACCGCCGAAAGTTGAAGAATCCTCGCTGTAAATAAAATCCGTCTATTGAAGTTCAGAAAAAAGTAATTTAAGAAGACACTTCGATATAATGATAGAAGACATCCATAGATGCAACCCCTGAAATAACGCGATATACATATTCTTTATTTCCCATCCTAATACTTCCTTGTATTTCATTTAACTGCGGAAACTCAGTATTCTCTCTCCATTCTGTCGGTGGGTATCTGAATATTTTATTCCCTATACCGATCTTCTGCTCAGTCGTGAGTTCATTGTCACCGAGTATACGAGGGTCTGCGCTAATGCGTGTTCCTTCTTGATTGTAGTAAAACTCCCATAGCTCTTGTACCGGAGCCTTTGTCTTTGGGTCTACCCATCTATGTACTTGTATATCAGGAAACCAGTATCCTGACCAGACATAATATCCGTCATTTATTGTAAAGAGTAATGGATTATTTAAATCATCAGCGCAGAGAACTTGCTCTCCGCCATAAACAGGCTCGTGTTTGGTGTTAAAAAGCTCAAAATCTTGGTTTGGATCTGGTGTTGCCAGGACAAGACCGGCTCGTTTTTCTTCGGGCAATGTCAGATTTAGGGTCGATTCTACCATCTCCTGAAACACTATTTTGTCATGCTCAAACGTTTGTTCGTTAATATAAGCTTGCCCGCTCTGAAGAAATTCTGTTGCGTTCATATGTACCGGAGTACCCTCGTCACAACTAATAAGGGTTGCTGTAGGGCTTACGGGCTCCGGATTATCAGGATTGGAATCACGGAATGCTAACCACAATGTACCGAAAAGTACTACTCCGGCAGCAGCAACCCGGCCTACTCGCATTCCCGGATGTGACCAGATGTCCCTGCGCCTTCCGTTTGGTTCAAGAGGTAATTCCTGAACATCAGTTGTTCGGGAAAATCCCGGCTCGCGTTCGCTCATCATGTTAGCAGATATTATAGGATTTTGGGTAGGAAAAGGCAACTCTCGTTATTTAAATTGCCGTAAGCGGGCAACCCGCTCAGCAACTGGCGGGTGAGTTGAAAATAATTGTATTAATCCCCTGCTTCTCCCAAACGGGTTCTCAATATAGAGTGATGAAAATGCAGGATTATGACGCATGGGCACTCGCTTGGTTGAATCGTGAATTACTATGAGCGCATCGGCAAGTGGTTTTCCGGTGCCTATTGTTTCTGCGCCTGTTTCGTCGGCTCCAAATTCCCGCTGTCTGGAGATCGCAAGCTGAATAAGCGATGCGCCAAGCGGCACGAGGAGTGCGGCAAAAATCGTAAGCATCCCTCCCCCTCTGTTATTTTCATCGCTTCCCCCATAAAACCCTCGATACAAAACCATATTACCGATAAAAGAAATGGCGCTCGCGAGGACAGCAGCGATGGTTGCGATCAGAATATCGCGATTCTTGACGTGGCTTAGTTCATGAGCTAAAACAGCTTTCAATTCTTCTTTGTCCAAAACCTCCATGATGCCTTGCGTGACTGCGACTGATGCGTGACTTGGATCGCGGCCTGTTGCGAATGCATTCGCTTGCCTATCAGGCGTTATGTAAAGTTTTGGCATTGGAAGCTTCATCTTATGCGTGAGATTTTCGACTATTTCATAAACGCCTGGTGCTTGCTTTCGGCTCAGTGGCTTGGCTCGACTCATCATGAGGGCTATTTTGTCTGAGAAGAAATATGAAACGCCATTCATGACAAGCGCGATTATGAGAAATGAGTACATGCCTGAAACCCCACCAATGATTCTTCCAAAGGTAATAAGGATGACGCTTAAGAATCCAAGTAGTAAGATGGTTTTTATGTAACTACTCATACATCTATTTTATCACACAAATGCAAGAAGCGCTAATCTTTTTTTAGAGCTTTTATAAGGAGAAAAAGAGGTTTTTTATCCCACTCTCGAAGTTTTTCGTTTTGTAGCCCTTCTTTTGTTGGTCTTGGTTCTATCACTTCTAATATCATAAATCCTCTTTTTGTCAAGCCATTTATGTAGTCGCTTAGCATTCTGTTATAGGCTGCCAAAGTCATATAATCTCCTTCCCAGTTATACTCATGCCAGCCAGCTTCGAAGTATTCCTCTCCATTTGTCATAGGATGCTGAAGGCAAAGAACTAATTCTCCATTGGACTTTAATGCTTTGTTAAACTCATCTAGTACAATATCTAAAGGTTCTAAATCATGAAGCACAAGATTTGACACTATCATGTCAAACTTCCCTATTTCGAGCGTTGAAAGGTCTGTAAGAGATGCATGGTAGAATTTTATTCCAAGGTGGTTTTTACTTACTTCTTTTTGCGCAAGCTCAATAAGTTTTTCTGATAGGTCAACCCCCACAACTTCAGCTCCTTTTTCAGCTAACTTTCTACTAATAATTCCTTCTCCACATCCTGCGTCTAGCACTCTTTTCCCGGTAACCTCTCCAATCATTGCGAAAAGCGCAGGATCACTGATAAATCGATGATGCATAGAGCCTGCACGTCTGTCTCGTGCATAAACATTTGCTACCCTATCCCAACCTTTTGTTTTTAATTCTTTCGTTAATTTACTAGTCGCCATAACAAATAGCCCAGTAATTATAAATTGCTCAAGGAATATATTCAAGAAAACAAAAAAAATCAAACTTTTGATGCTCGGATACCCTTCTCGGACACCCTTGGTGTGGATTGGTATTGGCACCCCAGGATATTGCTACTCAACTATTTGATCTTTTATTAAATGCAGATTTCTTTGATAATCTACCTGGTCAGCGACAAACTGAGAGTATTCTCTCTTCGATTTGAACATTTCAAGTATATTTTTTGTGTTGAGGAACGGAAGATTTGTGTTATTAACGTAATGGCAATATGATGTCCAAAGATATTTGTCTAACTTATTAAATTCAATAATATAGGAAGTTACTGGATTTAAATGAATATACCTTGAAACATGGATAAATTGCTCATCGGTTTCTACTCTTTTCGCCTTGAAAGGGTTTAAAAAGAGCGAGCCATCGCGATCGCTCTTAAGATTGAAATATTTTGCAAAACTGTTCTGTATATTTGAGATAAATCGAACTATTCCACCATCCTGTACTTGTTTGATAAGAAAATGATAGTGATTCGGCATAAATGCAAAAGTATATATTTCTACTAACGGTGTCTTTCTGCTATTTAAGAGGGTATAATCTCTTTTTATATTTTCAGGGAGTCTTTTAAACTTAGAGAGGCGTATTGTCTGCGGTTGATAATAGTATTCCATAAGCTCAAATAATCTTCTCAATTCTACATTTGAAGCAAAAATATGTTCTCGCGCCACAGAGCGGTTAAAGAGATGATATATCTCGTTAGTAGCAAAAACGACTTTCCTCTGCGTCATACCTACATACTATACCCATATACCTGAGGTGTCAAGCTAAAACCACCCTTAGGGTGGTTTTCTGATGACACCCTACCTTCAATCGTGGAAGGGCATCTGCTCCACGCAAATAATCTTCGTTTATGTTTATAATTTACTTAGCGTAAAGAAAATAGTAGAATGTGGAATTCTGTAAAAGAGCAGTTTCTAAAACTCTGGGGTATAGCAATCGCAATTCGGGAGGATCCGAAGATGATAAGAAAAATTCTCAACGAGCTCTGGCTGACGGCTAAACCTATTCTCCCCTATATCGTAATCGGCGGTTTTTTGCTTCTCGTCTTCATTCCGACTGCGACGTATCTTTATTTTGTCCGAGATTTATCCACGAAAGAAAGCATTATTGCTCACAAAAGTGAAGGCATTTTGCTGCTTGACAGAAATGGCAAGCCATTTTTCTCTTTCTACCAGGCGCGGGAGAAAACAACTATCCCCATCTCCCAAATTCCAAAGCTCACCCAGGAAGCGGTGATTTCGGTTGAAGACAAAGAATTCTACAACCATCCTGGATTTTCTCTTCGCGGAATCGTGCGAGCGCTTCTTACTGATATTAAGGAAGAGCAACTTCGCCAAGGTGGCTCAACACTCACACAGCAAGTGGTAAAAAATACGCTTCTCACACAGGAGAAAAGCTTCTTGCGTAAATACCAGGAGATTTTTCTTGCACTTGAACTGGAGAGACGATATAGCAAGGAAGATATTTTGGAAATATATCTGAATACCGCGTATTTTGGCGAAGGCGCATTCGGCACTGAAGACGCGGCAAAGACATACTTTGGCAAAACCGCAGCTGACCTGACGCTCGGCGAATCCGCCCTTCTCGCCGGAATCTTACCTGCCCCGTCTGCTTATTCCCCGTTAACCGGAGATCACGAGAAAGCGTTTGCGCGGCAAAGACTTGTGTTAAAACAGATGCGATCCCTTGGGTTTATTACCGATGCCGAGCGCGTGGCAGCTCTAAAACAGCAAATTGCATTTAATCCGGCGCCAAAAACGCTCAATGTCAAAGCGCCCCATTTTGCCCTCATGGTAAAAGACGAACTCATAAAAAAATACGGCGAGCAGGGCGTCGCAGGTTCTGGCTTTACCGTCCGGACGACGATCGATCTTCCGCTTCAGGAATATGCGGAGCAGGTTGTTGAAAATCAAGTGACACGCCTTGCGAAAAACAAAGTAACAAATGCTGCAGCAGTGGTGCTGGATCCAAAAACAGGCGAGATTCTCACGCTCGTCGGCAGCCACAACTGGACCGACGAAACAAACGGCAAGATCAATATGGCGCTCCGAGCACGACAACCGGGATCATCATTTAAGCCAATCGTCTATGCAAAAGCAATTGATGAACACTTTATCACTGCAGCAACACAACTTGATGATAAACCGATCTCATTTCCCGATGGCTATAAGCCGAAAAATTATGACGGGAAATTTCGAGGCAAAGTCCTTGTACGCTTTGCTCTCGCAAATTCGCTGAATATCCCGGCAGTTCTGGTCATGGAAAGAGTCGGTGTCCCAGATGCAATTGAAATGGCTGAGCAACTTGGCATAACCACACTGAAAAGTCCGCAAGACTATGGCCTCTCCATGGTTTTAGGGGCTGCGGAAATCCCTCTTCTTGAGTTGACGACCGCATATGGGGTTTTTGCAAATCACGGGATGAAAGTGACGCCCACGACAATTATTGAGATAAAAGACAAAAACGGCAAAGTAGTCTACACGCATGCACCGGATCCAAGACAAACGCTTGATGAACAAGTAACTTTCATTATCTCATCTATCCTTTCCGACAACTCTGCGCGGCAAGAGGTCTTTGGAAATGCGCTCACTATCTCACGCCCTGCAGCAGTAAAAACAGGAACGACTGAGGACTATCGTGATGCCTTGACTGTCGGGTATACGCCAAGCCTTGCGGTTGGCGTGTGGGTCGGCAACAATGACAGAATGCCAATGGACAGTATCGCAGGAAGCCTCGGCGCTGCACCAATCTGGCGACTGCTTATGGAGAAAGCGCTGCGAGGAATGCCTATCGAACGCTTCATCACGCCATCAGGGATTATCCGCACGCCTGTGTGTAAAGAAAATGGTTATCGTGCAAATACTGCCACGTCCTCTGCATATCCTGAGTATTTCCTAAAAGGTACGGTACCAATAAAAGATTGCAATGCTCCACTTGAATTCCCATCCCCCACCGAGGAACCAACGCCAACACCGTTTGAGGAGGAAGAACCGACTGAGACCCCGACTCCTGAGCCAACGAACCCGCCAACTGGCGGACCAACCGAAACCCCAACGCCAACGCTTGAGCCTCCCATCACTTTCCCTTAATTATCCTCAATATAATATCGGATCTCTTCTTTTTTCGGATCAAGGAGATTATATAAATATGTTATATCCTCATCTTTGTGCCGAATACAGCCTGAACTACCCGGATCGTCTTTACTCAAACGCTCAGGGTTACCCGCTGTTCCGTGCAAACCAAATGCGCCGGGCAATACCCAGTGGCACTGCTGCCCGTTACATTCGTTATATGGCATCGGACCGTATGGCTCATCGGTCGGAGCAGGAATATTGAGCGTTAAAAAGTATGGTGCAGTTTCGGGATTCTCTTTCTGATCCTCCTCACCAACAATGAGCCAGTATTCTTTTCCAAGCAATTTCGGCAACGGCGTTGGTCTTTCGTTTGGTATCCCGGCTTTTACCTGAAATGCCCTAACAACCACACTCTTCTTCCTATCTCCTGGCACACCCCTGAGTAATTCCTCTTTATTTGCTTTCCTGTGTAACACAAACCAATACTTCTCTATTGGTTTCTCGGGCGTTTTCTGTCTGTTCAGCAAAAACAGTCCGAGAGTGATGTTAATAACGAGAATAGATAGCACTATCCCAACTGTTATTCTTAAAAATCTTTTCTGCTCTGCATTCATAACTCTTAATACGCTTTGTTCAGGAGATTATAGCAGACAACTATTTGACCTTTTTCGTGAGGAAATAAGAGATAATGACTGAAACAATAAGACCACCCGAAACTGCGAGGAGAAATTGCGAAGCCGTGTCTGCAAGGAGAATTTGTTTGTTTGAAAAACCTACAAGATCATAGGTCCTTTTGGCAAGCCGGATCGCATCGGGATTGATGATTGTGTAATAGATGTACAAAACGACCGATGATAATGCAGCGTAGATGACTGAAATACTCGCGCCTTCCATAATCCCCTGTCTTAATGTCATGCGATTGCGAAGTGCTTTCACCTTTTTTGCTTTAATGCCAAAATACAGAATTGTTATTTGAGCGATCATATACGCATAGTCAATAATAATCATTGTTCCCATGAAGATAATCCAAAGAACCATGCTCGCGGTGAGGAAGAAGCCGTATTTTAAGGCATTGTTCATAATGTGACGCTATTTTTTAAGCGTGAAATAGGTCAAAATAGCTCCGACAACAAATATCCACAAAAGCGGACGGGCAATAGAGCCTAAAAGCAAAAATGCGGTGAGAAGCGCAATGATCCAATAACTGATAACTGTCACGCTCTTATTCGGCGTGGTTGTTTTTGCCTTTCTGACTACTCTTTTTGCCACACTCTTATGATACAGCCTCAAAAACGAGATTGTCAATCGCCCAACAACTTGTCTTTGTCAACACTTCACATGGATTCTGATACATAGAGCTTCTAGTAAGTCATATCGTTTCTTTATTCCTTTATCATCCATTATATGACCCTCTTTTATTGACCGATCATCTAAATACCTAATGTGCTCAAGCATGCGGCTCACTGTAAAAATATCAATTGCCTTCTTATCGTTTTCAGTAAGTGGTACATTTTGAGTATATACTGATAAAAATTCCTCGATCATGGATTTCCATTGATCAATTGTTATCTCACCTTCTCTATAGAAGTTGAAAAATAATACCCCTAGATCAAGTGCCACGGGCCCATATTCAAAATCTGAAAAATCAAAGATATAAAGCTCCCCATCTTCCAAAAAAAGCAGATGCCCTAATGCGAGGTCATTATGAAGTACTGATTTCGTCAAATCTGATCCTAGTTTCTGTCTTTGTAAATAATTGATTGCATCATTTCGTATTTTTCTGAGCCTTTCATGGTCCTGAAGATATGGAGACTTTGCATTAGGTGAAGTGAGAAATAGATCAAAATCTTTCATTGAATGATCATAAATTGATTCCGCATCATGTGATGATGGACGGATATGTTCTATGCGCGGATAGTGCATAAGGACACTATGCATCTTCGAGACAGTCGTTGCGATTATGTTTAACTGATCTTTCGATAAATCAGAAGCAGATATTCTTTTTAATTTCTCAAGTTTCATTACAATAACTGGTAAATCTACCGTAATAAGCGCAACCCTTTCACCTGAAAGTGACGGGACAACTTCTGGGGTATGAATATCATGGCTACGTAAATATTCGTAAATTTCTACTTCTTCGTTTACATCCTTTGCAATTGTATCGCTATGATCAAAAATCTTTGCAATAAAGTCTTGTCTCTCTGTATGGAATATCCACACTGCATTTTCAATTCCTTCTCCTTCTGCTTTCGGAGGTTTAATACTTGTAATTCCATACAGCTTATGAATAGCCGATCGTACGAATTCAGAAGAAAGTTGTTTAGGAGATGTCTCATTACTCATGAAGAGATTATACCAAACTGCAGGAGTAGTATCTCGAATCTGTATCTTGGCTCACGACCTGGGCTCGCGACCTGGAAGGTTACGTAGCTTCGCAACCTGATTCAATTACTGATTATTGGTATGATTTATGATGATTTTTCAATGCGAATAAGCCACAGGATATGCAAAACTAGTTTATATTTTCAAGCGCTTTTTTTGCGGCGAGGAAGTTGTGGTTATAATATGCTGCTTTCTCAAATGCTGCCCTTGCAGCTTCTTTATCCCCAAGACTCATATATACTTCTCCCCTAATTTGGTACAACTCTGAGAATACAACATTGCCACTGTTGAAAATGACATCGGTCAACTGAAAGACGCGATCGTAATTTTTCACTTTCTGATACGCCAGAATCGGCTCATACTGATACCATAGCATGCGTGGCGGAAGACCTGGCTCAGCTTTCTCAAATGCTGCAACTGCTTCTTCATAATTACCAAGATAATACTCTGCGATTGCGATATTAAATTGTGCGAAGATATCGTCTGGATTTTGCTCCAATTCATTTTCAGCCCGTTTAAGTACATTTTGATAAGCTCCATTTTCATCATATTCTCTGGCTAATACAGCTTCTACGACTTCCTTTTTTTCTTTTGGATAAATGAGTATATACCCGTAATTAAATGCTTTCCACATGGTCAGAAAGTCACTTTCCGAAATACTCAAACCCGGGCCGTTATATGAGTCATCGGCGACAATAGTTTGGCTCGCAGAATCGTATCCCCGAACGATACGGAAATGACCGATATCCTCGTACAAATTGAGCTGCGTACGAACGATTACAGGAATGTCATTGGCAATAAATTTTTGCAAAAGTGCGGTCGTTCCATTCGGCCGATGCAGTGCTTCAAACCCATATCCTTGTGCGTAAGTAACAAATTCCATAGCGAAAACCGACTTATCATCTTCCCCGCCGTAGAGGTTATTAAACGGCCGCATTTGCGTAGCCAATTCTTCCTGCGAAATGTTTTTTCCATAGTACGACAAGATCATTGACAGTGTCGCCGGGCCGCAATTATTGAATGTCTGTGCAACGAATTGTGATTGCGGAAGAGTAAATGCTTTGGCCGGTTGTTTTATCGCAACTTTTACCGCTGCCTCATCGTGCGCCGGCAAAACAGCATCTGGAGAAATATACAATTGAACTGTTATAGCTAATTGGATCAGCCCGACCACGAAAAGAACAAATGTGAGTATAACCACTATGCGCCGCATCATGGAACGCATATTGTAGCATACTACCCTGTAATTACTCTACAATCAGAGTCCCCTTCATCCCCTGGGCGCGGTGGTTACCGACAGAGCAATAGAACTCAAATGCGCCTGTTTTATCGGCGATAAATTCTATATCTGCTGTTTGTCCACTTTGAATCTGCGGGGTTTTGACATTGAATTCATCAAGCGTAAAGTCAT
>CAYWEP010000046.1:0-9529 GCA_964457405.1 uncultured Gammaproteobacteria bacterium
CCACATATCTTCAATGCGCGAAAATAAACTCTCCTCGTCAACTCACTTCAATAATCACAATAGTTTACAACAAACCCTAAAGGATCGCCGATTTGTTTCGTGACCTGGAAGGTCGCGTAGCCTCGCGACCTCCGTATCAACACCTTTGTTAATTTTTACAAAATCGAGAATTTGATTTTTCTGTAGAGTCATAAATTTGTAATGTATGTCAATATGGTAATATACTTATGAATACGAATTTTGAGTGGGACGAAAGTAAAAACGCTGATAATTTACAAAAGCACGGAGTCAATTTTGAAACAGCGCAATATACTTATTGATTACTACGTGGTAAACCAGAGAGCCTAAGAGCGGAGATGATAAGGTAATCCGCGTCACCCCCCCCAAGCTTTAGATCCTTATGTGTCTACCCATATCACACCCGGTGTGATATGGCTTTGCACGTCGGGAATCGCTATTTTCATTGAATTCGAAGCACAGGTTTGTTAGAATAAACCCTAATGCGCCTGTAGCTCAGCGGATTAGAGCACTTCGCTTCGGACGAAGGGGTCGGGGGTTCAATTCCCTCCAGGCGTGCAGCGTAAAATCCCGCAAGCGTGGCGAACGCAGTGAGCTTTACGCGGGCCGTTAGCTCAACGGTAGAGCGGTGCCCTCTTAAGGCATTGGTTGGGGGTTCGAATCCCTCACGGCTCACTGAAAGGGAAATCGAGGACGCCGAAGGCGGCCGTCTAGCTGCAACACCCAACGCCGCGAGCGCTGCAAAGCTATTTTTGATGGTGGCCGACAGGCGGCGTGAGAAGAAGTAAGGAATAGAGAAAAAACGCAAAAATTTTCAAAATACTGACTATTTATTCTGTTCATTAAATTTAGGTTGTTCTTTTTTTATGATTTGCGCTTCTAATGTTCTTGCGCGATCTTTGTTCTCAACTTGCGTTATTTGGAATTTCGTACCTCCCGGTATAAATTCTCTTTTTAGTTCTTTGTGTTCTAGAAGTCTCTCTTGAACTCGACCTCTACCGGCAATGCCTGTATATAAATTTTTACCACTATCGTTTTTGATCTTATATACAGCAGCCTTGTTGTCTGGAACATTTTGGATATTTGATTTGGTAAAGCTTTTTGAATGACCAAAACTCATCATAATCACCTCCTAACATTATTAATTCCACTTGACATAATCTGACAAGTTAGCCTTCCGTCACTTTTACTGGCATTGTTTTCCCATTGTAAGGGTCTAAGGTTCGACAGAGAATCATTACTCGAAGGATTGATATGATCTACCTCCCATCCATATTGAGAATTACGATTCCCATGATCAGATCGGTGTATCCATGCTCCGCACTCATCCTTTCTCCATTCGTTGGGATCATTGTTATTTACGGTCTGTCCTTTGTTCCACACTTGTTGGATTGTATTTTCGTCCATAAAAATTCCCCCTTGCAATTTAGTCCAACATACCATATCCTATTAGGTAGTGCAAGGAGGAAAAATGCTTCCGCCCAAACAAAAAGACGTACTTGACTTCATAAATCAATACCAACGGGCTCACGGACATGGACCCACGCTAGATGAAATTGCCGAAAAACTAAAACGAGCGATTCCGACGATCCATCAACACGTTCAGGCGCTGAGAGCCAAGGGATATTTAAGATTACCAAGCTCTAACGCACGAGGAATAGGTGTTTTTGACCCTCATGAAGAAGTAGTTGAGATTCCACTTCTCGGTGTCGTATCCGCCGGTGGTGGCATAGAGAATATGGAAAGCCCCGAACCAATAAAAGTTCAAAGATCCATGCTTTCCCCGATGGGACAACACTATGCACTTGTCGTAAGGGGAACAAGCATGATTGAGGATGGTATACTACCGGAAGATGTAGTGATCATAAAATATCAAAATTATGCTGATAACGGTGATGCTGTAATTGTTCTTGTTAATATCGGGGGTAATCAATTAGCAACTATTAAGAGATTTTATAATCATGGTAGCAAAATAGAACTACGGCCAAAAAATCCAGAACTGAAATCCAAGACATATAACCCAGGAGAAATTGAAATACGGGGTAAGTTTGTCGGTTTGTTAAGAAATGGCTAATTTTATGAAAAATTTAGTTTTTCCACAAAACTTTATAAATAAAATTATTTGTGGCGATACTGTAGAAATAATGACACAGATTCCTGATGGTAAGGTTGATCTAGTTATTACTTCACCCCCTTATAACCTCAAAAACTCCACTGGTAACGGAATGAAAGATGGTCGTGGCGGAAAATGGGCAAACGCCGCACTTCAAAATGGGTACACTCATCATGATGACTGCATGCCTCATGATAAGTACGTTAAATGGCAACGAGATTGTTTGGCTCAAATGATGAGGCTTATCCCTGATGCTGGTGCTATTTTTTACAATCACAAGTGGCGGGTTCAGGATGGGTTATTGCAAGATAGACAGGACATCGTAAGTGGCTTTCCTGTCCGTCAAATCATTATTTGGAAACGCAAAGGTGGACTTAATTTTAATGCTGGATACTTTTTACCAACATACGAAGTTATATATCTTATTGCTAAACCAAATTTTAGACTTGCTCCAAAAGCAAATGCGTATGGTGATGTATGGGAATTTACGCAAGAAATGAAAAATGAACACCCCGCTGCCTTTCCGGTCAGTCTGATTGATCGAATTATATCCTCGACTAACGCAAAAATAATACTTGATCCATTCATGGGCTCCGGAACTACTGCGATTTCAGCTATGAATTTTGATCGAAATTTTATAGGTATTGATATTTCACCGGAGTATTGCAAAATGGCTGAAGAAAGGATACAAAGGTATGCACCTCAAGGGAGGCTATTACAAATATGAAAAAGCCAATAATTTACACTAAACAGGCATTGATAGAAAAATTAAAGCAAATCGCCACGATGGGTTGGATTCCTAATGCTCGGAAGGGAAACCAGGGAGGAATAGGCAATACTCTAGAGGATTTGCTTGGTATCAAAGAAAATAACTTACCCATTCCGAATGCTTCTGAATGGGAGTTAAAAGCACAACGTCTCAATTCTTCATCCTTAACGACCTTATTCCACAGCGAACCGTCGCCGCGCGCAGTTCGTTTTGTACCACAAATTCTGCTGCCAAAATATGGGTGGGCACATCAAGAGGACGGAAAGAAATATTCAAAAGGAGAAATGAGCTTCCGGCAAACAATTCACGGACAGTCGAGGAGTGATCGTGGTTTTAAAGTTGTGATTGATCGAGAAGAAAAGAAAATTTTGATTTCATTTGATGCAAAAAGTGTCGATCCGCGACACAAGAGCTGGCTTGAGTTAGTAAGAAAACGAGTGGGGCTTGGTGAACTTGACCCACAGCCCTATTGGGGTTTTGACGATCTGGAGCATAAGGCGGGCACAAAGCTACTTAACACTTTTTATGTTCAAGCCGAAGTGAAGATTGAACGCAAAAAGGAGTTTTACAAGTATTCAAAGGTAATGATGCTACAAAAATTCAGTTTCCAAGGATTCCTGAAAGCATTGGAGGAGGGGAAAGTTCTAATAGATTTCGATGCGCGTACCGGACACAACCATGGGACGAAATTTCGAATGCGACAAGATTGTTTGCCAATGCTATATGAAAAAACCACTGTAATAATTTAGGAATAATGAAGAATATAAACGATTTCTTGTCTAATCTTGCAGATGGCGCAACACACATTATTTCAAATCCGAAAACGACTGAAGACTTACAGCTACGAGGAGTAAAATTCGATACCCTACCCCAAAAACTCAAGAACAGATAATTGATGGGCTATTTCAGCAACGAAAAGGCGTTGCTCTAACCGCAATAAGCAAATTTCCAATAACCCCAAACATAGCCATTCCAGCTGTTGCTTTTTTTGTACGACGAAATAAGAGAATGTATCCTGTTTGGTCTAAATAGTGCAGCTATTTCGCTCTGTGGGATTCTTGTGGAGTTTTCACTTAAGCACGCACTTGTGAAAAAGATTCAAGGAGATACTTATAACAAAACAGAATGGGATCGTATTGAAAGTAAAGAGCTTGGATTCACAATAGTAGAAACCAGAAAAATAACTAAGAACGTTGTAGCAAATAAAGTTAAGAAAACTGATGTTAATACACAAGAGGTTGAGGAAGTAGACTTACCAGTAGAAGATAACCCAACTACATTTGGCTTCGCGAAGAGATTTATTGACAGGGAGACAGTATTCAACGTATTTGTCTTTGCTGATAGAACAGTCAAATATCTTTTTTGCCAACACATCACTTCCGGAAAATATCCGGACAATAGAAGTACCAGATTTAATTGGTAGCTCAGAATTGGTTACAACCTTGAGGGAACTGCTATCAAAAACCCACGAAAATGTTGAAAGAGCAAGAGAAGGCTCGGAACATTCAAGCGTAAACGTATGCTACCGGCGGCTGAATGTTAAGTCGTCTGAATGTAGCAATCATACGCTCAAACCATTCAGTTAAGGTGTTCCATTCAAGCCCAATCTGGCTCACATTCTTTTGAAGGTCGCGATTTCAGATGTATTCACTCTAATTTTTTTAAAATCATAGTCAAGAGTAAATACCTCATCTAAAGCAAAGTCTTTGTATAAAGTATAGGAGGTTGCATCTGTTAGGGAAATTTTATGTTCGGAAAACTTAATGAGAGTATCTTGAGCTTTCTTAAAGATTGCTTCATCAATATCCAAAACCATTAATTCTTCCTTCTCTATGGACTTATTCAGGAGACCAATTGCTTTTTGGGTTACAGATTTCCCAAAATCATATATTAGACGAGTAAAAAGCTCATCAAGAATATAGTAAGAGGTAAACAGTTGCGCACGCTGTTTTCGATATTCCTTATACTTTTTGGAGACTTTAGAGTGATATTTTTCAGAGGAGACAAAAAGAGCAATAAAAGCGCCTGTATCAATAAAAACTTTCATTAGTCAGCTAAATAAACTTTATCATCCTTTAGGGCGTAATTTGTTTGTTTTTGGCCATCCTTGATAAATCCTACCAGTGAATCTAGAATTAGCTTTTCTTGGGGTACCTGGTTTTTCGCCACAAAAACACGAGACAGATTTTGAGCCAATCTATCTATAGCTTCTCTGATAAGTTTTGATCTTGAAATATTAGCGTATTTCTCAAAATCATCTAGTACTGAAACGGAATGTGGGTTAAGATAAACTTGATATCTTTTCATATATACATTAAATCATATGGTGTATATTCTGTCAACTATCGATTTTGTTGGAGCAAATTTTGCATTTTTTTGCTTTATTCTGTACAATAGTTACTCGGTGGGGCTTTATAAGTCCTTTTTTTGTATCTATGGAGAATATAAGAAGATTTTTGCGAAGAACGAGGCGCACAATACAGCACGTGCCGCATAAAAAACAGTATATTGAGTTCGTTACTGCTCTTTTGTCTATACCTGTGCTCTTAACTGTCATTATTTTGAACTACAATAACTTGAAAGCAAGTGATGATAAAAAGCTGGAAACCGAAACAAAACCGATTATTGTCACGATTCCGGTTGAGAAAGAAAGCCCTGAAAAAGAAGAACCCACTCCGTTTCCAACCCAGCGAGTCTGCAAGAAAGAAATAGGCCCCGTGAGCATCACCTCACCTGAGGAGGGAGAAGTGGTGACAGACAGCCCTGTTACATTATCGCTCAGCCACGACGATGATACCTATTGTTCAGTTGTCTGGTCTTACAGAGTGAATGGCGGTAAATGGTCTGACTACGATGACAAAACAGTTGCACTCTACAACCCTCCAAAAGGGCAAGTAAAGATAGAGATGCGGGTAAAAAGTACTGTTTCTAAAGAAGAGAAACGACTCACTCGCACCTTTACCTACCAGCCGGAAGAGACACCTCCGCCAGCTGGCGGACCAAGCAATACCCCAACTCCGACAAATACGCTACAATAAATACGTGAGAGCAAAGCTCCTTACTCTTCTGAAATACTTCGTCGGCTGGCCGCTATCCGCTGTCGCGCTTTTTTTCATCATCAAAACAATTCTTCCGGAGTGGAGAAAAATCGAACAATCTTTCTCCACAGTAAATATCTGGCTTCTTCTGATCGCTATTTTCTGTTTCGTCGCGTATTATATGCTCCGATGTTTTGTTTGGCAAATTATTCTTAGGGCATATAATTATTCTCTTCCCTTTAAAGAAACGTCATTTCTCTGGGCAATATCTGAAGTTAATCGCTACATACCGGGAAATATCTGGTCGTTTCTCGGACGAACGATGCTTTTTGCCAGAAAAGAGGTAGCAAAAAAAGATATCGCCTCAGCGCTCCTGGTTGAAGCGCAATTTATTCTCCTTGGCGTATCAGGCGTTTCGTTACTGGGGACAACTTTTCTCATCGATCAATTTTTTCCAACCTTTCCCTACAGAGATCTCGTCGTTTTTTTTCTGTATACTCTTGTTTTCCTCCTTGGTGTGCTGTATGTTTTTCAGTCTGAAATTCTGCTTCTTATCGGGAAACAACCGAAAGGATATTTAAAGCATTTACTGCCTGGATTTACCTCTGGTGTGCAGTTTCGCTTATTGGTAGCAAGTGTTGCAGCTTTTTTCTTTTTCGGCCTTGGATATTATTTTGCGATTATCTCAGTTTTTTTTCTTACCCCGCAACTTATTTTCTCATTTGTCGGCGTATTTGTCTTTTCTCTTTTGATCGGCTACGCCTCGCTTATTACGCCGACTGGGCTTGGCGTCCGCGAAGGGGTCATTACGCTTGCTCTGGCAAAGGTGATGGATATTTCCTCTGCGGGTTTTGCCGCAATTTTTGCCAGAATCATACTTGTTATCTCTGAGATGCTCTTTATTTTTTTTACGTTCCTTTGGGAAAAGACGAGAACAGACGCCATGCATCGGTTAGAACGATATATTGCTGAACATAAACACGAGGCGCTTCTTATTGCACTGACGCTTTTGTACTTTCTGTACTTTTCAACTGTTAGCCTTCTTCGCCACGACAATTTTTATACTGGGAGATTCGATCTTGGGAATATGGCTCAGACAGTCTGGAACACAGGAGAAGGGCGCCTTTTTGAGTTGACCAACCCTGACGGCACCGAGACACTTTCTCGCCTCGCATTCCACGCGGATTTTATCCTTATTCTCTTTGCGCCTCTTTATGCAATCTGGTCAAACCCGAAATTATTACTTCTTATTCAGACAGCAATTGTATCGTTTGGGGGGGTTATTGTGTATATGATTTCGAAATCTGTGCTGCGGAGCAAGTCACTCTCCCTGCTTTTTGCCTTTCTGTTTTTCATAAACCCTAGCGTTGAACGGGCAACAATATTTGATTTCCATGCCGTAGTGCTCGCGACGACCTTTCTCCTTGGAGCAGTCTATTTCATGCGAAATGGCAAATTTGGCTGGTTTCTTACACTGTCTCTTCTCGCCGCGATAACCAAGGAACAGGTGTGGTTTATAGTTGGATTGTTTGGCATCTTGGCTGCAGTTCGGTACAAGCAATGGCTTTTCGGCATAGTGCTCTTTGCTGTTTCTTTAGGTATGTTCTATTTTCTTATCTGGCATGCTATCCCGAATGTATCAGGATCTGCATATTTTGCCCTGTCCTACTATGAAGATGGTGGAGACAACCCGTCAGCGCTTCTTGCGAATACGATCCTCACGCCTGAAAAAACCTTTGTGAAGATTACGGATCAGGCAAGAGTAGACTACTACAAGCAACTGTTCTTACCACTCGCATATCTGCCGCTTGCTTCTCCGTTCTATTTGGTTTTTGCGCTTCCCGATTTATTTATAAATGTATTAAGCGACAAGCCACACCTCCATCAAATTTATTATCAGTACACTGCAGTTATAACGCCATTCCTGTTTCTTGCGGCCATTTTCGGCCTGAAGCACATCAGGCAACAGTATCCCTTGATTCCGACGAATTTTTACATCGGTGTACTCCTCGTCACCGGTTTGTACACAGCATATCTTTACGGTCCACTGCCGGGGGCCAAGGAGCCGAATTTGGATATGTTTGTCAGACAAATCCCAAATAGGCAAGCTGTCCAATCATACCTTGTGACCATACCCGAAAAAGCTAGTGTCGCAGCGAGTAATAATCTGGGAGCACATCTTACAAACAGGCAACATCTTTTTACGATTCCTATCGGCATGGAGCAAGCAGACTATATTGTATTTCTCCTTAATGACAAAGGTGCGCAACCGTCACTCTCGGCACAGAAAGAGATGGCAGAGGAGCTGAAAGTGAATCCTCTGTATGAGGTTGTGTATGAGGAGGGAGATTTTGTGATGTTTAGGAAAATCAGGGAATGAACACTTGCCAAATGCCTTGCTTTTTCTGTACGATTGATGTGCGATGCAAGTTGTCAAAGCAGACGGAACACTTGAGCCATATAGCGATGAGAAAGTGCTCCAGTCGATAAAACGCGCAGGCATTCCTCATGAACTGCAAATGCAGGTGCTCGACCACGTCAGATCAAAACTCCACGACCAAATGGAGACCTGGGAACTTTACCACCATATAAACGAGTTCTTAGGAAAGTCTCCGTACCCGTATAGCAAATCCCGCTATGGTCTTAAGCAAGCGATAATGCTTCTTGGGCCGACTGGATATCCATTTGAGGACTATGTAGCAAAAATCCTCTCAGCACGTGGGTATACAACAGATGTCAGGCAAATACTCCGTGGAAAATGCGTCATGCACGAGGTAGATGTGGTCGCACGGCCAAAAGACGCGAGTATGACTATTATGGTTGAGGCTAAATTTCATAATAGCCCTGGTGCTCGGTCAGATGTGCACGTGAGTATGTACACAAAAGGACGGTTCGATGATCTCAAAGAAAAGTATAATTTTCATGAAGCATGGCTTGTGACCAACACCAAAGCAACAATCGATGCTGTTAATTATGCACAATGCGTCGGGATGAAGGTAATAAGCTGGAGTTATCCTGAGGAGGGGAGTCTGCGAGATCTCATTGAGACGTCCGGTCTTTATCCAATTACCATGCTTACAAACCTCTCATCCAACGACAAATTTCGCTTGCTGCAAAATCATATTGTGCTCTGCGGAGATATTGTCAATAATCCTGCTGCGCTTGATACCCTTCGCATGCCGCCTGAGCAAAGGAAAAACATACTAGATGAGGTGAGCTTTGTCTGCAAACCTTCAGGCTGAAACCTTTGTCAGAAAACTCAAACAGTAGCAAAACTAATCTGACAGAGGCCCGGTAGCTAGCTTCAGGCGTTCGTATTTGTCTGCCATGTAACCGTTTGGGACCGTGGTGAGTTTATCCGCATAGAGCAAAAAGCCGTTACGGATCGTGTGATCGCCAAATTTTTCGTTGATCCTGTCAATAACACCGATAAGCTTTCCCCATTGTCTATCCTGGTCCAGAAGGGGAGAGGGAGCTATAGCTTCATCAACCAGGCTTGCAGCCCATACACTGATCTGACGCACGTATCCGTCAGGGGGTATTCTCCCAATTGAGGCAAGGCATGCGTAAAACAAATCCCGCCCAGTCGAA
>CAYWEP010000047.1:0-9389 GCA_964457405.1 uncultured Gammaproteobacteria bacterium
ATTTTCAAATAGATAACGGCATCAATGCCGTTTTTAAATTTCTCAGCTTGCGTTAACGTCCGGGGAAATCCGTCAAGAATGTAACCTTTTTTGTATTCAGGACGAGAGAGATATTCGCTGACTATTTTTAGTGTTTTTGCATCTGAGATAAGAAGCCCTGCATTCATGACTACTTTTATTTGTCTCCCAAGGGGAGTATGTTCTTTTGCGAGTCTTCGGAAAATGTGTCCTGTTGAAAGATAGGGCACACCAAATTTCTCGGCAAGCAGTTGTCCTTGTGTTGATTTTCCGGAACCCTGAATACCGATTAATATGATCTTCATAGTAAATTAAAAAAATCGAAATCCTAAATCCGAAATTCGAAATGGTTCGACAAGCTCACCACAAGCAATTCAAAATGTTTACCCTGAGCGTAGTCGAAGGGTTTCGGATTTCGATCCATTCGACAAGCTCAGGATCGTCCTGAGTATATCGAAGGACGATATTAGTGCTTCGGATTTACTTTTTTAGGAATCCTTCGTAATTTCGCATCACGAGTTGTGCTTCAATTGCCTTAAATGTTTCCAAAACGACACTTACCACAATAAGAATACTCGTCCCCCCCAAAAAAAGCGTACCCACACCGGTGAGAGATTGCACAATAGTCGGCATAATTGCAATAATACCCAAGAATACAGCACCAACTAAAGTGATCCGGGTCAGGATATAGTTAAGATAGGATGATGTCGGGCTACCCGGTCTGATACCAGGGATGAATCCGCCGTATTTTTGTATTTCCTCGGCAATTTTTTTGGGGTTAAAAATGACTGCCGTGTAGAAAAATGTAAACCCAACGACGAGGAGAAAGTAGATGGCATTATACGGCGCGCCATCTGGCTTTAGCCAGGTCATCAAAAATTGCCCAACAGAGCTTAGTATAGGATTTTTTGCCGTAACCAAGTAATTGCCAAACATTGATGGTAACAACACCAACGAAACTGCAAAGATAATAGGAATGACACCCGCCTGATTGAGCCGAAGCGGTAAGTGCGTTGATTGCCCTCCATACATTTTGTTGCCTCGCACTCGTTTGGCATAATACACTGTCACTTGCCGCATCGCCTCGTTGACAACGATAATAGCAGCAATAACCAAAATCCCCATGACCAAAAACGAAAGGACACTCACTGCTGTTTCTGGTGAAATCGTAGAAAGTGTCTGTCCTGCAATAACAGGCAATCTTCCGACAATGCCAGCAAAAATCAAAACCGAAATACCGTTCCCAACGCCCCGTTCGGAAATAAGCTCACCTAGCCACACGAGGAGCATTGTTCCTGCTACCATTGTTGCCAGAAAGGAAAGAAGGGGCAAAGGAGAAAGCGTAATAATAACACCCTGACTGCGAAGCAGTGCATACATACCGATTGCCTGAAGCAATGCAAGGGGTACTGTCAAAATACGCGTATACTGATTGATCTTTTTTCTTCCTTGCTCACCTTCTTTTGATAACTCTTCAAGTTTTGGAAAAACAAGTTGGAGAAGCTGGAGAATAATTGAAGCATTAATGTATGGGTTAAGACCAAGCGCCATGATCGAGAAATTGGCGAGTGTGCCGCCTGAGAAAATATCCAGTAACCCCAGGAATTGATTCTGGGAAAAGAGGTTTTTTAATTGATTAACGTTAACACCTGCAACGGGGATATGCGCAAAAATTCGAAAAACAAGAAAGATACCAAGCGTGAAGAGGATTTTCTTTCTTACCTCCGGTGTTTTAAAGCTATTCTGTAAAACCGATAAAATATTGTTCATGAAGAAGCCTCTACGCTTCCGCCCGCTTTTTCAATCTTTTCTCTTGCCCCTTTAGAAACTGACAGTTTTACAAAAAGCGGTATGCTTAATGCACCGTCTCCGAGAATTTTTACCCCATATTGCTTGGCGTCTTCTGAAGCGACAATGCGATGCTTAATCAGTGATTCGATATCAACAACGGTATTTTTCGGCAATAGATTAAGCACTTTTACGTTCAGGACAACGGGCGTTGGCTTGAAAACTTTGTTTTTCCCTTTTCCTCGATGAAAGGGTAACCGCTTGATAAGCGGAAGCGCGCCTCCTTCGAAAGAAAGCGGAATTTTGCCCCGTGCCTTTTGCCCTTTTGTTCCTCGACCTGCTGTTTTGCCCCGACCGCTCCCGTGTCCTTGGCCGAGTCGTCGTTGAGACTTTTTTACCGTTTTGGTAAGGCTTGTTCCTTGCATTATTTCTTCCCTCCATCAGGATCCTGTTTTTTTTCACGGTCGTACCGCTCCGAAAGCACCCGCAATGCCGAAAGCGTTGCTAAGACATTACTTGCTTGATTGCTTGTCCCTAAAACTTTTGAAGAGATATTTTGAATCCCCGCTGCCGAGACGACGCTTCGGACTGCACCGCCTGCAATAATACCGCTTCCGGGAGGTGCAGGTTTTAGCATAATTCTCGCTGCGCCAACCTTTACATCAACGCGATATGGAATCGTACCATTGATAATTGGCGCGTGCACAAGATGTTTCCTAGCAAGAAGAATTCCTTTTCTAATTGCCGATGAGACATCGGGTGCTTTCCCGAGTCCAACGCCGACTCTTCCTTTTCTATCTCCGACAACAGTCAGCGCGGAAAAACCGATTTTATTGCCGCCTTTTGTCTTTTTTGACACACGGTTAATCTTTACAACCTGTTCCTGGAATTCGTCTCGAGCTTGTTGCGAGACATCAAATTGCATTTTTCGCATACCTTAGAATTGCAGCCCTCCTTCGCGCGCGCCTTCTGCTACTGCCTTTACCCGTCCGTGATACGCATATCTTCCTCTATCAAAAACAACGTGTTTTACTTTTTTCTCACCGGCTAGCTTTGCAATTTCCATCCCTACCATTTTTGCTTTTTCAAGCCGTGAAGCTTTTGGAAGTTTTTTTTCAGAGATACTCAAGAGCGTTCTACCGGCTGCATCATCGATAATCTGAGCGTACATGTATTGATTTGAACGAAACACAGAAAGCCTCGGTTTTTCCTTCGTACCCTGCACTTTCTTTCGTACTCTCGTTTGCCTTCTTGTCCTTTTCGTTACTTTATTCATACTATGTAAGTTATAAGTCACAAGTCCTAAGTCGATTTTCCTTCTTTACTTATAACTTATGACTTAGCACTTAGGACTTAGCACTTAGGACTTAGGACTTTTATTACTTCGTCCCTACTGCTTTTACTGCTTTACCTGCTTTTCGCCTAATCCGCTCCCCAATATATTTTATCCCTTTTCCTTTATATGGCTCAGGTGGCCGAACCGCTCGTATTCTTGCAGCTGTATTACCAACAAGCGCTTTGTCATGCCCTGAAATAGTAATAATATTCTCGCCAACACTAAAGGTAATGCCAGGAGGAGGCGTGATTTTTACCGAGTGAGAAAAACCGAGTGAGAGTACGAGATCCTGTCCTTGCACCTGCGCACGATATCCAACGCCTGACAACTCTAATTTTTTTTCAAATCCTGATGCAACACCCCGTACCATATTGGCAAGAAGCGCTCGTGTCAACCCTGATAACGCGCCACCCTCAGGATTGTTTTTGTTTGTTTGGGAGACAACTAATTTCCCATCGGCAGCAGAAACTCCAATTCCTGACGGAACAGTGAATCTCTCTTCCCCCTTTTGCCCGCTGACTCTCACGATATCGCCCGTGATATTCACGGTAACGCCTTCTGAGATGACAATCGGTTGTTTCCCAATTTTTGACATATTATAAAATTTCAGCTTTAATAGTGAGCTTGTCTAACTACCAAATGCTAAAAAGGAGTTCGCCGCCCACTCCTTTTTTTGCCGCTTCCTTTCCTGTCATAATGCCTTGCGAAGTCGATACGACGGAAAGCACCGCATCTCTATTTTTGTACTCTGCGTCTTTTGACCCGACATACACCCGAAGTGATGGCTTTGAGATAACGCGCACTTGTGTAAGAGCAGGTCTTCGACGGATGTAGCGAAGCTCTGCATGAAGCACCTTTTTGTTATCAGTCATATCTTCTTTTACATTTGCCAACATACCTTCTTTCACGAGCACATTTCCGATAGCAAGATTAATTTTTGAAAACGGTAACTCAACCGATTGCCTTCTCGCGAGATACGCATTTTTGATCCGTAACATAAAATCAGCAACTAAATAATTCATAGTGAGCGAAGCCCCGCCGAGCGGGGCGAGTCGAACTACCAGCTCGCTTTAAGCACTCCTGGCAACTCTCCTTTCGATGCAAGCTCGCGAAAGCACATACGGCATAACCCGAATCGACGCATGTACGCTCGAGAACGACCACAGATACTACACCGGTTCACGTCTCTTACCTTAAATTTTTGCTTTTTCAGAAACTTTACGATGTCTGATGTTTTTGCCATACAAGTACTCGGAATTATACCATACCTAGCTTCGATATACGCTACTTCTCTCCCCCTCTTTTGTAAACGGCATTCCCAATGCCTCAAGAAGCACAACTCCATCTTTATTGTCTTTTGCCGTTGTAACAAAAATGATTTCCATTCCCTGCATCCTTTCAACTGAAGACGGGTCTATCTCAGGAAAAACAGCGTATTCACTAAAACCAAGTGCATAATTTCCCTGACCGTCAAAGCTTTTCCTACTCACTCCATGAAAATCTCTCAAACGAGGAAGCACGATTTTTATTAACCTATCAACAAATGCATACATACGTTTTCCCCGCAAGGTAACCACAAGCCCTATCTCATCACCCTCACGCAGTTTAAAACTGGCAATTGATTTTTTTGCTTTTACTGCTTTTGGCTTTTGCCCAGTAATAATACCGAGTGCTTTTGCTGCACGCTCCATGTTTTTCTTATCCGCAATTGCGTCTTTTACACCCATATTAACAACAACCTTTACAAGCCGCGGTACTGCCATGACATTGCTCACGTCTATTTTTTGCTTCAGGTCATGCATAATTGTTTGATTAAATCTTTGCTGTAAGCTCTCCATATCCTCTATATAGTCTTTCCGCATCGTTTGCAGACGCGCATTTTTTCTTTGCCTTCCATTGTATAGCCAATCCGCGCCTCCTTCTTGCATTTAGGACAGACGAACGCTACGTTGGCAACCGGCAGCGGTTTGGTAAGAGTAATAATTTCTGATTTCTGGTTTTGCGTCCGCGCCTTCATGTGCCGTTTGTACTGATTCACGCCTTCAACGAGCACCTTATCCTCCTTCGTCAAAACTTTAAGGACTTTTCCTTGTTTTCCCTTATCTTTCCCTATAACAATTGTAACTTGGTCACCTTTTTTTATTTTCATACTACCTCAATAGCCATACTGGCGATTTTACTAAATCCTCTGTCTCTCACCTCACGCGCGATCGGGCCAAAAATTCGAGTACCGCGGGGATTTTTATCTTTTACGTTATCAATAAGAACGGCTGCGTTATCTGAAAAGCGAACATACGATCCGTCCGGCCGCCGGTGTTCTTTTCTTGTCCGGACTAAAACCGCTTTCACAATCTCCGAATCTTTAACCTGACCGCTGGGGTTTGCCTGCCGCACGACGCAATTTAGCACATCGCCAAGATAGCCGAATTTTCGTTTTGATCCGCCAAATACGTGAATAACCATAAGGGATTTAGCGCCAGAATTATCTGCCACGGTTAGCATGCTTCTGTGTTGTATCATAGCGTTATTTGTCTCCGATCCTTGAACGCAACACTTCAGAAATTGCAAAATACTTGTCTTTGGAGAATTTCTTTGTCTCAGTCATTGTAACTCTATCGCCAATCTTTACCTCTTTCCCATTGAGTGCGATTTTATATTTTTTACTTTTTCTCAGCAGCTTTCTGTACATCGGGTGCGGGCTCTTCCACACTACTTCAACGACAGCCGTATTCTGCATTTTAAGCGATACTATTATTCCTGTTAATATTTTAGGCATTGCTAAGCTCCTTTCCCCGCAAAATACTTGCTATGCGAGCAATATCTTTCCGCTTCATAGATAAAGACCGTGTATTTTTTAACTTCATCTGTTGATGATCCATCTGATACGAAAATAAAGCGTCTTTTGCCTCAGTAAGCATCTTCTTTAATTCTTCTTTACTCTTGGTATGTAACTCTTTCACATCTTTTGTTTTCATAGTAGTTGTGTCCTCTCTATTATCCGTGTCTTTATCGGCAATTTGTGTGCTGCAAGCCGAAGCGCTTCATGGGCAATTTCTTTTGTGACGCCGCTCATCTCAAAGAGCATTCTCCCAGGTTTCACCGGCGCGACATATTCATGCACATCGCCTTTCCCCCCGCCCATTCTTACTTCAGGCGGTTTTTTTGTAACCGGCTTATCCGGAAAAACTCGAATCCAGATTCTCCCGCCCCGCTGGGTGTAGTGCGTAATTGATCGACGCGCCGCCTCAAGTTGCCGGGCAGAGACCCAGCCTGTTCCCTGCGCTGTCAAACCATACTCACCGAAAGCAAATGTCATGCCGCCTTTGGCAGACCCTTTCATTTTTCCCCGCATTTGTTTTCTATATTTTACTCGTCGTGGTACTAACATAAGTTATTTATTCTCCCCCCTATTGATCCACACCTTAACGCCAATATACCCCTTTTTTGTCAATGCCGGTAAAGAAACATAGCTGATATTTTCCCTTATTGTTGATAAGGGAACGGTCCCTTGCTGGATTTTCTCTCGTCTGCTGATTTCCGCGCCACCGATCCTGCCTGCCAATATTATTCGTACTCCCTCAGCACCTGCTCCCATCACCCGCTCTGCATTCTGGGCAAGAATCCTTTTATAGGGTAAACGACGTATGAGTTGTTCTGTTATATTCTTTGCGACTAAATAGGCGTCAAGGTTTGGTTCTTTCACAGGCTCAATCTGCATATCAATTTTCGGTACTTGTTTTTTGCCATGTCGAAGAGTAACAAAAAATTTTGTAATAAATTTCTTTAACTCTTCAAGGCCGGTTCCCGCTCTTCCAATTACCATACCCGGGCGGGAAACGTAAGCAATAATCTTCACAGAATTAATCGATCGCTCTATTTCAACACGTGAAACGCTTGCCTGCTTGAGCCGCTCCATGAGAGCTTTTCGCAACTTATAATCCTCAAGCACTGCATCCTTGTAGTGTCTTTCATCAAACCATCGACTGTTCCAATCAAAAACATTTTTAATGCGAATAAGATGCGGATTAACTTTTTGTCCCATACAATAAAAGTCCTAAGTTATAAGTTACAAGTCCCAAGTAGACTTAGGACTTAGCACTTGAGACTTGTGACTTTACCTCCTTTTCTTTCAATACCACTCTAATATGGCTGCTTCGTTTTTTATACGGATGGATTCGTCCCCGCGTTGAGGGATGATAGCGCTTGAGAGACTGTCCTTCGGTTATATCAATAGACGAAATCACAAGATTCTCTTTGTCAAGCTTTGCATTATTGACCGCATTTGCCAGTGCGCTTTTGAGCGTTTTGGAAAGTGCCACAGCTCCTCGTTTTCTCAAGACCGCAAGCGTTGCTATTGCCTGATCTATCGGCATCTCACGAATCAAATCCGCGACCAAACGCACTTTTCGTGGACTGATTCTCACTGATCGACTAACTGCTGTTATTTCCATAGTTTAAATAACTTAGGTCACCTAGGTAACCTATGTCTTTGAGATCTCCCTTGCAACGACTCTTCCGTGTGCTCTAAATGTCCGTGTCGGCGCAAACTCTCCCAGTCGATGACCTACCATCGGCTCCATAACAAACACATTGATAAAAATACGCCCATTATGCACGGCAAATGTGTGCCCGACAAATTCAGGCGGTATTTGCGAAGCCCGCGCCCATGTTTTAATCGGCGCTTTGTCTCCCGATTGTTTTTGTTTTACTACTTTTTGTAAAAGCTTTTGGTCAATATACGGGCCTTTTTTACTTGATCGTGCCATACCTATTTACCCTTCCTTCTCTGTAATATATATGTATTCGAATATTTATTCTTACGCCGTGTATTACCGACTGCTTTTCGTCCAACATATGTCTTAGGACTGGGCATACCAATACCTGATCGACCCTCTCCACCTCCATGCGGATGCGAACGGGGGTTTTGTGCGACTCCCCGGACCGTTGGTCGAATCCCCATATTGCGCCTTCGCCCTGCTTTGCCCATAACTTCATTTTTCCACTCAACATTTCCCAACTGTCCGATTGTAGCAAATCCTGCTGCCGCTACCTTGCGCACTTCACCTGATGGAAGCTTTAGGTGAACAAAGTTATCTTCCCGTGCAGTAATAAGCGCTCCTGTACCTGCACCACGCGCTAATTGTCCACCCCTCCCCGGTGTCAGTTCAACATTATGAACGATTGTGCCAACTGAGATATTGATCATAGGCAACGCATTTCCCATACGTGCTTCAGCTTCTTTCCCGGCTAGAATTGCATCATTCAGTCGCAAGCCCGCAGGCGCGAGGATATAACGTTTCTCACCATCAGCATATTGAATAAGCGCGATATCGCAGGTTCTATTCGGATCGTACTCAATTGCGATCACTTTTCCCGGAATACCCCGCTTGTCTCGCTTGAAATCAATCAACCGAAGAAAGCGCTTATGTTGCCCGCCTTGATGACGAACGACTACCTGACCGCTGGCATCTCTTCCTGAATGTTTTCTCTTAATAACTTTTAATCGTTTCATAAACCGTTTTATTTTGCTCCAGCTTCAAAAAGAGCGATTTTCTCTCCGCTTTTCACTGTTACCGTTGCCTTCTTAAGCGGAGCCTTTTTCACCTCTACTCTTTTCTGTCCACTTCGCTTTGTTCTTCCCTTAAGAACGCTTGTGACAATATTCGTAACTGTTACATTAAACTGCTTTTCAACTGCCTTTTTGATACTATGCTTGTGTGCATGTTGAAAAACGACAAACGTGTATTTTCCTTTTCCTGCTTCGCTCATTGATTTTTCCGTTATGACTGGTCGGATGATAATCTGTTGCATATTACGCTCCTTGACCTGTTAGAAAATGCGATTGTAACACGGCAACTGATTCTTTCATAACAAGCATTGTCTTTACATGTAACACCTCATATGTATTTAGCCTTTTTGCCGATGTGTAGGAAACGCCAGCAAGATTACGTGCCGCTCGTTGTATATTATCCTTATCCTCGCTTGTAACAAGAAGTATCTTTTTGCTTTTCCCGTTAAGCGCCAAGTTTTTAATCAAACTCGCCATCTCTTTGGTTTTTGGCGCGATATCAGCAAGTCCGCTGACAAATTTTATATCCTTGTCACGTATTTTTGCTGAAAGAGCGGAAAAAAGCGCTGCTTTTTTCATCTTCTTCGGCAAGGAAAGCGTATGGTCTTGTGGCTTTGGTCCATGCGCCACACCACCACCGACAAAAAGAGGAGCAGTCATTCCACCGTCTCGAGCCCT
>CAYWEP010000048.1:0-9142 GCA_964457405.1 uncultured Gammaproteobacteria bacterium
ATTATCTTAGATAGAGAAGGAATTGTGCGTTTTGTTAAAGACGATCCGCAAATGGCAGTGAGAAATGAGGAGTTAAAAGAGAAATTGCAGATGATTGAATAGCATATGGGCATATCAATAAGAAATGGAGTACTTGCAACGGTAACTCTTTTGACTGTCTATATAACAATCGTTTCTCTTGTCAGTGGGTCGGAGTTTATGCTCACGCAGCTAGCGAAGTTTTGGTATTTCGTAATCAGTCTTGCCGTAGGTTTTGGTATTCAGGTCGGCCTTTATTCCTATTTGAAACATGCGATACAGCATAAAAATACTTCGGGAAAAGTTCTTACGGTTTCAGGAACTACTTCAACCGTTGCAATGGTTTCCTGCTGCGCTCACTATCTTGTCAATCTCTTACCAATTTTAGGAGCTGTGGGCATTATTACTATTATTTCTCAGTATCAAGTACAGCTGTTCTGGGTCGGTTTGGCATTCAACCTTGCCGGAATTTTATATATGCTCAATAGAGTTATGAAGTACACTCGTGGAATATGAAAACAGTGGTGTGGATTATTATTTTTGCTATTGCCTTCGGATTTGTCGAGGCCGCGGTCGTTGTGTATCTTCGGCACTTGCTTGGTACTGGTTTTACTCCTCCTCAAGTCAGTAAAGATCAAGTGTTAGTCCTAACACCGGGCATTGCTTTCTTGGATCCGAAAACCGCACTTTTGATCATCGAAGACTCGGGCATACTTCGCATCGAGCAGTTTCGGGAAGCAGCAACGCTTATTATGTTGGCTACCGTCGCACTCCTTGCTGGGAGGAGATTGAAGGATCGGATTGCATATTTTCTTCTTGCTTTTGGTATCTGGGATATTTTTTATTACCTCTTTCTCAAGCTAGCAATTGACTGGCCGAAATCGTTTACCGATCCTGATATATTCTTTCTCTTACCAGTCCCCTGGGTAGGGCCGGTTATTACCCCCATCCTGATTTCATCTATTCTTGTTTTTGCTGCAGTTATCTTTATTCTAAGGGAGGCGAGAGGATATGAGGAAAAATAATATAAAACGACCTGTCTTGACGCAGGCGAAAAATCATATACCGAAGTCTCAAAGTGATGAGTACGTAACAATTTCGTTATCAAAAAAAGCGATAGCTTTTCTTGCTGTGGTTTTTGTATTGTTGCTGGTTTCGTTCTCAGTAGTACTTCGTCCCTCTCTTTTTGCACTTGACAGTGCGCAAGTGGAAAAGGCTGCTTTGACGCTACGGGGAATGCCTGTTATCGGAGACTACGTCCCGGCAAAATATCTTCCAACAGCGTACATTCTTGCGCAGGTGACGCCCAAAGAAGGTTACCGGACAAAGATTGTCTTTGGCGACGTAGTCGTAAAAATGATTCAGGCAGGAGTAATTGATAGGCAAAAAGTCGAGGAGCTATACAAAGGCAGGGGAGGAGTCCCAAAGGAAATGCAGGAGTATCTGTCAAAGCCGTCAGACACACCAATTCATGTAACAGCAGACAATAGCTGGTGGATCGTCAATCTCCTCTGGCCGATCGGGCTCGCAAATAAAATGTCAGTGAACGAGCGGGGTCCCATTGCTGGGGAGAATGTCGGAAGTTTTGCTTCAACTGGCGGATGGGATCTGGGGAGGGAAAAAAATGGGGGTGTTTACTATAATTCTCTAAATCTTATAAAGTTAACGCCTGAACAGGAGAAACGAGTGAGAACACTGGCTGATACGATCTACCGCCCGTGCTGTAATAACTCAACCTTTTTCCAGGATTGCAATCACGGCTCAGCAGCGCTTGGAATTATAGAACTTGGCGTAACGCAAGAACTGTCAGATGATGAGGTATATAAAACTGTTCTTGCCTTTAACGCGTATTGGTTTCCGCAAAACTATGCAGAAACTGCTCTGTATTTCCAAAAAGTGAAAAACCAGGAATGGAAAAAAATTGACCCGAAAGTTATTCTGTCCAAAGACTACTCAAGTATCAGCGGATGGCTGGCAAATGTGGATACACCGCTTAAGAAAATGCCAGATATTCTCCCTGCATTGCAGAACTCAGGGAGCTGCAGCGCATAGAGGAAATGGAATGGATATGATTGTAAAAGAACCGAATCAGGTTTTACACAAAATGAGTTCTAATGTTGAAGATTTTAATGAAGCGAAAACAATTGCGCAACAACTAACAAGTGAAATAAAAGAAGTCGACAAGCCATGGCGTTTTTGGCTAGGCTTGGCAGCACCGCAAATTGGAGTAAACAAACGGATTGTTCTGCTGAAGGAGGCCTTTCACAAATATAAAATACTCATAAACCCGGAGATAGTGCTCAGCAAGCTACAATTACCGATAGTTTCAAGATGTCTTAGTTTGAAAGGTTTATATCTTATTGTTTACCCGCTTTGGGTAAAAGTTAGATACCAAGATTTTAACCAACGCATACACGAAAAAACAATTTTCGGGCCTCGTGCCGCTGTTTTGCAGCAAGAGATAGATCATATTAATGGTATCTTGCTAAAAGATAAAGGGAGGAAGATCTTATGAGTTACGCTTGTCCAATGCACAAAGACGTTACTTCGGATAAACCGGGGACGTGTCCGAAGTGCGGAATGGCGCTTCGCGAAATCAAAAATCAAAAATCAAAAATCAAAAATACGGAAGATCATGCCAAGCACATGGAACATACGATGAGAAGAGTGGAGGAAATGAGCTTTTGGGAAAAAACCAAGATGAGTATGACCATGAGTATGGGCATGGAGCACGGGGGATTGGCAGGACGGGAGATGGCCAAGCTCATGGAAGAGGATATCCGCAATAAATTCTTTGTTTCCTTTATTCTTTCTATCCCAATCATACTTTACTCGCCGCTTGGTACTGAATTTCTTAAGCTCAACCTCCCATCACCAATCCCGATACCCTGGCTTCTGTTTTTTTTAACCACCCCGGTATTTTTCTACGGAGGTTGGATCTTTTTATATTCCACCTACATGGCGCTGAAGCAAAAAACACTCAATATGGCAGTTCTCATCGCGGTTGGTATAACAGCGGCCTATGGATTTAGCGTTGTTTTAACTCTTTTAGGAAGCGCAGATTCTTACTATGAAGCAGCGGTAATGCTTACTACCTTCGTGCTTTTTGGCCATTGGATGGAGATGAAGTCCAGGCGCGGCACAACTGATGCCCTTCAAGCACTCTTCAATCTGGTTCCGCCGCAGGCACGGGTCTTTCGAAACGGCAAAGAAGAGCTTATTCCAACAGCTCAAGTAAAACTCGGAGATACTGTTATATTAAAACCCGGTGATAAAGTGCCGGTTGACGGGGAAATCGTTGAGGGAGAAACAGCCATCGATGAATCATTGGTGACCGGAGAGTCAATCCCTGTAGCAAAAAAGGTTGGGGATAAGGTCATTGGTGGATCGATCAACCAGTCAGGCTCCGTGCGATTCAAAGCGAAACGGGTTGGGGAAGACACTGCGCTTGCTCAAATCGTCAAAATGGTGGAAATTGCGCAAAACTCAAAAGCACCCGGGCAGAAGCTCGCCGATAGGTTTGCGCAGTATTTGGTTATTGTTGCAGTGGGAGGAGGGCTTCTAACCTTTGCCGTGTGGTTTCTCATTTTAGGTCAGCCTATGATGTTTGCGCTTACCTTTGCAATCTCAACCGTTGTTATCGCCTGTCCAGATGCATTAGGTTTGGCGACTCCTACAGCTGTTGCAGTAGGAACAGGTCTTGGCGCAAAACATAATATCCTCATAAAAGACGCCCCGACTTTAGAGCAGGTCTCAAAAATCCAAGCAGTCGTCCTTGATAAAACAGGAACACTTACGGAAGGAAAACCCACTATTACCGATATCATTCCGGGTAAAGGATATACGGAGAAAGAAATTCTCCGCCTGGCAGCCGCAGCTGAGGCCAAATCTTCTCATCCGTTAAGTCAGGCTGTATTAACAGAGGTAAAACGAAGAAAGATTGGCATACCAGGAAACGTTGAGAGATTTACGAACATTTCAGGACACGGTGTAGAGGCAGTGGTTGATGGCAGACGCGTTCTTGTGGGAACGCCAAAGCTCATGAAAGATAGGAAGATCGATCTTTCAGCACTGCAGCAGTATATTGACCGTATTTTGGAAAAAGGAAAGACACTCATTATCCTTGCGGTTGATAAAAAGATTGCCGGTGTTGTTGCGGCTGAGGACCCGATGAAACCAAATGCGGAAATTGCAGTGAAAAAAATGCAGGATCTCGGTCTTGAAGTAGCGATGATCACAGGCGATAATCAAAAGACTGCAGAGCGGATAGGGGAAACATTGGGTATTACCCGGATTTTTGCAGAGGTGTTGCCTGAGGATAAAGCAAAATATGTAAAAAAGCTTCAGAAAGAAAATAAGTTTGTTGCTATGGTAGGAGACGGGGTCAATGACGCGCCTGCTTTGGCCCAGGCAGATATCGGTATAGCAATCGGCGCCGGCACAGATGTCGCCATAGAGACAGCAAAGGTCGTTCTTATGAAGTCAGATCCTGCGGATATTCTTCGCGCCATCAGGCTTTCAAAGGCAACGGTTCGCAAGATGAAGCAAAATCTCTTCTGGGCGTCAATTTACAATCTGTTGGCAATCCCCATTGCAGCAGGGGTGCTCTATCCGACGTATCATATTTCCCTGCGACCCGAATGGGCAGCGCTTCTGATGAGTATTTCATCAATCATCGTTGCCACCAATGCAGTACTCCTGAATAGAGCGGAGAAGGAGCTTGTAGCGGTTTGACGAGTGAAAATAAGCAGATATGATTTTATTTACTCTATAGTTCATGTTATCATTTAAGAACAAAAATAGTGTTCTTCTTTTCCTGATCATTTTTGCTGAAATAGTTATCCTTGGTTTTGGGATTTTCCTTGCCAGACGCAACCAAGACACTTCAATTTCATCACAACAAGAAGAAGGAGTGTTGTGGATAGAGGATAATAATCTCCATGAAGCAGGCGGCGTGCCCGTCGATGCATTACAGATGTATAGCCCGGCATTTATCGATCAATGGAGTGAAGCGCGAAAGCAGATACGAGTATATATGTACAGATATAACAGTTTAAAAAACTTGGAAAACGGATACACGGATGCGTATCTCAGAGACAACCTTTTACCTTTACTCAAAGAATCAAACATCGATTTTGCCCTCGATGTTCCTCCTCCGAATTGGTATTGCGGTACTGGAGACAAGCTCATGGAAGCTGAAGGAGACTATATCCAAAAGGTTTCAGACTTAGGAGGTATTGTTTCGTATGTTAGTTTGCAAAGTATTTTATCAAAGCCTTCTGAAAAGTGTCCCAACTATACAACCGCCAAGCGGATTGACAATGTCGTCCGCTTTGCCAAATATATAAAAAATCGTTTCCCAAATATACAAGTAGGCATTATCGATGCGCTCGTTGCCAAGGGAGAGGAGTACAGATCTGTGTATAGGCAATTAGTAGAGAGCATGGCAGAAGAAAACCTCAAACTTGACTATATCCATCTTGATTTTCCAATGGAAAAAGCGAGTAGGAATTGGAAAAATCTCAAACAAGCAGAGGATTTTATCAAGAACGAGTTAGGTATTCGTGTCGGCGTTACCTATACCTCATCCAAAGGTGGCATGGCATCAAGCAAAGCCTGGCAGGAAAACGTATTAAAAGCCTATCGCGAGTACTATGCCGCCGGCGGGAGGCCGGATGACCTCTTAATCATGAGCTGGTATACCTATCCTCGATACAATCTCCCTGAGAAAGAGCCCTATACCTTCATGAACACGGTCCTCATATTCGCGAGACTTATAGAGTCGTGATTGGCATAATGCCTTATAGTATGATATATTGTTGAATAATATGGTAATAGAAGCACTGAGAAGAATAGGTAAGGCTCGTATAAAAACTGCTGAACGACAAGTACCACAAGATATGCTGTTTTCTCAAGAACAGAAAGAAGCTCTCGTTAATGATGGAGCAGTAATTTATCTCCCTACAGGAGTAACTATAATGAAACAAGAGAAGCTTCAATTACAGAAAGGGAAACCCTCTTTCTGGTATGTTACCGAGGGTGGAGATGCATTACTTGCTTTACCTTCCAGGCGAATGGAGGTCGCGATTTACCCTGACCCAGAAAGATTTTTTGTACCAGGCACTTTTGATAAAGACTTAAATGAGCAAGAAAGGCTCGCTGCAGAAGACGGACAAGCTTTGAGTCAAATACTCGGCATAGAAGGGATAATGCAAATTATCCCAGCAGAAGCCTCAAGCGTTACGGAGGTAGCTTTTCAACGCCTTGATGGAACAGGCATATGGTTATTTGGAGAAGAATACGCTGCTGCTCAAGGGCTAAAGTGGGTGTATGGGAGGACTAAAAACCCGACAAATAGAACTGGCTCCTTCGTTGCCGATGTTGGTGGCGCTCGTTCTGATAGTGGGCTGGATGTCAACGGCTGGCACCGCGACTGCGGCTTTGACTATCTTGGGGCTGTTCGATGGGTAGTGCCAAGTTTTGGCTTATAATGCATAGCTATGACAGAAGCGAGAGAGCGATTTGGTTTTCGCCTTAATCCGGATAATAGTATCTTATCATTTAACCCAACGATTGCTGTAAATGAAGTTTCGCGTCATTTAGTAGCGACTTTCGGATATGAACCTCACCAAGGAGCTGTGTTAAATCTTGAGACGGTAAAAGGAAAAGATATAATGACACGTCTGCTTGTTTTACGCGGCGCGACATCTGAGGATGCTGAGCTGCAACCTATGCTTTGGCGACAAAACAGAGCTAAAGCTACTACAATATATGCAGGAGATATAGCTGATCAGTTGGGACTACCTGTAGATTATGTAGTCCTTGTGGACAAAGTTGATCCGTTAGATTTTATACCCATGATGGGAGAAGAAATTTTGCACGGTGAACATATGGCACACCATCTCCGTATGGGTGGTATGAGTTCAGAAGATTATTGCCAAGCATTTCATGAGTTGGATATTGAGTTCTTGGGATATTTAGGAAGCCATATAATAGGAGCTGCTGCAGACATACGTTGGGACTTCAACAGAGTTATGGAGTTCCTACCAGAAAACAAGCGTTCTCTGGCGCATGATATTACATATGCAGCAGTAGAGAAGTTAGGAGATCGTAAGTTTGCTCTTCCTTTCAGAGAGCTGTTTCTCGCAAAAAACAGTAGCGACTTCTGGAATACTGTTAAAGAAAGCCTCATTCATGGAATACGGCTGCGGTTTGAGGTAGCAGAGGGTATAGATTGCAATCAAATAAGCTCAATCGCCAATAATCTTCTAACAGAAGCTAGTGCAGATTCTGTCATCGAACTAGCGTTTGCGTATAGTGATAGTGCTCTTCGTACTCCCGCAATGAGCACAGCAATATAGTTTGGTATATAATATTCCTATTCTTATGGATTCTGAGGAACCGTTTAAACCGTCGCATTTGGCAAAGCTTGTCATCACAGCCTTTGAGAAAAAAGATCACCCAAATCACGATAAAAAGATCCATGTAAATCCAATCGTCTCACGACTCGCAGCGGCCTATGAAAAACTCCGCAACGCCATGGAGTATAGAGAAGACGAGGTTATCCTTCGCGCCGCGATCGAGCGGATTCTCAAGCGCCGCTTACTGTTAGGCGGTAATGCCAAAACAACTGCCGAGCCATTGGTAAGAGAAGTTATCTGGGCGCGCTACATGCCTGAGAATACAGTATCTGAGGCAATTGTTCCAAAGGTTGAGGAGTCAATTGACATGTACCTGCAGTTTCGTTTCAAAGTCCTCAAGCAAAAAGCCTTGCCTGAAGCAGTTGTTAACGAGTGGACGTACCAGCTTATCTCATCGGACATTGAAAACATTGTCAATCCCAATCCAGAAAAAGAGACGCTTGCCAATTTCATGTTCCAGATTCTCAAAGAGCATGTGGAAATCCCCGATGATACTGAAGAGACAACAAACGCCCAGGTATATATCGCTGTTCGTCGTGCATTTGCCAGAGACGACGTGGCATTTCTTCGCTACCACCTTTTTCGCCTCTACTTTGGCAAGTTAACAAAAGAGAATGTTGACGAGATAGCAGCGAGCTTCCCGAAGGGCTACAAAGAAATTATGTATGAGTTGACCTATCCAAAGCGCGAGCGGATATTTGCCTATGTTAAACGCCGCGCTGCCGCATTTCTCATTTTGGAGGACGTGTTTCGTGCCAATAAGGGACATATCCTTTCTCTGATTGAGAATGATGACGAGCTTGAGAAAGCAGTGTCTCTGGCGTGTGACGCGCGATATAAAAGTATTGCAGCCAAAGTCCGACGCGCTATTGTCAGAAGCATTCTTTTTATTCTCTTAACCAAAGTCATTTTCGCCTTTGCTGTTGAGGGGACCTATGACCGATTTGTCTATGGGCAGATACAGTGGTTATCGCTTTTGTTAAACACCAGCGTTCCGCCGCTTCTGATGTTAATCGTCAGTTTTTTCATCCGCACCCCGGGAGAAGAAAATTCCAAGCGAATCTTTTCCTATATTCAGGAAATTCTCTTTTCCGATGCGCCTCGGATTGGCGGAACCCTTGTCGTCAAAAAGGCAGGCGATAAACCTTCAGCAATGGATATTACCTTTAACCTCTTGTGGCTTTTTGCTTTTGTCCTCTCATTTGGTGGAGTGATTTATATCTTAGCCAAACTACAATTTAATATCGCAAGCCAATTTGTCTTCCTTTTCTTCTTGGCAATTGTTTCATTCTTGTCATACAGAATCAGCCTCATCGCAAACCTCTACTCAGTAGGAGATAGGCAAGGACTCATAACGCCACTCGTTGATTTTCTCTTCATGCCAGTAGTCAGGGTTGGCAGACAACTCACCCAAGAAATCGGCCGCTTCAACTTCATCATCTTTATCTTTGATTTTCTCATCGAAACGCCTTTTAAAGTCATGTTTGCCTTTTTCGAGCAATGGTTTCACTTTCTGCACGCGAAAAGAGAAGAGTTGGAGTAGTTAAAAGTTCAAAGTGAAAAATTAAAAATAAAAGTTTTCAATTAAGAATTTTAAACTCTCAACTGCAACTTTGCACTTTACATTTTGAACTTTGAATTCATTTGGTGTGAGCGGAAATCTCAGTTTTCGCATTTTGGGAAATCTCAATCTTCGCAGTTTT
>CAYWEP010000049.1:0-8654 GCA_964457405.1 uncultured Gammaproteobacteria bacterium
CGACTTCATGTCCGACATCGCGGATGACTGCAGCTGCTTTGTCCAGTCGTTCATTGAGTTGCTTGCTATTTTCCTGAAGCGTTTTGATCATGGTTGATGAGCTCGTACTTAGTGAATCATGAACGGTTTTATTGGTTGACTCAAGCGATTGTTGCATGGTTTTTAACCATTCAAGAAGCGCTGAATCAGTTTTTTGACTCTGAAGCTGTGATAGTTTCTTATTGATAAAGTAAAAAAGAAAGAGAAAACCACAAAGGAGAAGGAGTATGAGCAGGAAGGCATCGGGCATGGTCAGGGTATTGTACCACATCTCTTAGGCAACGTAATACCCGCGTGAGAAAAATGCCAGGAGAGTAAACAGCAACGCTCCGGAGGCAATAGCGTAGGCTATCTGCACGTATCTATTTTTCAAAAGCGCAAGCGATAGGAAAATAGGAAAGAGAATGATTGTGTAACGAGGCAAGCCAGTAAACGTACCAGAGAGAGTTGGAATTAAAAAACATAACGCAGCAAACAGTAGATAGGATAGCCGTACTCCTTTTTTGCACCCAATATATAAAAGTATCGTGGTAAAGAAGAAGATTGCCAATTCAAAAAGCGCTATCCACCAGGTAAATTGTGATGAGGGTGTGGATAGAAGAATCTTGAGGTAGCGAAATATCGTTTGCGGAAAAAAAATTATTGCATCAGCAGATCGACCTGTGCCGATTTCACTGTGGGCTTTGAGAAAATGCAGTGGATCATGCCAGCTGATTGCATTGAACCAAGCATACAAAAGAATACCTAAGGGAAGTAGGGTGAATGGGGAATATTTTATCAATAGACTTTTTATCGATTTGGTTTTTTGTTCGGCGCTTTCTTTTTTCTGTCTGTATGCTTCATATAGCAGCGCGGGGAGGATAGAGATGCCGACAATGCGTGTTGCAGATAAGAAAAAACCGGCAACACCTGCAAACAACCACTGTCTTTGTCGCATAAAATAAAACGACAAGAGGGAAAGCAGTAAGAATAAGCTTTCTGAGTATATACTGCCGAAAAAGAATGATACGGGAAATAGTAAGAGAAAGATGATCGTTTTCTTTGCGATATTTTGCGAATAATCAAACAAAATTAACCTGTATAACACAAAAAGACTCATGAGAAAAAAGGCATTGGCAAGGAAAAAAGCGGTAAAAAATTGGATTGCTTGATAGGTTTCTCCCCTGAAAATACTCGTAACTGTAAAGATTGTTATCGGATACAACGGTAAAAAACGCGCGTTTGTTCCATCTTGCGCATAACCTGTACCGGCAATCGACAGGTAGTGGACACCGTCAAAATTTGCCCATGGATAGAGAAGGAAATGATTAACTGGGAAATAAGGCTTTGTGAATTTCCAGAGATTGGTGTAGTCAGCGTTTGGTGCGTATGGTATTGATTGGGCGAAAAAAAGTGGAACAAACAGTAACAGTCGCCAGGTAAGAAATGCTGCTAGAACAAATTTCATGTCGGTTGCTTAAAATATAATTCCGGATCAGCACTAATAGTATGCCAGGAAACCGAGTTATTGTGGAAGCAAGCTGCTGCGGCGATCATGGCAGCGTTGTCAGTACAAAGCTTTGCCGGAGGCACAAAAAAATCAATTTCTAATTTTCCCGCAGAGCGGGATCCAGCTCCGCTGGACAATGCAAATTGTTCACGTAATCTTTGGTTAGCCGCTACTCCTCCGCCAAGAAGTAGCGATTTAGCTTTATACTGTTTTGCAGCTTTCAAGGTTTTTGTGACTAATACATCGACGATTGCTTCTTGAACTGATGCACAAAGATCAGATAATAGTTGTTTACTCTTTTCGTCATTCTGGCTTTGTCCAGAATCTACAAAAAGAGAGGATTCTGGAGTCCTCCCCAGAATGACATTATTAAACTCCCACCCATTTTTTTTAATCAAGTTGAGAACCGCTGTTTTAAGGCCTGAAAAACTGAAGTCAAAGTCATCCGATCCTATTAATGGGCGGGGGAAGAGAAGACTCTTGGGATCACCTTTTTCAGCAAGTTTGGTAATTATCGGACCGGCAGGATAAGAAAGACCTAAGAGTCTTCCGATTTTATCAAATGCCTCGCCCGAAGCATCATCGCGAGTCCCGCCAAGAACAGTTATGTCGTCATGGTTCTTCATCAGGACTAAATCAGTATGGCCGCCTGAAACAACGAGGACGAGCGCCGGAAAGGCGACGTGTTTGTCATTTCGAGCATAGCGAGAAATCCCATTGGGATCTCTCGTCGCTTCGCTCCTCGAGATGACAGATGAGTCAGCTATCCAGTTTGCATAGATATGACCGAAGAGGTGGTTTACCGGAATAAGTGGTTTATTCCAAACATACGAGAGTGTACGCGCAGTTTCAACACCGACAAGAAGCGACCCGATAAGCCCAGGGCCAACAGTAACAGCAATCTCATCAATTGGCGGTTGAGATTTGAGATTTTTTTCCATATCCCAATTGACGCCTTTAAGAAGAGTTTGTTTTATAACAGGCAAGATGTATTTCAATTGTTCTCTTGCTGCTACTTCTGGGATAATCCCGCCTGTTTTTGCATGAAGCGAGAGGGAAGAGGAGATAGTATTTGCAAGGAGTATTACTGATTTATCGTTTGTGTCTTTTCTGACAACTGCTGCAGCTGTCTCGTCACAGCTTGTCTCAATGCCAAGGAGCATCATAACGTCAGGGAGAGCGTGTCGCCGTCTTTCAAGTCCAACTTCTCTGATTTTCCTGCAGGTAATTCAATGACTTTATCCGCAGGTTCGTCTGATGTATATAAAGGAAGACTTGCATTATTTGCAGCAGGGGGCTGTACATTTACATGCATGGTTACGATTTTGTTTCCGCTTAGAAAAATAATGTCAATCGGAAATTTCATATTTCGCATCCAGAAAGAATAATAATCAGGTTTGTCGAAAAGAAAAATCATCCCCTGATTTTCCTTGAGCGATGTGCGGTTTGACAATCCTACCTCATGTTCCTTAGTCGTTTTGGCAACAAAAAGTTGAATTTTTTCATCTCCGACAGTTACGCTTTCCTGTTTCCCGCCAAAGATATTTCTTGCCAGAAGGACAAGTCCTGATATGACCAACACTGCAGCAAAGATAATAATTATTCGCTGCATCATATAGTGTCTCTTAAAAGCATTGCAAGTCGGCTCGTTGATTGATTCGAAATGTGATCTATTACCTCAACCAAACGACTATTGATTAGTTTGGCCTGTCGCTGTTTGTGCATCTTAAACGGATCGCCTTTCGTGGTTGCAATTATATCAGGTTTTAGCTTAAGAATCATCTTATCGTATAATGCATCGCTTTTAAGGAGCGGAAGCAGCACAATGCAGTCAACAAGAGTTACTGCTGAGAGAACAAATGCGCGGTCTTTCTGGATATTGATTGGACGATTTTGTCCTTTCAGCTGTTTTATTCTTTCATCGCTTTCTAAAAGGAGCATAAGATAATCTCCCTGTTTTTTTGCTTCTTGTAAAAAATGAACGTGCCCTACATGAAGAATATCAAAACAACCCCCAGCCAAAACTATTTTCTTTCCCTGTTTCCGCAACTGTTCTGTAGCTTTTATCGCTCCCTCCACACTTAGTATTTTCTTAACCATAGTTTTGGAATTTCAAATAAGTACCAATGCCAAATATCTCCCGCGAAGCGGGATCTCGCTCCGCGAGACAATGTCCAATGACGGAGAGTTTCATTTAACATTTGAAATTGGAAATTTGAAATTTGACATTCTTAGTTTTCCTTCGTTCCCACCATATACACGGCTTGCCATGGTCTGTAGTTTGAGGTAAATTTATCAGAAATCACCATTTTTCCATCTTTCTTTACTTCCCTAGTAAAATAAACGCGTGCCCCCGGTGCCGCCCAATCAACTTGCTTGACCTGACCTTTGGGAAGGGTAGGATCATCTTGACGCAAAGGTTCCGGTGCGGGAGCTTGAGAGAGGATGACAGGGTCGTTGACGATTACTTCCCTGCCATCTTTTGTGCCATAGATTTCAAATGTTAGACGCATAGCCTGTGTATCGACAACTGACTGGATCAGAAGCCAATGACCGGTATCGTTTTTAAACTTCAGATCCACAGACGGGACATAGACCGCAGCATCAATACCGGGTCCGGAATCTTCTTCATAATAGTGGACCCGATACGCGTGTTGATTTCTCTCTTTTATTGGTAAACCTGCATTGAGTGCCGCCCGGAAAAGAGTAGTTGATACTTGACAAACGCCGCCGCCATCGCCGAGGATAGTTCTGCCATTTTCAATGATATAGGCTTCTTTATAGCCAGTAAGTTTTGATACATCGCCGACTGCTTTTGCAAATGAAAATACCTCACCCGGTTTTACGAGTACACCATTGAGTCTTCCTGAAGCGAGGCCGATATTATAGATACGATTTGCGATTGAGCCATGAAAAAGAGATGTTCCCGAAGCCACTAGTTCGTTAATGCCCATATTATTTACTTTTTCTGTTGTAATTTTTGGCGTGAGCGTTTTTATTGGAATCCGGAATGTGAGACTTTGGGGTTTTCCAGATGTAAGAAGCTTTGGCATCATTTCCGAGAGATCCTCTTTCACTGTTTTAAAATCCGGCTCCTGCCCATCACTGTGGGAGCGAAATTCCGCTACTTTTCCATTTTCAAAGGTAAAAACCGCGTCCACAGGAAGTACTGTCAACTGCTGCTTCATGGGTTGAAAAAACGCATCTAGTTTTTCCTCGGAATAGTGATAGGAAGCGGGCAAAAAAACGCCATTCAGATAGGCTTGGAAAATAAGGCTAAGATTTGAAAGAAAGTTTTCAGATCTGCCGATTGTGTATGCCTGGTTTGACAGCAAATTGCTATCAAAACCAAGATTAAGATTTTTTGCAGAGGTTGTCGCAGTCATATCCTGCGCGGAAAATGTCAGTGTCGCCTGGGCGGTGGCGGCATTTTTGTTATCGAAATATTCCTTTACTTCCTCTTTTGACTTACCGCCGAAATCAATGTTGTTAACGATAATGCCGGGATAGACAACGTCTTTATATGCATTGCGGTAGAAGATGAAGAGAAAGCTTGTGAAGAAAAATAATCCGAGTAACGCGCCTAAAAAAAACCACAGCATTCCCCTGAGAAAGGGAACAAGGTGACCTACGCGTTTGCGTAACAAAATATCCATAATGAATTTGCACGAGTGCGGCATGGGTATTATACTATAAATATGGTTAGCGTGGATGAAAAAGTCCTTTTTCAGAGTCAGCAAGCACAAGGAACACCGCCGTCCGTGCCTGCGACGCCACCTCCATCAACGCGGCCTGCACAACCGCCTATGCCCCCTCCCCCTATTCATTCAGGCTTTTTCTCAAAAGGCATGATAGTGAAGGCAGTAATCGGGATTGTTGTTTTCCTGCTCGTTTTTCTTATTTTTATTCGATTTATCCTTCCTCTTTTTGGGAGCAAAGAGAAAGAGGTGACGCTTCTTTACTGGAGTCTATGGGAAGACGAGCGGACAATGAAACCGCTCTTTGACGAGTTCACCAAACAGCACCCGAATATAAAAATAACATATGAGAAACGCACAAAAGAGCAATACCGGAATACGCTTATTGCCCGTATTGATAAAGGAAGTGGACCGGATATTTTCCGTTTCCATAATACCTGGACGCCGATTCTGCAAACAAAGCATTACCTTTCCGCACTTCCCACAGAGGTAATCTCTCCAAAGGAGTTTAAAGAGATGTACTACCCCGTTGTCCAAGAAGACCTATCAATACATGGCGGTATTTACGGCATCCCGCTTGGAATCGATACGTTGTCGATGTTTGTGAATACGGATATATTGAAAGCCGGGGGGTATAGCGTGCCGACGAACTGGATAGATTTCGAAAAAGTGGTATGGGGGGACTCGGGTGTGACAGTGCGAAATCAGGAAGGAACGATCGAAACAGCAGGTATCTCGCTTGGCACGTTTAATAACGTTACTCATGCGCCTGATATTGTTTCGCTTTTTCTTGTGCAAAACGGGGCCGACTTTTACAATCTCACCAATACCAAAGACGCAGCTGGTGAGGCGCTGGCGTATTATACAAAATTCGCCAGAGGAGAAGGAAAAGCCTGGGATAGCACACTTGACCCATCGCTCTTGGCATTTACTCAGGGAAAGGTAGCGATTTATTTCGGGTTTTCATGGGATATCTTTACGATAAAATCGCGCGCACCTGACCTTACATTCAGTATCCATCCCGTGCCGAATCTCGGAAAAAAGAGAACAATCGCGAGCTATTGGGTTGAAGGCATATCGGCAAAAAGCAAGCATCAAAACGAAGCGTTTCTTTTTATGCAATACCTTGCACAAAAAGAAACACAGCAGGAATTCTACAAGCTTGCGGCGCAGTCTCGTCCGCCTGGAGCGCAATTTGGCCCACCATATGCAAGGCGGGATTTAGGAGCAGCATTAAAAGATGATGAGTTAGCCTATCCGTTTATTCAGCAAGCAGATTGCGATGCAGATGATGCGTGCGCTGTGTCATCTTTTTTTGCAAGCGATACTTTTGATGGCTATAACGATGGTCTCAATACGTATTTAGGCAAAGCGGTTGATGGAGTACTCGGAAGTAAATCTCCGGAAAGTGCAATTGAGGACCTGCAAAAAGGCGTCGATCAAATTCTGACACAATATGAACTTATCGAACCAACAGGAAATCCTTAAAACGCTTTTGTATAGCGACATCTTTCAATATCCATTAACAGAGAATGAACTATGGCGTTTTGCCGGAGCGAAAATGAATAAGGACGCGTGTCATCATGCGCTTCGCAACCTCACCCATCTTATTACAAAAGAGGGAAAGTATTATTACTTGACCGATAGACGCGGAATGGTAAAGAAAAGAGAAGAACGAGTAAAAGAAAGCGAGAGGAAAGTACGTTTTGCCAAAGAAAGTGTCTCATTGCTTCGTCTCGTTCCAAGTGTTGTCTTTATCGGTATAAGCGGCAGCGTTGCTATGAAGAATTGTAAAAAAGATGATGATATTGATTTGTTTATTATCGCACGAAAAAATATTGTCTGGTTTACGAGGTTATGTGTATTATTGCTGTTACAGCTTACAGGAAAAAGGAGAAGGAGGTATGACAAGACTGCAGCTAATCAGATTTGTGTAAATATGTTTATGTCTGAAAACGCGCTCATTTTTTCCAGAGATCGGCACAGCCTGTACACAGCACATGAAGTAATACGAATGATACCGATATTTGAGAGAGGTAATGTGTATAACAAATTCTTACACGCGAATAGCTGGGTAAAGGAATATCTGCCGAACAGTTTAGATACTAAGAGACTAAGATATAAAGATACGAAGAGAGAAGGCGAAAAATCACTTAATATCCTAATATCTCAATATCTTAATCTCTTAGAGCCACTTGCCAAAGCTGTCCAACTCTGGTATATGAGAGGACACCAAACGACTGAGGAAATCTCAGATACGCTTCTTGCGTTCCATCCGCAAGACCTAAGGCCCCGCGTATTGCATGCGCTTGAGAAGCGTTTGGAAAAATATCATCTATGAAAGAATATAATCTCGTCGTATGTGGTGGGACATTTGACCATTTTCATAAGGGACATAAAGCTTTCTTGCGTTTTGGATTCAATCTTAGTGAAAACGCATTGATTGGTATTACGAGTGATAGATTTGTTGCAAAACACAAAGATTCGTCTTCAATTGCTCCCTACTCAGAAAGACAGAAGGCGGTGACGGCATTCTTGCAAGAAGAAGATTTCCTTCATCGAGCAGAGATACTCCCCATTGATACTATCTTTATCCCAAAGCAGTGGGAGCGCTTGCTCATTGAGGCAATTGTGATTACGGATGACTCAGTGGAGGGAGCTTCAGCAATAAATGAAGATAGGAAAAAGCGAGGGTTAGCAACGCTTCCTATCGAACTGTTTCGCCTGACAGTTGGACAGGATGGCTTGTCCATATCAGCCTCACGAATCCGGGAGGGACGTATCAATCGAGAAGGGGAACTTTTTGTCTCACCTGACTGGCTCTCGCAAACGTTCCTGCTGCCGGAGGCGCTTCGAAGTGAATTAAAACAGCCGATCGGGGAAATAATAGATTTTGCGGCTGTCGATTTTTCGACTACTCCTATGGAGAAGGCTGTAACGGTTGGAGATGTCACTGCAAAGTTGTTTCACGATAGTAAACTTTTTCCAATAGTGTCTGTTGTTGATTTTATGGTAAAGCGAAAAAAGATATATGCATCTTTGTCTGAATTAGGATTTGACGGATCGGAAAAAATCTACATAGTTACTAATCCCCCTGGCCAGATAACAGGCGATTTACTTCAAACAGTACAGGAAATATTCACTACTTTACATCAGGAAAACCACCGTTCTGTGATACGGATTGAAGGCGAAGAAGATCTGGCTGTTCTGCCAGTCGTTTTGGCTGCGCCGCTTGGGCTTTTGGTCTTTTACGGACAACCAGACGTTGGGATTGTCCGTGTCGTTGTCACTGAAGATTTAAAACAGGAGCTACATAGCCTTCTTATGCGTTTTCAAAGGGATAGTCATATAAGATAGCCTCAATAATTCTGTTTGTGAGCGGAAATCTCAGTTTTCGCATTTTGGGAAATCTCAATCTTCGCAGTTTT
>CAYWEP010000050.1:0-8643 GCA_964457405.1 uncultured Gammaproteobacteria bacterium
TTAAACCGTAAAGGACGAGCGGCAGAAATGCATAGGTGTATACTTCGCCGAAGCTCCCGCGTAGCAATAATTCTATAAAACGAAATGGTGCGAACTGGTAAAAGACAGCAACGAGAAATGCTTTTTTCTCCCCGTCATCTGACGGATTGAAAAACTCCCGAGCAAACAAAAACATGAAAACACCCGAGAGAAGGTAACTAAGCGCAAGCGAGACTTTGAAAGCATCTACCAATCCGAGACCCAAAAAAAGAAAAAGCGATGAGACAATATAGGGGAAATGATATATAAAATTAAAAAGAGGCATCCCGTAGCCGTAATTGAGATCTCCTGCCCATCGAACGGGAATATAAAAATCGTGGAGTGCCTTATAAAATGCCGCTATCCGTGGCAAATGCACGAGCCCATCGTGCGTATGATAGAGCTCGCTTGTTGAAAAAATACCGAAAAGAGGAAGCAGGGAAAGAAGCATGATGAGGAGCAGCGGGGAAGCAAAACTTTTTCTTATCATTGCATCACCTGATATATTCGTAAGGATGAATTCCCATATCCCTTTTTATATTGAGCAACCTCTTTCACAGGCCATGTGATCGGAGCTTCTCCGATTTTTGGACAATTCGTGCATGGCTGGTAAAACAACACATAAGTTGGCATGAGTTTTTCCTTTTCCAAAAGCTCTTTGGGAGGCTCATTCTCAATCGGCCAATATCCTTGTAATTGTATGTTTTTGTTTTCTCCAAGGTAAATCTCAAGCGCTGTCGGCATCAGACCAAATGTTCCCTGCGTTCCGACAAAAATCCGGCGTGTTTTAGCTTGTTCTGCGAAAAACGCAATCGCTTCGTTCACTCCTCCGCCTGCCGGCCAGTCATTGTAAAATTGATTCTTATCGGATGAGGGGATAAGTGAGCGACCAAAGTCGGTTATGATGAGGTAATCAGACAACAATGCCACCGAGCAAAACGCGATTGCGGCTAGTGCAAAAATTATCTTATTTTTCCAAATCGTATATATTTTAACTGCCGAATAGGCTATAAGCGGCAAAAGTGAAAGAGTCATGAAGAAAATAAAACGAGGATACAAAACTTTACCAAAGAGCGCAAGCGCAAAAAAAGGAAAGAAAAACCAGAGAAAAAGGAGTATTTTTTCTCTGAGAAATTTTTTGTCGAGGAGAAATGCTGCAGGAATAAGCAGAACAAAAGGAAGCGTCATGTAATTTACGAGCCAGTCGACCTCACCGAACAAATTACCAAACAGAAATCGTGACGGATGCTCTAGCCACTCATTGTACGGAAAAACAAAAAGGGCATTTTTTTCCTCAATAATATGGAAAAACGGTGAAAGCCGTAAAATTGAATAGAAAAGATTTCCCAAAACTACCGCTACCCCAGCAAAAAATACCCAGACAAACAATCTGGGAATACGCATGTGCTTTCGCCAATCGAAAAGAAGAAGCGAGATAGGTAGAAGATACATAGTAAAAAAACCGTTTGACTTTGTGAGTACCGCCCCCCCGATAGTCATCCCCAAAAGAAGCGCTATATCAAGACGAATGAAACGAACCAGCAATACGGTAAAATACAAACTCCAGATTGAGAACATGCCAACCAGACTATCATAGAGCGCCATTCGATCATACACGAGCGCCATCGGATAGATGACATACAAAGCGCTTGCAATAATTCCAACCCGGGCATTCTTAAATATTTCCCGTCCTAGAAAAAAAAAGCCAATAAGAGTACCAAATCCCGCCAGTACCGAGACAAGTCTTCCGGCAAATAACGGATCATGAAAGATACGAAGTAGAATCATCGCAACCCAGACATAGGATGGCTGCTTGCCATCTGTCAGGGAGATGAAACGCCAATTTGCATCCCACCGTGCAATTTGCGACCAACGAATGTAAATCGCTTCATCAGTAAAAATCGGCAGCTCAGTCAGGTGATAGAGTCGTGTAAAAAGATAGCATGCGCCGAATAGTAAACCGATAAGCAGCATCAGCCTATTTTTTTTAATCCTTAGAGACAACTTGTCAAATAGTTCTGTGACGTCTTGCATACAAAGTGCTCCAAAACACAATAGTAATGATGGACAACGCGACAGATGTTATAACGAGAAAGTTAAGAATTGTGGGAATGGGCGGATTCCAGTTACCGACATACAGGTATGGTACATACTGCAAAAGAGCAAAAAAGGACAAAATAATTGTTGGGATAAGAATAAAATATCTATAACTCACAAGCGCAGCAAAGGGAAGAAGGTAGAGAAGATACCACGGTTGAAAGTTGGTGCGAAGGGATGCAAAAAGTACCGGAAAAACCATAATTGCTAACATCGCTAAAAATACCCGTCCCCAATCCATATGCAAATTTTTATGTTTGCTTAAGTAAAAGACTGCACTGGCAAGAATGAGAAGCACGGCAACGTGTATATAACCTGGAAGAGCTACTGCTGCGAATTTCACCCCATACGCTAGCGCAAATCCTAAAAATGCCAGGGGATATTTTTTATTGACGAGCAGATACGCACCAAGTGTTGCAAAAAACATCATGACAATGTCATTATGGGCAGAGACAAGAGATTCGATTATAACAAGCGGGTTAAGTGAAAAAGCGATAACCCCCAATAGCTCATGGTCAGGCGATATTTTCCTGAGTATTTTGCCGATAAAATATACCGTTCCCACATACGACGCTGCTGCGAGAAATTTAAATAAAAGAATTGTGGGGAGGAGAAATTGCATTCCGGCAAAAGACAGCGGAACCGTGAGGAGTAACCAGACTGGTCCGTACGGATAGACCCGATGCGTCCAGTGCATAAAGCCAAGCATCGGGTCGCCGGGGTAATCCAGTGCTTTTTGCTCATACGGACTTTGTTGATAATGGGTGATAATTTTTGCATCGAAAATGTAGTTGAAAAGGTCATAAGAAAATGCGTTGTAAGAGAATGCTCCCAGGACAAAGGTAACAAGCACTAACGTTAAGACACGTTTTTTATCAATTCCTTTTTTCGCTGCCAGGAAAAGAAACAGGAGAAAAAAACCAAAGAGGAAAAAAAGCAAGACAATATAGAGCATTGTCGAGAGAGGGCGGTTAAAGTAGCCGATATATTGAAAAAAATGCTGCGGGCCTTGCCAGACAGATGCACGGGTCAGGGTCAATCCCAAATCAACCTGAGTAAAAGAATAGAGGAAAAGCAGGAGTAGTGTCATGATATATCCACCGATAAGAAAACGCTTCCAATTTTTCATTTCTTGTATCTTCCTTTCATGGCATTTCGCCTTATTGTCATAAGATCCATAAGTCCGTCGAGGGAATCACGAACCGGGTTTACCCGCCGCGTCTCAACATAAAGCCAGCGTACCGGAACCTCTTTTATATGGTACCCTAATTTTTGCGCTAAGAACAGAAGCTCAACATCAAAACCTGCCGTGACACTTGACCCGATGACCCGATGAAATCCGTGGTGGATATTTGAAAGCTCGGAAAAAAGCTTCTGCGAAACATCATGACGGAAGACTTTAAAGCCACACTGCGTATCGGAAATACCTTTGAGGCCAACAATCAGAAAACGCAACGCCATCATGCCACGCGCCATGAGGATCCTTGTCCATGGTGCGCCTTTGCGATCGCTATTTCGTGATCCGATGACGATGTCAAAACCCTCGTCAAAATACGGCAAGAGTTTTTCTATCTCCTCAATCGGCGTTGCCTGATCCATGTCTGCAAAAAGGACATATGTTCCTTTTGCAGAAAGCATGCCGGTAGTTACCGCACCAGCCTTTCCTGAATGTGAATTTTTAATGACTTTAAAATTCGAATTGTCCTTCGCAAATTTCTCAACAAACTCCACGCTCCCATCCCGTGATCCATCATCAACAACAATCACCTCATAATTGTACTGCTGTTTTTCCAAATAATGCGAGACCTTATCGAGAACTCCCTTCTGCAAATTCGCAATCTCATCAAAAGAAGGAATTACAACAGAGAGAAAAACCTTACTCACAGGAAAATTATACTATATATTACCAGAACTCAACAAACACAATAACCGCCTAAAGTATTGGCTACTCATCTTTTGGCAACTCCTGAACGGTTACAAAGCTTGGTTGACTTTATACAAAAGCCTAAGATATAATGCCGACTATACAGAATTAAACCTATAGATATATGCCGAGAAGAACAGAAGACTTAGGGCAGTCAGATATAAAAGCAGGATTTCATTACCCGACTACCCCGCGAGAACGTCTGGTGGAGATCTGGCATGGTCAAGATATTGTAGACGACTACGCATGGATTGAAAGAAAAGGACCAGATACTAACGAATGGATTGATAAACAAAACAGATTCGCAAGAAATTATTTAGAGTCGTTTCCTGGAAGGGATAAACTTAAGGCAGAAGTAAAGATATGGTACGATCTTGAGGTAATGGGTCTACTCAAAAAGCGCGGAGATAAGCTTTTTCAGTGGCGTCGAAAGCCGGGACAAAATCATAGTGTTCTTTACACGAAGGACTCTGAAACCGAAGTAGGAGAAGTGGTGTTAGATCCAAACGCTCTAAGCGAAGACGGTACTACGGCTGTTGATTGGACTGGCCCAACAAAAGACGGAAAACTCTTGGCATATGGTGTATCAGATGGTGGAACAGAAAAATCTGTACTAAAAATACTCAATGTAGAAACAAAACAGCACTTACAAGACGAAATACCCAACACTCGAGAAGCATCTCTTGCTTGGTTACCTGATAATAGCGGATTTTACTATACACGCTATCCGGAAAAAGGGAGTGTACCTGAAGGCGAAGAAAATTATCAAAGAAGTATTTACTTTCATCAACTAGGTACAGACTATAAGGGAGATCCGTTCATATTTGATTCTGATGATCCACACAACGATTGGCCGGAAGTTGATATATCTGAAGATGGGCAATGGATTATTCTAAGCAATTCTCACGGATGGACAGCAAATGACGTTTGGATTGCGAAGAAAAACAAAAAAGACCCCCTAGATCTTACATTTAGATCGATATTTATCAGCAAAAACGATAAACTGAATGTTGATATTTTAGGTAATCGACTGTATATGATGACTAATTATGGAGCGCCAAGAGCAAAAATTATGAGTGTTTCTTTAGATGAATTTGATCTATCAGATATGACCAAATGGGAAGAAGTTGTCAGCGAGGAAAATGCGACACTGGAAAACTTCAGTATAATCGGAGGAAAACTTATATTAACTTACATGGATAGAGCATATTCCAAAATGGAAATTCTTGACCCAAAAACCAATCAGAGAAAAAGAGTTTTTTTGCCATCAATAGGAAGCGTATATGGTATTTCTGGTGATGTGGACCAGTCTGAAATGTATTACAGTTTTGGTTCGTTTACTGTACCTACTACAATTTACAAATTGGATGTAAATACACTCAAACAACAAAAGATAGAGCAAGTTGAAACTGGAGAAGACCTCACTGACATTGTAACGGAGCAAGTTGTTTACCCATCAAAAGACGGTACAGAAGTAACTATGTTTATAGTTCATAAAACGGGTGTAGAAAAAAATGGTGAAAACAAAGTTCTTCTCACCGGATATGGGGGGTTTGGGGTTAACGAAACACCTGCATTTGTGGGAGGCATGGTTCCCTGGCTACAAAAGGGTGGAATTTATGCTATTCCTAACCTGAGAGGAGGAGGAGAATATGGGGAGGACTGGCACAGGGCAGGTATGTTAAACAATAAGCAGAATGTCTTTGATGATTTTATCGCCGCAGCTGAATATCTTATAGAAGAAAGCTACACAAAGCCTGGAAAATTGGCGATTAGAGGAGGAAGTAATGGTGGATTGCTAGTGGGTGCAGCACTAATCCAGCGTCCTGATCTATTTGGCAGTGTCATCTGTGATGTCCCACTACTTGATATGATCCACTATGATAATCTAAAAATTGCAAAACTCTGGGTTAGTGAATACGGTGACCCAAACAAACCAGAAGATTTTGCGTATCTTTATACGCTTTCACCATACCACAACATAAAAGATGGTGTAGCATACCCGGCTGTACTATTAACAACTGCCGAGGGGGATAGCAGAGTCGACGAGATGCATGCGGAGAAAATGGCAGCGAAATTGCAAAGAGCAACTACATCATATAAGCCAGTTTTATTAAAAGTTGAGAAAAAGGCTGGACATGGAGCAGGAAAGCCAATATCTCAATGGTTGGAAGAAACAACGGACGTGTATGCATTTTTAGACTCTACCCTTGAAAAGTAATTGGGCAATCGCGACCTGGAAGGTTACGAAGGTTTATTCTTGGAGAAGAGGATTATTGCTATCCTCAGAAGCAACGTAAGAGCGATGATGATAAAGGCTACCAAGCTTATAGGCAATAATCCACCCGGCCAACCAGAAGGCTTCAGCCATCCTTCAGACCCCATCACAAAAACATGAAGCATGACAAGGGCAAAAGCAGAATAACCAAGCCTTTGGATTGTCAGCCAGTGTTTTGGTTCCAATGATTTCTCAACGGAGGGGAGAGAACTTATCGCGACAATGGAAAAAATAAAGAGAGCTACTACACCAAAAAGCATGGAGAGTTCTCCTGTGAGGTTCAGCTGTCCGCTTTGTTCGAAGAACTTTGGGAAGTATGACTGATTAAAGATAAGAAGAGACATAAATGCGTGCATCGAAGCAAGCCCAAAGCCTAACAAACCGAAATATTTTCGAAGCGACAACATCGATGAGAATGTCCGAGGTTGAAATCTGGAGAGTGGACCAATACTATAGGAAAGTGCTATAAGCATTACGGACGAGAGAGCAATACCTTTATTGAAGATATATAAAGGAAAATGTTCCCATGCTACTCCTTTGAGCACGTTATATCGTACTACCGCATAGAGCAGAGCAAGAGCAATCACCAAAATGGAAGGCATCGAAATCTTAGAGAGCTTATCCATACCGCCCTTATTCTACCTCTTCTGTGATTATTATAACAACGAGCAAATAAAACAAGGGGCACATCAAACATCGACAAAGTAGCCATTTTGCGATAAAATATAGCCTCAAGGCCCCATCGTCTAGTGGCCTAGGACGTCAGGTTCTCATCCTGAAAACCGGGATTCGACTTCCCGTGGGGTCACCATCGGGAACACCACCCTCCGAAAGTGTTCGGATAGATTAATATATCGGGCTAATCGAGCGATTAGAAATACTAAGTATAATGCTTTTCGTTTAGCTTCACCTCCCTTTAAGGAAGTCTAACCAATCTCGCACAATTTAAAAACTTACTTGACACTGTAACGCATCGTGTTACAATAGAATTATGATAACAATTGGCAAGCTTATTTGGGATTCATGGAATACTACTCATATTGCACGGCATATTGTAATCCCTGAGGAAATAGAAGAGGTTTGCCATAATAATCCAGTTGTACAACAGGGAAAGAAAGGAAGATTACTTATCATTGGCCTAAGCAATAATAAGCGACCACTAACAGCTATACTTGACCCAGAAGAAGAGGATGGAATCTATTATCCAGTTACTGCTAGGGCGTCAAGCAAAAGAGAGCGTAAAATCTATACTACAGAAAAAGGGGGTGAAAAGAAATGACAAAAAAAATAAAGGCAATTCCGGATTTTAAAAATCGTGAAGAAGAAGCGAAATTCTTTGATACGCATGACATGGCTGATTACCAAGATGAGTTCAAATCCGTCAAAGTTAAATTTGCCAAGAATCTATCTGAAGGAATTACCATTCGCTTTGATCAGTCTACTCTAAACAAGCTTCGAAAAATTGCTCATGACAAAGGACTTGGGCCAACAACGCTTGCAAGAATGTGGATTTTGGAGCAAATGAAACAACAGGTATAAATTCAGTTTATTTCAGATTCTTAATACCTCAATCAATTCTGATAGCCAAGTAAGAAGCGGTTCAAATAAACGCTCCGTGGGGTCACTCCATCCTATAGTTGACGATACTGTTGTGCTTTGTGACGCTAACGGGAGTCGAACCCGTGTTGCCGGGATGAGAACCCGGTGTCCTGGACCACTAGACGATGGGGCCATGTTTTTCTATTAATTTTTCAATTGCAATCCTACTCTTTAGACGCTTCAGATAATATTCTCGTTTCTTAGCTTCAGACAGAGTCTCATATTCTTCTTTGTAAACCAACTTCCACGGTCTCTTGTTCTTCGTATAACGAGAATATCCTTTGTTATGTTTAATTAACCTTTTATTAATATCTTCAGTGCTGCCTATATAATAGCTTCCATCTCTCTCGTTTTGCAAAATATAAGCAGCGAACATATCAACAAGTACCTAGGCCACTAGCCCCGATGATCGCTGTCATCGGGATCCCGATGCCTCGGGAACGATGGCGGCAAGCAATTAATTATACCAAATATACCAAAAAAAACCTAAGGCTCGGTATGAGCCCTAGGAAAATAAACTAATTTTAAGTTTATTTTAATTTCCTCCGAATACTAAAAGTATTTTTTAAATTGAAGAGCCACCATTGATATTTAAATCTTCTCATTTTTTAACTATTCAACAGTGGTTAAAACAAAAGCCTTATATATGGGTCGTTGTTTATAGGATCTAATTGTAATAAAAAATGCAAACAAAAAATAATAAACAAATATTGAACGAACTTTCTAT
>CAYWEP010000051.1:0-8414 GCA_964457405.1 uncultured Gammaproteobacteria bacterium
ATTCAGATGCTGTGACACGGGTGTTTGGTTGCGAATAGATATGCATGAAAGATAGCGGCCAGATAAGCAATAGCGCAAAGAGCAAAGCGCAAAGAGCAAAGCGACTCATTGGGGATTTAATTTTATCTAGTATTTTTTGCAGCAAGACTGCTGCGAAGAGGCAGAGGAGTGGGTAGATTGGGAGCATGTAGCGCATAAAGCCGATGGCAAACCCGCCGACAATAAAAAAATACGTCCAGAAGAAAACAACGATAATAACTTCACTCGCCCATTTCTCCTGCTTCCTTTTTTTAATAGCAAGATGCGTAAAATACAAGGCGCCGATAAAAGAAATGGTTGCAAGAATAGGTCCTAAGCCCCAAAGAAACATATTTTTTACCTCATACCAGTAGTTGATCTTTCCGACGTATTGGAGTGTGTACGGAAATGTGAAAGCACTTTTTGTCATCTGTGACTGCTCGCGCGTTTGCCGCCAAAACGATATCTGATCAATAAACGCGTATGGCTCAAGGACTATAAACGTTATGAAGGTGGTCAGAATGATAAGGGATGCGTAGGATAAGAGGTGTTTAGCAAAGATAGGAAGATGCGGGAACCAGATGTGCGGCTTGTGCGGTTGTCGTATAAAAAGAAGTAAAAAATCAATAAAAAGCGCAAGGCCGATTGAAACAACAAGTACTGAAGCGCTAATCTTTGTTGCAAGGGCAATGCCAAAACACATCCCTATAAGAAGCGCTTTTCTCATGGTTGGTTTTTCATAGAAACGGATAAGGCAATAAAGCGTGCCGAGGATAAAAAAAGTGAGGGGAGTATCAACGGCATAAAAATGACTAAGCTGTATGGGGAGAACGCTTAGTGTATAGAAAAATGTAGCAAGTATGCCAACAGTCGTTGAAAATAATCTTCTGCTGAGGAAGAATAAAAGAAAAAGAGTTCCCGTATCAAAAATCGCCGAAAGGACTCTGCCGACAAATTGTATACCGTCATACTGGGCAAGTAATGGATTACTATACCCTGCAATATTGGCAACTATGCGAAGCAGATAAAAAGGAAAGCTGCCATACGCGAAAAAGTGAGGATTCCATGAGCTTGCGGGAGAAAAAAATTCGGCAAGACTGCCGGGAAATTGTAAATTGAGAATCGAGAGAATAATCGCCCGCTCGTCAGGATGCAAATGAAAGCCTTGGTCCCAATTGATGCCAAATAAGCGAAGAGACAAAGCGAGTAATAGAATTCCAGTCAATAAGACCTTAGTTTTTATTTGCATGTTTCTGAAAAATCATGACAACCGGTCGGTCAAAGACGTTGGCTGTTTGTTCAAAGGCATATATCGGATTATTTAAATAGGTTATTTTACAAAACACATCACACGTTGTCTCATAGACCTTGGTAAAGTTCAGTTGGTTATTGAGAAGTGCAGTATAAAACATATGCCCTTTTGGAAATTGCTTTGGATTTGTTCTCCGTACTTGTACTATTCTTTGGCTGGGAAGGATAATATAGTCGGCTTTTTGTAAGGCAATTGCAAAATCGTTTTGCGTCTTCGCAGTATTATCGTTATCTAAGTCATATATATTAAATAATGTGATATGTGAAAAGGTGCTATTGAAAGGGACAATACCTAAGTCATAGACTTCACTGAGTATTGCGGCGTCATGAGGAATATGCTCTCCCCCCCACTGTGCAGCGTTTATCCGAGTATCAGTCCTGGCATATGCAGTAATAAAATAGGAGACACCAAAAATACAACTTATCAAAATAACACATCCAAGTGCGAACCCTACTACCTTTCTGCTGTTTTTTGTCTGCTCTAGGAGATCAGTCATAGCGATTACGAGAATAAGATACATAAATGGAAGCGTTGGAATCATATAGCGGACCCATTTTGCAAAAAGAAAGGCTGAAGAGAGAAAAAGTAGCACGTAACAGGTAATAAGTAACAGGTATGCGGGGCGTTTGGTTTTATATGTTAAGAAACATATATACAAAAATGCGGGAAGAAAAAGGATAGTGAGAAGAGGGTTAAGTGCAAATGGATATACGTGTAAAAACTGATAAAGGACCGGAATGGTATTGTTAAATTCGCCGGTGTAAAAAACCGGTAGCGTTCCCAGTGCAACGTCCGATTCATATTTCATACTTTTCTGAAAGGAGGAGTAATCAAAAAAAACAAAAGGGGAACTGATGATATAAAGACAAAGAGCAATACCAAAAAGTATAAGCGTATTGATAGTAAGTATGCTCATTTTTTTGGCTACCTGCGTGCGTTTATGCTGTTTGACTGCAATGATTGAGAAAATGAGAACAAGAAACGGAAGCGGAATGAGAACAAGACTTGAGACTTTTACTGCAATTAAGATACCAAGAACAATGCTGGTAAAAATGATATACTTTTTCTGTTGATTCTCGAGTAGTTTTAGGCAGAGAAAAAAGAGTAACAAACCGAAAAACGTCAACCACATTTCAAATGTGCCAAAATGGGCAAATTGTATAAAGCCAACGCTCACCGCGCCGAGGAGGACAGCGATAATGCCGGTTACCTCATTCCTTATTTTCTTTCCTAGAAGATACAAGAGGGGCAGTAAGGCAAGTGAAAAAACTGCAGAGAATATCCTACTAATAACAATGGCTTGCTCAAACGATACGCTACCCCACTCCGTCCCGCTTCGCGGGACTTCGAGGGGCAAGCAGTTAGCAGTTTCTAGCACGCAGTTTGAGAAAATATTTGTGAGGAGGCCGGTGAAGTAGATTGTGTAGATCGGGAGTGAGCCGTAGGCAAAAAACTCAGGATTGAGCTTATCTGGGAAGTGAAGCTTGGTTACAGCGCTTGCGATATTTCGCTCGTCCGGATGGAAGTAGTAAGGCGAACCCCAATTGAGGTTATACAGCCGGAGGATAATACCTATTCCGATGAAAAAAAATAGTAAAGCACGAAGCATTGTGTTCATGAAGCTTCATTCTGCATCAAAATATGTTTCGCAGCAATTTCTCCCAATTCTACAGCATAATTGGTTCCCCTGTCCCACGGATATACCTGTTCGATATTGGCAAGAAAGATATGTTTCAACGGCGTTACCATCGGCGGGATCATTTTGGAGTAATTGGTCGGAATAATAGGCTGAGCAAACGGCGCTTTAAAAAGCTCATAGCCAATTAAATGCGTTTCGTAATCAGGATTAATTTTTTTGAGGAACGGGTCAAAGAGTTTGAGCTTTTCTTCTTTACTCATCAGAAATGTGGGATCATCGGGTGGAAGATAGTTCCCAAGATAGACAAGGTGTTCATTGTTGTAGTGCTTCTTATCCATAAAATTCGTATGTTCAACAATTGCCATAATAGGGGATTTTATATCACAAACGCTGAGCCAATAGGTATTATCGTTGAAAAAAGGTTCCTTCAATCGAAGAATAAGATTGGTAGCGCCCAGCCCCTTAAGTCGTACAAATTTTTCCCTGTACGCATCGGGAAGCTGCGGAGCCATTTTGAGAAAAAGAAATGTCGGAAGGGTAAAAATAACAAAATCAAAAACTTGTTTTCCAATCTTTCCTTTTTCATTTTTAATAGTGAGCGTTGTTTTCTTATCATCAGTAAGCGCAAGAACTTCTGTATCAAATAGCACTTTTCCATCCTTTTGTTCAATAATAGTAACGAGATGCTTAGCAAAATCTAAAAAGCCACCTTTCGGATACGCGAGTGAGGAGGTTCTTTTCATAATCCTCGCCCAAAACCAAGCAAGTGAGACATCGCTTGCGAATTTTCCAAATTTATTAACAAACAATGGTTCCCAAATCATGTTGTATGCCCGTTTCCCCATAGCCCTTGGTAAAAATGTACTTGCGTTAATTTTCTCAAGTGGTTTCCAGAAAGGATTATAGCGAAGCATCCCGATAACGGTTGCCATACGAAATCGGTCCGCAAGAGATAGTTTTGGGAAAAGCAGTACTTCTTTTGGCGAATCAAACCGGTAGATTCCCGAATCAGCATAGACAGAGGTTTTGGGGCGTTTTATCAAGACATCGTGCCCAATTTCTTTTGCTATATTGAGGATACATGCATCGTTTGTGAATAAATGGTGGTAATGTTTTTCAAGTGACCATTCCCACCCCTTTTCCCCGCCTGCAACGCTTTGCTTTGCATAGCGGGCAGGTTTATAACCAACTGCCAAACCTCCGGGCAATGCGTCTTTTTCGAAAACGAAAACGCGATGTCCGTTTTTGGCCAGGCGGTAGGCGGCGGCAAGACCGGTGAATCCCCCGCCGATCACGGCGACATTCATAGGCTTTTCCCTCCGCGCATCAGGAAGAAGAGAAGGAGACCAAAAAACATGGCGCCAAACGCGCCAACGCCTAATGCAACAGATGTTTCTGAGCCTGTCGGTTTGATACTCGGCACGGGTGTTGCGGTGAGACTCGTTGGCGATGTCGGTACGATCGTTGGTATTGGGGAAAGCGTTGCGGTTGGCGTACGTATCGTCGGCGTAGGCGTAGAAGTAGCGCTTGGTCGTGGTGTGCTTGTTGGGGACGACTGTTTACTCGTAGGCGTTGGAGTAGTTGTCCCTTGCGAGGGCGAGACAGAAGGCTCTGTAAACTGGCTTCCCTGAGCAAAAACAGTAAATGATTCTGAGATGCGTTTTGTCAAGCCAAGCGAGTCTTTGGTGAGGATAGTAATCGTATGTTTCCCCGGAGAAAGTGGCTTCTCAGGTCGATATACCCAGTTGCCATTACTGTCTGCTTTTACCTGTGCCTTTATTGGGTTAGATTGTATTGTTATTTCAACAATGGCATTTGGTAAGGCAGTGCCGGTAAATCGGGGCCGTTGATCTGAAAATTCTTCCTTATTTTCAGGCGATATGATGGAAGGCGCTTCCTCTTTTGGTATTGTGCCGACGGGGAGTTGCTCCGTTCCCGATTCCGACGCTTGGGGAGTATCGCTCACGATCGGTTCTCCCTGTGTAAAATCATAGATTTTTGAGAGTGTAATTTGGGGAACTGGGTTGCTTTGAGAAAAAAGCACTGTCGCTTTTGATTCTGCTGTTTCATTCCGGAAAATAAGCGAGATAACTGTCTCGTCAGAAAATTCGACATAGGACAAGAGATCTGTCGTCCGCATCGTTTCAATCGGCAAAGAATATGACCCGTCAGGTTCCGCAAGCGAAGACTGAGGACTGCCGTTTTCAGTCTCCGCGTACACAAGGACGTCACCTGCAGGCTGTCCGTCAGACAGGATAATGTTGCCACTAACCGGATCCTGGCTTGTCGGTGCATCTTCTATTTCTTCGCTGGTTGTGATCTCAAATAACGCCTCGTTATTGAGGAAAATAGAGCCTCCTGAAACGATAGAAAAAAAATATTTCGTTTTCTTCGTAAGATTTTGCACGGTTATGTGGTGCGTATTGTATTCTTTCGGTACACCGTCTTCCGTATCCCGATCATCAAACACGTTCTTTTCTAGATCTTTGTTTTTTCCATAGGAGAGCGTGCCGATTACTTTGCCTGATGTCGTATAGGAAACGGAGAAAGAGGTGTCGGATACATTGGTGATACTAATATTCTGGGGAACATTATCCGCAGCTGCGCGACCGAAAAGATTTGTGGTATTATTTCGTACAAAAAGAGCCGAGATGACTGTTGCTATCGCAAGGAGAGCTACCCCAAGAATGGTTGGCATGCGTTTTTGTAGTAATCCATTATTTCTCATGATGCTGCTGCATTTGTATCACCACTATTTTCTTGTAAGCTACCTGCTGATGCCGACGCGGTTGGCGTCGGGGTTCTGGTGGGTCCGCCAGTTGGCGAAGGAGTAAGAACACGCGGCGTTGGTGACGGAGTAGGGCTAACTCCTCCGCCTTGCGCCGAGAAAGAAAAAATAGGCGTTACTTTTTCGCGCTGTTTGAGATTTTGAATAACCTTTGGATCAAAGTGAGGTGAGATTGGCGCTATCTGTACTTTTAATACATCACTAATCGTGCTCGTTGCAAATGCATGATAGATATTTGATCCAACCCACAATACAGTCAGAATAAATGATGAAAGGACGAGATAAAATAAATCTTTTTCTCTCATAGGCTATTTGCGAAAATGCCCTCTGCCTCGTACAGAGAGAACGAGCTTATTCGTTTCTTCTTGATGTTTGGTAATCGATACTGCCTCAATGGTAATGGCTCTTTGGTAATTAACAAGAAGGGATAAAAATTTACTTATTTGGGGATATGTTCCCTGAACTTCAGCGATAAAGGAAAATGACGCGTTTTTGGACGGTACTTTCGCAAGCGATGCTTGTTGTACCTCAAGTGTCTGCAGGGTCGTCAGGGTTACATGAGAGTCCAGTGCAACTCCCTGTATTTGTGCAAGAAGAAGTGAGACATCGGGTTTTTGCGGAACGGCAGCGTTTATGATGAACAGATCCTGTCCCAGCCGGTCATATTTGTCCTCAAGCGTCCTCAGGTTGGTGATTTTTTCTTCTAACTTATCGTTAACGAATTTGGCGTCATCCAACGTTCGTCGTAGCTCAATAACTGTTGTTATCGTTGGGTTAATGGCAAAGATGCCAAATAGGCTCATTGCGACAAATGTCAGAATAAGCGTTGTGTATTGTTTGACTTTTTTCTCCTGGATCGCCGGAAACAATTTAATGTATTCCAGATACCGCTTCTTAGTAATTGTTTGTAATCGGTTTATATTAATTTTCATTGACAGGTTTTGCCTTTTTAAACGTAGCAGTAATACTTACCCCAATCGTTGCCAGTGATGTTTTGTTTTCTATTTTGTCAAGGCTCACCGTATCTATTGTCGGATATTCCCGAAGTTCATTTAAAAAATTCGTGAGATTTGTGACGCCCCGTGCAGTTGCGTCTATTTTTATGCTAGTCTGGCTGACTGTGAGTGAGTTGAATGACAGTTTTCCCGTTGCCGTTTTGACGACGTCGGCGATTGTTTCTGGAATCACATTTTTCTCACTATCAATCTGCTTTGCATACGCAATACGCGCCTGGAGATTTCGGAACTGTTCCTCATTCTTTTTAAGAAGCGAAACAATAGTCTGTTTTGCCTTAATCTCGCCGCGAAGATCAATGATGCGATAATCGAGGCTGAACCGGTACAAAAACGCAGTGAGCGCAATAGTCTCTGTAAAAATGACGAGTATCCGTCCGACGGTAAATGCCCAGGTGATAAATTTTTCAAAAAAACGTTTTTCTCGCCCGCGCAGGAAATTAATAGAGGTATGTCTTGCCATAGCAATTAAGACCTATGGGAAAATAGGCCTGAATCCAGTCTAGGAGTTTTACTGCTTTTTGTCAAAGAAATGGATAGGAATTGGAACGGGATTACTCAGAATGGCTAGGTCTGTAAATTTGCAACGAAATTTTACACCTAAAATTGCAAGAATTTTACTGTATTAGCCTCAAAAGTGTAAAATTCCTGCAAATAAAACAGTAAAATAATCGTGCAAATTTACGTCTGCGTCAAAATCGAACCAAATTCCCTGTTACAGCCATGTCAAGATAGCGATTTGATGCTAGAATCGCTGCTGTCTTCGAGACGTGTGGTATAGTAAAATTACTTATGCAAGAAAGGAATACCGGATGGCGCCCGGCCGACCCCCAGCCGTTTGGCGGGGGGATCAATAAGCCGCCGTCCCGGCCACCGGAGATCGCGCACCCGCCGCCTGATCCCTGCCCAGAGGCCGCGATGAACCGATCATCGGCACAGGCGGAGGAGCCAATGCGACAAGAGGGAGCAGGGAGTTCTTTCCCCGCCTCGGATGCCTTCTTCGCCGCGTTGCTCGAAGCCCTGCAAGACCCGAATGCAGCACGAAAAGACCCTGACCTCGACGCAAGGATGGGCCAATTGTATGACGAGATGGATCGGGAAACGAATGCGATACTCGAGCGCAATCGGCAGCGCGTCCGCGCTTACCGCATGAGTGAGGAGCAATCTTCTATAGAAGAATCGCCGGAGATCACACGTCTGAGTGAATTCAGAGACGGATCGACCAGGCAAAACATGTCGATCGGGATGAGAGGAGAGATTCTCCAGGCTGTGAACGCTGTGAACATCGTGGTGTGGTCGGCTGTGACTAGTTTGAATATTGCTGCTGGAAATGAAAGGGCAGCGCTCATTACTACGGGAATCACTGGCGCATCAGGAATTTATGCTGTCCTCACAATAGGAAGAAACCGGTAGTATAAATTTGCACGAAATATCTCACATCCTCTAGCCTCATTTTTGCACCAGTATTTTTCAACTGAAGCTAATTAGTGCAAAAAACTTCGTGCAAACTTACAATCAGTGCAATGAAGACAGTGAGCGCAAAATACGCTCGGCAAAACTTTTCTGAGATCTTAAACGAAGTTCATTTCGGCCGCAAGAAAATCCTTATTACCCGCTCCGGAAAGCCGATGGTAATTTTGGTAA
>CAYWEP010000052.1:0-8340 GCA_964457405.1 uncultured Gammaproteobacteria bacterium
AACACTTTTCTCGTCGTCTTTTAAAGTCCTCTCATTACGATCTTTGGTAAACCCCGCCGCTGGCGAGACTTGCCCCAAACCGCAACATCAAGTCGTGCTTGCCCTGAGGAGCGAAGCGACGAATGGGTGGACCTAAGCGGATTCGAACCGCTGACCTCTTCATTGCAAATGAAGCGCACTACCAGCTGTGCTATAGGCCCGAATCCTCAGTCCTCCTTTTGTTAAAGCTCTACCAGTCCCAGCACTATCTTGTCCCGATGAAATCGGGACTTAGAAGTGCGGGATCCCGAAGTTCTAGGCAAATCAACGATTTGCCAGATACTTCTGGGACTAAGCTACCGGCCCTTACGGGAACCTAACTTTCTACGTTGTTAAACAAAACCAAGAAAAACCCTTTTTGCAGACGAAATACCCGCTATTTATTTGGGTATGGAGTTATCCGTTGAAAAAATTCATCATACAGACGTGTTTTTCTGGTTTGTAGAAGCTAGTTTACCAGAGCGTGCAGAGGCTGTCAAGGAGTAATTGCAATCTATTATAGGTTGTTTATACTTACTCCACCATTGCGCTTATTTCAACGGCGGTGAGACCCGTACGGGTTACAAATGGTTTGAACAGGGGCAAAATTGGTTTGAAGCTAGGTTTTTGGCTATATTGCTTGAAGTAAAAGACAACATTGAGGTAGTTATCAGGCTGAGGGGTAAAGCTCAGAGGTAGAAGCTGTTCAGAGGTTGTCTGGTCAAAGAAAGAAACGAAAACGTACGGCGCGGTGAGTTTTTCTTTTGCGTAGGCAATAAGATCTGCCGTTTCTTTTGCGTTTAAGCCTAGCTTCAACCCATATGTAATAAGTGTCGATGCAAGCTCCATTTGCGAAACTATCGTGCCATATGTTGGTCGATCAAAATGTTTGATACCTACCTCATAGTCATATTCTATACTGTCAAGTACCTGGCCAGCTACCTCAAGCCTATTATCGGAGAGTAAAACTATATTGTACCTGTTGTTATAGGCTGCATTACTATTATATATACGAGTATTGACTGATACGCTCACTTTCTTTCCGGCTTGGCCGTAGATATAGAGCGGTGAGTCAGCGCATGGGTTATTTCCCGGCGATTTAACCTCCGTTGTACAGCTATCTTTATCAGTTGCGTTATCACACTTCTGAGAAATATGTGCCCCACAGTCACGTGGCTGTCGCCCTGCTTGCTTATTGACTGAATCCTGTGGCTGTGTCCCACCAGTGCTTGGAAGATCCGGCCTTCCTCCATCACGCCCTCCGTTCCTGCCACCATCCCCGCCGCCGTCTCTTCCTCCGTCTCTACCGCCATTCCTCCCGCCGTTTCCATCTTTCCCTTCATCGTCATTATCTGACTGCTGGCGAAGACGCTTGGGAGCCAGTTCTGGCTTGAGGGAAAAAAGACAAAGCTGAATATTGTTTTTCCCTCCGCATCCGTCATCGTCATTATTCTTGTCCCCGTTTTTCTTGTTTCCTGTTGCAGCGATTCCTGTCTTTGCCCTTTTGCTATTACTCTTTGTTGGGAAATAGCCTACCGGCACGACAGCAATCATCTGTACCATGCCATCTCTTACCCTCACAGGCTCTACTGTTGAATCCCCTGTGCTATCTGCAGTCTTCGCAATAACGCCAAGTGTTGTATACGGCGCGCCATACGCCTCGCCTAAATTCCCAAGCGCGCTCTCTGAAATCTCAAGCGTACCAACGAGCAAGTTACCATTTGATAAATAAGACGCCAAAGTATTTGCCCGCGCACCAACCTCTCGATCTCCTAAAGCAAGCTTTGTTGGCTGCTTTGTAACAAGATCATAGCTAAATGTTCCTTCGTTTGCAGCTATTTTTGAAAAGGCTACAAATACAAGCCTTCCGCTTATCTTGTCCCAGCGGACGCTATCATAGGTACTGGTATTGGGTACGGTAAGTTTCTGCCGAAGCTTTGTCTGTGTATCTAGAAGCTCAATGGTATTTGATCGAATAAGCGCTCGTCGTGCTCCATTCACAAGCTCAGTTCCACTCCCAAGCGACCCATCATACCCAGCAAAGGCAAGGTATTTACCATCAGGAGAAAGGGTTGGCTGTGTACCATAGGTACCGTTTTGCATGTTTGTGAGATCTTGTTTTTGTGTCCCCCAAAAATTACTGACACTCATGCCATATGCCCAGCCTGCACCACTATTCGGCAGGAACGTGTCCGAAAACACATCGCCATTATCTGTAATGGCACGAGGATAGTGAACAGGGGTGCCTCCAATCTGCACCTCATCATACAGACGGTTTTTCCCGCTTTTGCCAATTTCTGCACTATAGACGCGGGATGTGCCGCTTCGCAGAATACCTGAGTTTTGCGGGAACCGGACTTCCCAGACGGCAATATACTTTCCATCAGGTGACACAACATAATCATCTATACCAAATCCTTGATCCGCTTTATACACAGCCTCTCCCCTTTTATTGCTCATGGAATATAGCATTAATTCTTTTCCATGATCTTTGTTATCAGTTTTGTTGATAAAAAGGAGCTCCTCAGAGGACAAAACAGTTACCTTTTTAATGTCATCTCCTATTCTCGCAAGTACTGTGGTATTTCCTGTACTCAGGTTGTAAGCTTTAATCGCAGTCTTATTATTGTGCCAATTACCGTAAATGAGGATATTTGGCGCAAGCGCTTGCTCGGCTACTTCCTCTTGTCCTTCCTCTTCTTGCTCCCCCTCTTCTGTATCAGTATTAAAAAAGCCGCTTAAAAATACTCCGCCAAGAACCAAACCCAACACTCCCAATACCAAAACAGCAACGAGTAAAGTTTTTGGATTATGGGGAGAAGAAGCAGGAACAGCTTGATCTGTTTGATCCATAAAGAGGCTTTCTATTCGACCATTGCGCTTACTTCAACGGCAGTGAATCCTGTGCGACCAGTAAACGGCTTAAACAGTGGAACAATGGGCGTGAAGTACGGTTCCTCAGCAAACTGACGGAAGTAGAAAACGACATTGAGATAATTGTCGGGTTTTGGTGTAAACGAAATCGGCAAAATCAACTCGGATGTTTTTTGATCAAAGAAGGAAACAAACACGTAAGGCATCGTAATCGTTTCTTTGCCATACGAAACAAGATCAGCTGTTTCTTTCTCACTCAGACCAAGCTTTGCTGCATATTCTCGCAATACACCTGAAAGCTTTTCCTTTGTTGTTACGGCGCCATACGAAGGCGCAGTAATTTTTCGAATACCAGGAACATATGCATATTCAAGACTGTCATAAATACCACCATTGACATGCAACCTATCTCCTTCTAGTAACGTAACAGTATATCCCCCGTTATAGGAAGGCGTATCACCAAAGACATGTGTACCAATTGCAACCTTTACCTCTTGTCCTGGCTCTCCGTAGAGGTAAAGCGGTGAATCGTCACAGGAGTTGGAGGCTTTTTGCTGTAAATACGCATTCCCTACGCAATTTGGGTCATATCCGCCACACTGCTTGGCAGCCAGATCCCGGCATTTCGGTTGAGACTGAACTGGGGGGGGTACCGGAAGGCCGGGTCGCTCTGGAGGTGGCTTTGGTTCGGATTGTTGACGCTGACGATTTGGTGATAACGAGGGTTTCAACGCAAAGGTACATAACTGCAATTCTGATTTATCACACTCAGTGTCAAAATCTTTTGGTTCTTTGTTTTTTCCCTTATTATCTTTGTTATTGTCACTTTTCTTGTTTGCCGCTGCACCTACCGCTTGCGCTTTATTGCCAGTGTTTGCGGGGAAATAATCTGATGGCAAAACTGAGATAAGCTGCATCATACTATCGCGCATCTCAATCTCCTGAGGCGATATGTCACCTGATGCCTCGCCGCTTTGTGACATGACGGCAAAGGATGTACAGGGTGCTGCATACGCAGGGCCCAAATTCCCTTCTGCGGTATCGGCAGTGTCAAGCGTCGCAACCAGTAACCCACCATTTGAGAGATACGAAGCAAGCGTGTTTGTTGGAGTACCCTCGGGAGGATTCCCCAAATTTAGCTTGGTTCCTGCCTTTGCGGCAAGATCGTACGCGTAAAGACCCATCTGCTCAGAGGACCTTGAAAGGACGTTGTAAATGAGCTTGCCGCTTGTGTTGTCCCAAGCAACGTATGAGTAAGTATTGGTATTGGGAAGATTGGAAAGCTTCTGTCTTTGCAAGGTCTGTGTATCCAGAAGCTCAACAGTATTTGAACGAAGAAGCGCCCGTCTAAAACCATCAACAACTGCTGTACCGGACCCTTGTGTGCCGTCATACCCCGCAAAAGCAAGGTATCTCCCATCAGGAGAAAGTGTGGGTTGTGTACCATAGGTACCGTTTTGCATATTGGAAAGATCCTGCTTTTGCGTTCCTTGGAAGTTTGAGACACTCATGCCATATGCCCACCCGGCAGTACTATTGGGGAGAAATGTATCAAGAAACACTTGCCCGGAGTTGAGAACAGCACGGGGATAGTGAACAGGCGTATCGCCTACCTGAACCTCATCGTAGAGACGGTTTTTCTTCCCAGGATCACTCAGGTCAACGGAATACACGCGAGAGGAACCGCCTGCCAAAACCCCCGACCCTTGAGAAAACCGAACTTCCCAGACAGCAGCATACCGCTTGTCAGGCGATAAGACATAGTCATCAATACCAAATCCCTGATCGGCTGTATAGACAGTGTTCTCTTTTTTATTATTGATTGCATAGATTGCCAAGGACTTCCCATGATCGCGGTTGTCGGTTTTGTCTATATACAAAAGCGTATCGGGAGAAAGCACGCTTACCTTCTTCACAGCAGTTCCCAATCGGGCAAGAACACGTTTGCTCCCTGTCTCAAGATTAAATGACTTAATGACTGATTTTTCTTCCCGCCAAGTCCCATAAACAATAACATTTTGCGCAATAGCCTGAAAAGACTCATCAGCTTGTTTTTCGTCTTGCTGGCTTTGCTCATCTGCCTCTTTTTGCTCTGGTGCGGAGGGAGCGCGAAGAACAGAGTATGAGACGGTAGCTCCTAAAATCGCAAGAACCAAAACGACAATAAGAATCGTTTTGCTACTCCGCTGCGGGGACGCAGAAGCGGAAGGAACAGGCGCATTTGGTTCCATATACCTAGTGTGCAGGAAGCAAGTAGGATTTGTCAAGTAATGAGAAAATAAGATACAGTTCACGCTTCTGACACGATTTTGTCATTGCGAGCGTAGCGAAGAGACGTACCGTATGGTACATCCCGAAGCAATCTTAAGAGATCGCCACGGCTACTTCGTAGCCTCGCGATGACAATTGTTTAGGAATCTTGGGATATAGGAAGGTTGGCAAAAACCAGTTCAAGAAACTGAGCAAGATCCTAATTTACCTTAAAGTCGACGTCTGCGCCTTGGGAATTGAGCCAGCAAACTGCCGTTTATTTTCTGCGCTTATCAGCCCGACAGATTATTTACGCACTAAAAACTTGGTTCACATTGATCCGCACTGTTGTGTTTCGTTGTTTGAAACATCGCAAAATTTACCAATTGGTATAAAATATGATGGCAGATGAAGCTAAAATCATTGGATAAGGTAGAATCTAATAATCTGAATCTTAGACTGTTATACTTAACGCTTAAGGAATTCTTCTGGGGTGAGGCTGGGAATTTTAGGCATAGGGCGAGCGGGTTTTTGCGGCGTCGATGTTTACTTGTGAATAGAACACATCGTCTTCTGTTGGAATCTCTTCACCGTGCTCCTCCAAGCTTTCAAGATACAGTTCAATTGCTTCCTTTGCCATTTTTTTGCCTCAGGTAAATCTTTCCCATAAGTGACACACTCAGGTAGCATAGGGACAGTAACAGTGTACCCTCCCTCAGGCTCTTTTTTAGAGAGTACTGTATAGTTGAATGTGGTGAGTTTCATACAATTGACATTATAGAGAGTGTTGGTTTAAGACGCAATGGAGCAAACGAAAACAATACCTAATTCGCGGTGAAATCGGCATCTTGCCCTTGCATTGAGAGCCAGCGTTCGGCCTCAAGCGCTGCGGCGCAGCCAAAGCCTGCGGCGGCTTGCCGCGTAACATCGACACCGTGACGCGTGCACGGAGAGCACGGGAACGGCGAGATTGTTACAGCAGGGAGAATTATTTGCTTTGTACAGCTAACCAACGCTCTGCCTCCAGCGCAGCTGCACACCCGAAGCCTGCGGCGGTTATGGCCTGGCGGTAGGATCTGTCATGCACGTCGCCTGCGACGAAGACGCCTGGGACATTGGTATGGTAGTGATCATGGACTTTGACATATCCTTGGTCGTCTAGCTCGATTCCTTCAAACATTTTTGTGTTTGGGATATGGCCTATGGCGACAAAGACGCCGTCAGCTGGTAGCTCTGTTGTCTGATTTGTTTGATGATTAAATAACTTGACGCCACTCACTCTGTCTGTTCCGAGTATCTCTTTTATTTCTGAGTTAAATAAGAATTCAATTTTTGGATTCTCCTGTGCCCGCTGTTGCATGATCTGACTTGCTCGAAACGCATCGCGGCGATGGACAATTTTGACACTATTGGCAACTTTTGCCAAGACAAGCGCTTCCTCCATCGCGCTGTCCCCACCGCCAACAATGAAGACATTTTTGTTTCTAAAAAAGGGCGCGTCACATGTCGCACAGGATGAAACGCCTTTTCCGATTTTTTCTTGCTCACCTGGAACGCCAAGCCACTTCGCATCTGCGCCTGATGCGATAATAACTGCTTTTGCCTGGTATTCTTTTCCATCTGAAGTTACAGCAATGAAGCCTTTGGCCTGCCCGTCAGTCGCCTTGGCGACAGGCAATTGCAGGCGGGTAAAGTTAACATCAATAATTTCTGCACCATGGTGCTCTGCTTGTTTTCGCATGTTCATCATAAGATCAGGGCCTTGGATGCCTTCAGGAAATCCGGGGAAGTTCTCAACGAGTGAGGTGAGCATGAGCTGTCCTCCCCATTTCTCGCCAGCAATAACAAGCGTTTTGAGATTGGCGCGGGTGGTGTAGATGGCAGCGGTCAAACCTGCGGGGCCTGAACCTATGATGATGACGTCGTAGAGACTTTCCATAAAATAAAAAGACGATAGATGATGGATGGTAGAAGGTAGAACTTTGAAGATAGAATATGGAAGATGGAAATCAGTCTATCTACTCTCTATCTTCTACCTTCAAACTACTATCCTCTATTTTCTATCATCTACCGTCAAGCTTAACTAACTAACGCTTCCTCTATCCCTTGCTTGTAGCTCCCTTTTCCTTGCGCGCCGATGAGTGATTTGACTGGTTGACCCTTTTTAAACATCATAATTGTTGGAATACTTAAGACATTAAACTGCTCAGCGGTTTTTGGATTCTCATCGACATTCATCTCCAAAACCTTTACTTTACCTGTATATTCTTTTGCAAGTTCATGAATGATCGGGGTTACGATCCGACACGGTGCACACCACGGCGCCCAGAAATCGACAACAACTGGAGTAGTGCTTTTTGTTACTTCCTGGTCAAAGTTAGTATCAGTGAGGGTTATGTCTGCCATATTTGAAAGTTATGAGTTATGAATTATAAGTTATAAGTTTAATACCCTTTTTCAACTCATAACTCAGCGCTCATAACTTATAACTTCGTTACTCCATCGTCTTCTCCGGACCTTTGTCGCGGAGTGCGTCGATAAAACTTACTATTCGATTCTTCTCGAATTTATCCATCTTATCAATATAGTCCCAGGCTGTCAAGGCAAGCGGGACGTCAAGGCTTGGGCGTGGAACCACAATGAGCTTCTGCGCTCCTTTTTCCTTAAAAAGATCTGAGAGTTGTTTTTTCAGTGTATTGCAATCAACTCTACTGCCGTCTTCTGGTTTGGCATCGCAGTTATAACTCATAATGACATACCCATGCTCCAGTGAATGGATGAGATACTCATCCTGCTGTGGCTCTGTATAAATATCAGGTCGCTTCCAATCGGCGTAGTGTGGCCCAGACGTCGGCGGATTACTGTTGTATTCTACTTTCTCACCATCTTTGACATGTGTTCTTCCCAAATCTGCGATTTTCTGTGCGGTTTTGGGAGTTCCGGTCGTTTGCGTGGTTGTTGATTTTGTAGACTCGGTATAAATAAACCAGCCGACAAAGAGCGCGACTGCACCGATTGTGGCAATCGCAATCCACTTGAGAATACTGTCTGATCCTTGAGTCATAAAAACAATTAAACCAAAAGGTATTTGCTATTGTAATTCATCAAGGTGTATGAATCAAGCATAACCCAAATGAATTCAAAGTGTCATAGGAAGTCTCAATATTCGCTGATTTAGGAAATCTCAGTTTTCGCTGC